>NZ_JAMYPW010000015.1:0-111600 GCF_040320565.1 Mesorhizobium sp. M0664
ATCACCTGCTCAGAGCGATCGACCACTTCGTCGACCTGTCCGCCATCCGCCAGCATCTGGCGCCCTTCTACAGCCCGATCGGCCGGCCCTCGATCGATCCGGAACTGATGATCCGGATGCTGATCGTCGGCTACTGCTTCGGCATCCGCTCCGAGCGCCGGCTCTGCGAGGAAGTACATCTGAATCTCGCCTATCGCTGGTTTTGCCGGCTTGGCCTGGAGGGTGATGTCCCGGACCATTCCACTTTCTCCAAGAACCGGCACGGCCGCTTTCGCGACAGCGATCTGCTGCGCGAGTTGTTCGAGACTACGGTTCGCCGCTGCATCGAAGAAGGTCTCGTCGGCAACGAGGGCTTCGCCGTCGATGCCAGCCTCATCAGAGCGGACGCGAACAAGCAGCGCTCAGCCGATGGATCGGAGCAGGTCGACTGGGAGACGATGGCGGCAACACGCCGCTCGGTACAGGAGTATCTCGACACGTTGGACGATGCCGGGTGGGGTGCAGCCAGCGAGGTGAAGCCGAAGTTCGTGTCGAGGTCCGACCCAGCGGCGCAGTGGACCGGAGCGATGAAGGGGCATCCCTTCTTTGCCTATGCCACCAACTATCTGATCGACCTGAACCACGCCGTCATCGTGGACGTCGAGGCGAGCCGCGCAATCCGGCAGGCGGAGGTCGGTGCGGCACGTACCATGATCGAGCGCGTCCAGGATCGCTTCAATCTCTATCCGGAGCGGCTGGCCGCCGACAGCGCGTACGGTTCGGCCGAGATGCTGGGTTGGCTCGTGCACGAGCGCGGGATCGAGCCGCACATCCCGGTCTTCGACAAGTCGGAGCGTCGCGATGGGACCTTCGAGCGGGCAGAATTCAGCTATGATCGCAGGCGCGACCTCTACACTTGTCCAGGCGGCAAGGAACTCAGGCAGTATCGTCGGCGCTTCGCCTCACCCCGCGAGGGTGTCGACGACGAGGGCTTCATGCGCTACCGCGCCAGCAAGCTCGACTGCGACGCCTGCGCTCTCCAACCTCGATGCTGTCCGAACGCTCCAGCCCGCAAGATCCTGCGCTCCATCCACGAGGGTGCGCGCGACATGGCCCGTGATATCGCCGCCACCGACACCTATGTGACCTCGCGCCGCGAGCGAAAGAAGGTCGAGATGCTGTTTGCGCATCTCAAACGCATCCTGAAACTCGATCGCCTGCGACTACGGGGACCGAATGGCGCCCGAGACGAGTTCCACCTGGCAGCAGCCGCCCAGAACCTCCGGAAACTGGCCAAGCTGATCCCGGTGCGGATGCCGAAACCGGCGTGAGAGCCCTGGCCTTCGAACATCCTCAAATGGCGACAAACGAACACGCTGTCATCAGTCGACTTCTTCAACACAATCGGCGCCTAGCCGCCGTCCGCTGTCCTCCAGATCTGGCTACTGGCGCTTGATGCCAGGACAGAATTACCAACACTGACGCCCGCCTTCGGGTCCGATGCCCCTCACCTGCCCCTAGACAAGCTCCCCAAAATCCCGCGGACGATCGCCCGTCCGACCGACGACCCGACCGAGCGCACGACTGATTTGATCGCCGCCTCCGCCACCGTCTGGCGGTTGGAGGGGCGCGGCGCGCGGCGGCCGCCGGTCGGCTGGGGATCGTCATTGCCGAAGCCGGGAATGGTCCAGCGCGAACGGCCTGGGTCCTGTTGCTGCGCCTGTGCCTCCTGGGCGTCCCTGGCCTTCTTCTGCAGCATCTCGAAAGCCGATTCGCGGTCGATGGTCTGGTCGTATTGTCCGGCAACCGGGCTCTCAGTGATCAGCTTGCGGCGCTCGTCGGGCGCGATCGGGCCAAGCCGCGACGATGGCGGGCGGATCAGCGTTCGCTGCACCATGGACGGCACGCCCTTGGCTTCCAGCGTCGAGACAAGCGCCTCGCCGGTGCCGAGCTGCGTGATAACGGTTGCGCAGTCGAAATCGGGATTGGGCCTGAACGTCTCGGCCGCCGTCTTGACGGCCTTCTGTTCGCGCGGCGTATAGGCACGAAGTGCGTGCTGCACCCGGTTGCCGAGCTGAGCCAGCACTGTTTCAGGGATATCCAGCGGATTTTGCGTGACGAAATAAACGCCGACGCCCTTCGAACGGATCAGTCGGACCACCTGTTCGACGCGGTCGATCAGCACCTTCGGGGCGTCGTCGAACAGAAGGTGTGCCTCGTCGAAGAAAAAGACCAGCTTCGGCTTGTCCGGGTCGCCGACTTCCGGCAGTTCCTCGAACAGTTCCGACATCAGCCACAGAAGGAACGTCGCATAGAGCCTGGGATTCATCATCAGCTTGTCGGCGGCGAGCACGCTGATGGCGCCGCGTCCATCGCGAGTGGTGCGCATGATGTCGGATATCCGCAATGCCGGCTCGCCGAAGAAATTGGCAGCGCCCTGCTGCTCCAGGACCAGCAGCGTGCGCTGGATCGCGCCGACCGAAGGCTTCGTCACATTGCCGTAGCGGGCGCCGATCTCTTCGGCGCGGTCGGCGATATTGGCCAGCAGTGACTGCAGGTCCTTCAAATCGAGCAGCAGAAGGCCTTCCTCGTCGGCGATGCGGAAGGCGATGTTCATGATGCCTTCCTGCGCCTCGGAAAGGTTCATCAACCGCGACAGAAGCAGTGGGCCCATCTCCGAGATGGTGGCGCGGATCGGGTGGCCCTGCTCGCCGAACAGATCCCAGAAGATGACCGGGAATTCCTGGAATTCATAGGGATCGAGCTTGACCTGCTCGGCCCGCTTGACCAGGAAATCCTGCGCTGTGCCCATCATGGCGATACCCGACAGGTCGCCCTTGATGTCGGCGCAGAATACCGGCACGCCGGCATTTGAGAAACCCTCGGCCAATATCTGCAGGGTCACCGTCTTGCCGGTGCCGGTCGCGCCGGTGACCAGGCCGTGACGATTGCCATATTGCAGCAAAAGCTGTTCGGGCCGCTGATAGCTGTCGTCCGGCTTGCGGCTGGCCCCTATGAAGATACTGGTATCGTCGGCCATGTGTCCGGTCTCCGGCAAACCTATAGGGTTGAATGCCCTGATCCCTTGAAGAAAAGGGAGCCCCGCCGCAGGTATAGTGAGGCCATTGCGCAGCGACAATGGGCGTTGTCGAAAATGGCCTTTGGAGCTTGCGGAACCTGCCCATGTTTGGCAATCGGTTGACGGTCACCATCACGGAAGGCGCGTTGCACGGCATGTGTGCTGCATTGTGATATCGGGCCGGGGACCGTAGACTGACATAGTCGGCCGCTGCGGCCGCTAGAACGAGGAGAACCGATGGGCGCCGGTGCCTTGACCCAGGATGCCGAACTTCCGAACGCCGACCGGCAACGATGGCTGGCGCTGGCGGAGAAGGCGCTGGCCGGCGGGTCCTTCGAGGAAAAGCTCGTCTCGCATACAGACGACGCCATCCGCATCGAGCCGCTCTACGAGCGTTCGGTCACGGCGGAGCCTGTCGTGCGCGCCAACCCGGGATCACCGTGGATCGTCAGCCAGCGCATCGACGATCCGGACATAGGCCGCGCCAGTGCGCAGGCGCTGGAAGACGTCGCGCAGGGTGCCACCGGACTGTCGCTTGTCTTCGAGGGTGCGCCGAACGCCTTCGGCTATGGCTTGCCGAGGACGGCGGAGGCGCTGGAGGGCGTGCTCGACGGCGTGCCGCTCAACCGCATCCAGATCCGCATCGACGCCCATCCCTGGAGCCGTGCCGTGGCCGACTGGCTGGTGGCGTTTTTGACCAAGCGCCGCTCCGACCCGGCAAAGCTCAACCTCTCCTTCGGCATCGATCCGGCCGCGATCTTTGCCGGGACCGGCAGGCTGCGCATGTCGATCGAGGCTTTGCAGGCTTCGATGCCGCAGTCGCTGGCGCATTTCTTTTCGATGGGTGTGCCCGGCGTGCTGCTGGAGGCCGACGGGCGGGTATTCCACAATGCCGGCGCCAGCGAGGCGCAGGAGCTTGGCACCATGCTCGCCTCGGCCGTCTCCTATTTGAGGCTGTTCGAGAAGGCGCGCCAGCCGCTCGTCTACGCGGCGCCGCATATCGGTTTTGCGCTCAGCGTCGACCAGGACCAGTTCGTTTCGACGGCCAAGGTCAGGGCGTTGCGCAGGCTGTGGGCGCGTGTCCAGGAGGCCTGCTCGATACCGCCCTCCAGCGCCAGCGTCCATGCCGAAACCTCCTTCCGGATGATGACGGCGGCCGACCCGGAAACCAACATCCTGCGCACCACCATCGCCGCTTTTGCGGCTGCCGCCGGCGGCGCGGATTCGATCGCCATCCTGCCGCACACGATCGCGCACGGCCTGCCCGCGGGTTTTGCCCGCCGCGTTGCCCGCAACGCGCAACTGATCATGGCCAATGAAAGCAATATCGACCACGTCGCCGATCCGGTTTGCGGTTCGGGGGCCGTCGAAGCGCTGACTGCGGAGCTCTGCGCCGCGGCCTGGCAGGAGTTCCAGCAGATCGAGGCGGAAGGCGGCGTGCTGACCAGCCTTGAGCAAGGCCACATCCAGAGGCGCGTCCAGGCAGCTTCCGCCCGTCGCAACGCAGCCTACCAGGCGGGCGAACGGGCGATCGTCGGCACGACGCTGCACCCGTCGAAGACCGAGCGTCCGGTCGAGACGCTGGCGGCGGAGCGGCGGCCTGCCTTCACCGAAGGCGTTGCGGTGTGCGAGCCGCTATTTCCGATCCGCATCGATCAGTCGATCGGAGCCGTGCCATGATCCCGGATTTCAGCCAGATCGCCTGGTCGCCGCCGCGGCGGGCGCCGGTCGAGATCAAAGGCCAGCGGATGACGCCGGAAGGAATCGCCGTCAAGCATCTCTACAACCAGGGCGATCTCAAGGGCTTGCCGCACCTCGATACCTATCCAGGCCTGCCGCCTTTCGTGCGCGGCCCCTATCCGACGATGTATGTCCAGCAACCCTGGACGATCCGGCAATATGCCGGCTTCTCGACGGCCGAAGAGTCCAACGCCTTTTACCGGCGCAACCTTGCCGCCGGCCAGAAAGGCCTGTCGGTCGCCTTCGATCTCGCCACGCACCGCGGCTACGACAGCGACCATCCGCGCGTCGCCGGCGATGTCGGCATGGCCGGCGTCGCCATCGATTCCATTCTCGACATGCGCCAGCTGTTCGACGGCATCCCGCTTAACGAGATGACGGTATCGATGACGATGAACGGCGCAGTGCTGCCGATCATGGCGCTCTATATCGTCGCGGCGGAGGAACAGGGCGTTGCGCAGAAGGACCTCACCGGGACCATTCAGAACGACATCCTGAAAGAGTTCATGGTGCGCAACACCTACATCTATCCGCCAAAACCTTCGATGCGGATCGTGTCGGACATTTTTTCCTACACGTCGAAGCACATGCCGAAGTTCAATTCGATCTCGATCTCCGGCTACCACATGCAGGAGGCGGGAGCGACGGCGGACCTCGAGCTCGCCTACACGATTGCCGACGGTATCGAATATGCCCGCGCCGGCGTCGCGGCTGGCCTCGACATCGACCGTTTCGCGCCGCGCCTTTCGTTCTTCTGGGCGATCGGCATGAATTTCTTCATGGAAGTCGCGAAGCTGAGAGCAGCGCGCCTTTTGTGGGCCAGCCTGATGCTGAGGAACTTTTCGCCGAAGGACGAGCGCTCGCTGTCGCTGCGCACCCATTGCCAGACTTCGGGCTGGTCGCTGACGGCGCAGGATCCCTACAACAACATCATCCGCACCACGATCGAGGCGATGGCGGCGACTCAAGGGCATACGCAGTCGCTGCACACCAATTCCTTCGACGAGGCAATGGCGCTGCCGACCGACCATTCGGCCCGCATCGCCCGCAACACACAGCTCATCCTGCAGAAGGAGTCCGGCACGACGCGCATCATCGACCCGTGGGGCGGCTCCGCCTATGTCGAACGGCTGACGCATGATCTGGCGGCGCGTGCGCTTGCGCATATCGAGGAGGTCGAGAGCCTCGGCGGCATGGCCGCGGCGATCGAAAAGGGCCTACCGAAGCTGCGCATCGAAGAGGCTGCCGCGCGCACCCAGGCGCGCATCGATTCAGGCGAACAGATCGTGGTCGGTGTCAATGCTCACCGTCCCGGCACGGACATCGAAGTCGACGTGCTGAAGATCGACAATGCCGAAGTCAGGGCGCGGCAATTGTCGAAGCTGCAGCGGCTAAAAGGCACGCGTGACGTCGCCGCTGTCGAGAGCGCGCTCGATGCGCTTACCCGTGCTGCCGGGAGTAACGCAAACCTGCTGGAATTCGCCATCCGGGCCGCACGGGCCAACGCCACGGTCGGCGAGATTTCGCTGGCGCTGGAAAAAGTTTTCGGCCGCCATGTCGCCTCGGTGCAGACGATCTCCGGCGTCTATCGCAACGCGCTCGGCGACAATCCGGTGGTCGACCGGCTGCAGGACAAGATCGTCGCGTTCGAGGAAAAGTCCGGCGGCAAGCCGCGCATTCTGGTCGCCAAGATGGGGCAAGACGGCCATGATCGCGGCCAGAAAGTGATCGCCACCGCCTTTGCCGACCTAGGCTTCGACGTCACCGTCGGGCCGATGTTCCAGACTCCGGACGAGATCGCCAGGCTGGCCGTCGAGCATGACGTGCACATCGTCGGCGCCTCGTCGCTGGCTGCGGGCCATTTGACGCTTATTCCCGAACTCAAGCATGCGCTGAAGAAGCTCGGCCGCGACGACATGCTGATCGTCGCCGGCGGCGTCATTCCACCGCAGGATTACGACGCAGTCCGGCAGGCAGGCGCCACTGAAATCTTCCCGCCCGGCACGGTTATCCCCGAAGCGGCGGAGCGGCTGATGGACCGGCTGCTTAAGGTCGGCTGATGCGCTGTTGTTATAATGTCTGTTGCCACAGAAACACGGTTGGTTATAATCAGCGTTGCAACAGGATGTCTCACCATGAACACGACCATTCGCAAGATCGGTAATTCCGAAGGCGTGATCCTGCCGAAGGAAATTCTCGACCGCATGAACCTGAAGGCCGGCGACAGCATCGTCATCGTCCAGGAGGGCGATGAGCTTCGCCTGCGCCGCACCGAGGACACTGCCGAAGAATTCGAGCGCAAGATGAAGATCGCGCGCGAGCGGATGAAGAAGTACGAGGTTGCCTACCGCGCGCTCGCAAAATGACCGAGCATCATTCGAGGGAGTTCGTGGAGGCGCTTCACGCCGAGCAGTTGCGCCTCCACGGCGGCGCAGCGGGAATCCGCGATCAAGGAATGCTGGAGTCGGCGCTTTACAGGCCGCAGCAAAGAGAAATCTATGGCGAGCCCGATCTCTGTGAACTCGCAGCCGCCTATCTTTTCGGCATTGCCAAGAACCATCCATTCGTCGACGGCAACAAGCGCACGGCTTTTGCGGCGGCCGATCTGTTCCTTTATTTCAACGGGCTGAGCATCGAAGCCGAGCAGGCGGACATTATTCAACTGGTCATGATGGTCGCCGCCGGCGAAATCGACGAGGCCGGCGCCTCAGCGTTCTTCCGCGATCATGTCGTCAAGCTCGAAGACTAACTGTCGGAGAGCTTGACGATCTCCCATTCCTTGCCATTGACCACGGCAACTTCGCCGACCTTCTTGCCGAACAAGGCCATCGCCATCGGCGACATATGAGAAATTGTCCCCTTAGCGGGATTGGCTTCGTCCTCGCCGACGATCTTCCAGTGAACCTTCTTGCCGTCGTGGCTTTCCAGCGTGACGCCCATGCCGAAGCGAACCATGTCGCTGCCCGGTTCCGGCACCGAAAGCTCGGCGCTTTCGCGCCGCGCCGTCCAGTAGCGGAGATCACGCGACACCAGCGCGATACGCTCGCGGTCGGCCCTCTTTTCGGCTCTGCCCAGTTCGTCGCGCAGAGCGGCCACCTCCGCATCGATCAGCGTCAGGCCGCGTTCCGTCACCAGATTGCGGTGATGACTGATCGGCCGCTCGCCGATGCCGGCGATGGCGTTTTCGCTGTCTTCCTCGCGGGTGAAAGCCCTGCTCATTTATCGAACTTATGCCTGACGCGACGACTCCACAAGCCGTAGCCGGCGAACCGACGTCGGAGCCGATCCGGGCCGATCCTGTCTGGCACGAATCCTGCGGCGCGACCGTTGAACGCAAGGAATCTGTGCCGATGTTGAACAGACGAACGCTGCTTGCGCAGACCGCCGGCTTTGCCGTCATGGGGCTTTCGCTCGGCAAGGCAGCGGCGAAAAACCTGCCAAGCATCGAGAAAGCCGCGATGCGTGGCGCGATCAACGCGACCGAGCTCGGCGTCCGGCCCGGTGCGCTTGACGATCAGAGCAAGGCTTTCACCAAGCTGCTGCGCGACGCGCACGACCGCGACATGCCGGTGTTCCTGCCGCCGGGGATCTATATCGTTTCCAACCTGTCGCTGCCCGGCCGCGTGCGCCTGTCCGGCGTGCCGGGCGCATCGCGGATCGTCTATGGCGGCAATGGCCATCTCATCATGGCCGAACGGGCCGAGCACATCGAACTCAGTGGGCTGGTGTTCGATGGCCGCAAACGCTGGATGGGCGACTACACGCAAGGCCTGCTCGATCTGCGCCGCATCGCCCATCTGGTCGTCGACAATTGCCAGCTTACCGGCAGCGGCAAGAACGGTCTGGCGCTCGAGCACGCCTCGGGCCGCATCGAGCGCTTGGAGATTTCCGGTGCGGCCGATGCCGGCATCTATTCGGTCGAGGCCGATGGCCTGGAAATATCAGGCAATAGCGTCTCCGACTGCGCCAATGGCGGCATTCTCGTGCACCGCTGGCAGGCGGCTGAAGACGGCACCATCGTCAGCGGCAACCGGATCGAGCGCATCCAGGCGCGCAGCGGCGGAACCGGCCAGAACGGCAACGGCATCAATGCGTTCCGCGCCGGCAACGTCATCATCTCCGGCAATATTGTCTCGGACTGCGCGTTCTCGGCGATCCGCGCCAACACTTCCAGCAATTTGCAGATCACCGGCAACACCTGCTCGCGTTCGGGCGAGACGGCCGTGTATTCCGAATTCTCGTTCGAAGGCGCCGTCATCGGCAACAACATCGTCGATGGCGCCGCGAACGGTATTTCGATCGTCAATTTCAATGAGGGCGGCCGCATGGGCGTGTGCTCCGGCAACATCGTCCGCAATCTGTCGACCAGCGGCCCCTACCCTGCCGACGCGCCCGGCTTCGGCGTCGGCATCAGCGTCGAGGCCGACACCACCGTTTCCGGCAACGTCATCGAGAATGCGCCGCTCTACGGCATGCAGATCGGCTGGGGACCGTTCATGCGCAATGTGGTCGCCACGGGAAACATCGTCCGCAAGGCCGGAACCGGCATCGCCGTCAGCGTGGTTGAAGGTGCCGGAACGGCAATCATCTCCGACAATGTCATCGACGGAGTCCAGAACGGCGCGATCGTCGGCCAACGCTGGGCCGAGCGAGTGACCGGTGACCTCGCCGCATCAGGCAATGCCGGCTACGCGCATTTGACCGTCGAGCGCAACCACGTCAGTTGAAGGTGGCCGTCGGCCGGAGCGCGCCAACCTTGGCGCCGATCCGGCTCTCGATAGGCGGATTTGCCTGTTCGGTCAGTTTCGCTGCGAGCGCCTGGTCGGCTTGCAAAAGCTTAGCCAGCACGGCCGCGACCATCACTTCAGCGGCGCGGCCGGCGCCATCGTCGCACTTCAGCGCGATGCCAAGGCCAAGCTCCGGAAGGGCTGCACAAAAAACACCTTCGGCGCCTCCCTTGACGAAAATCCGGCCCGGTGCGGCGTCCATCATCGCGACATCGGACCTGCCCGTGCCGGCGACGAAAAACGGCTCGGCCATGCAGGCGGAAAGCAGCCGCTTCGCCGCCCGGGCGCGCACCGGCTCGAACCCGGCACCTGTCGCCATGCGGGCAAAGCCAAGGGCAAAGCTGCGCAGCGGCACGGCATAGGTCGGAATCGAGCAGCCGTCGGTGCCGCGGTGATCGGCGTCATGGGCAGCACCGGTCACCGCCTGCATCGCTTCGCGCACCATCTCCTGCGAGGCATGGCCAGCCTTGACGTAACCACGATGGGCGATGCCGCTGTGAACGCAGGTGCAGAGAAAGCCCGAGTGCTTGCCGGAACAATTGTTGTGCAGCGCGTTCGGCACGCTGCCGGCGCGGGCAAGTGCCAGGGTCGCTCCATGGCTCGAAGGCCAATGCGCGCCGCATTCGAGTGCCGTCTCGTCCAAGCCGGCCTTCGCCAGCATGGCGCGCGCCAGCTCGACATGTGACGGCTCGCCGGAATGCGAGGCGCAGGCCAGCGCCAGCTCCCGATCACCGAAGCCGTAGGCATCGGCAGCGCCGCTCTCGACCAGCGGCAGCGCCTGGATCGCCTTGACCGCCGAACGCGGGAACACCGGTTGTGCCGTGTCGCCGATCTCCCAGACAGGCTTGCCGTCGGCGTCGAAGACGGCAACAGCGCCGCGATGAGCACTCTCGACGATTGCGCCGCGCAAGACTTCGACCAGAACCGGATTTGCCATGTCACCTCCCGCGAATGCGGGCGGGTTTATCTGATCCGGTCGAGAATGGAAACGTAGTTGGCGACCGCGGCACCGCCCATGTTGAAGATGCCGCCGAGTTTTGCTCCCGGCACCTGGATGCCGCCCGCCTCGCCGACAAGCTGCATGGCGCTCAGCACATGCATCGATACGCCGGTGGCACCGATCGGGTGGCCCTTGGCCTTCAGTCCACCGGACGGATTGACCGGCAGCCTTCCATTTTTCGCCGTCTCGCCATCCAGGGCCAGCTTGGCGCCCTCGCCCGGCTTTGCCAGGCCCATCGCCTCATACTCGATCAGTTCGGCGATGGTGAAACAGTCATGCGTCTCGACGAAGGACAGGTCGCCGAGCGTCACGCCCGCCTGCTTCAGCGCCTGGTTCCACGCCTGCTCGCAGCCTTCGAAGGCGAGAATGTCGCGCTTCGACATCGGCAGGAAATCCTGCACATGCTCGTTGGCGCGGAAGGCGACGGCGCGGCGCATCTTCAGCGCCGTGGCCGTGTCGGCAAGGACAAGCGCGGCGGCACCGTCCGACACCAGCGAGCAGTCTGTGCGCTTCAGCGGACCGGCGACGAAGGGGTTTTTTTCGCTTTCCTGCCGGCAGAACTCGTAGCCGAAATCCTTGCGCATCTGCGCGTAGGGATTGTCGACGCCGTTCTTGTGGTTTTTGGCGGCGATCATCGCCAGCGCATCCGACTGGTCGCCGTAGCGCTGGAAATAGGCTTGGGCGATCTTGCCGAAGACGCCGGCGAAACCTGCCGGCGTGTTGCCGTCCTCCGGCAGATACGAGGCCTTGAGCAGGTTCTTGCCGATCTCGGGACCGGGCGTCGTCGTCATCTGCTCGGCGCCGACCACCAGCACGATACGGGCGGCATTGGCGTCGATGGCGCGGATGCCTTGCCTGACCGCCGCCGAGCCGGTGGCGCAGGCGTTCTCGACGCGGGTCGCAGGCTTGAAGCGCAGCCGGTCGTCTGCCTGGAGGACCAGGCTCGCGGTGAAATCCTGGGCGGAAAACCCGGCGTTGAAGTGGCCGAGCACGATCTCGTCGACGTCATCCGGACCGATGCCGGCATGATCGAGCGCCTCGACTGCCACCTTGGTGATCAGGCCCTCCAGCGTCTCGCCTTCGAGCTTGCCGAAGCGCGAATGCGCCCAACCGACGATGCATGCTGTCATGGCGATCTCCATCCTGTGGACCCGGGCTACGCGATACTTGCAGCGCGCCTCAGCATTGTTCAAGCATGAACCGTTCCGCCGGCTTCGTGAAGGGGCCAGAACCGCACAATCGCTTGATCTTGATCATCTGGTCATAGTGCCTGGCTTTTGCCAGCAAATCAGGCCGGATTTTTGTTGATTGATGCGTCAATAAAAAATAATCTTGCCCCAACAGGCCGGAGCAAGAATGCCGAAACTCGGAATGGAGCCGTTGCGCCGCAGGGCGCTAATCGATGCAACGATCTCGGCGATCGGCGAGCGCGGTTCGCTTGATGTGACGATGTCGGAAATCGCCGGGCGCGCCGGCGTGTCCTCGGCGCTTGCCCACCATTATTTCGGCGTCAAGGACGAATTGCTGTTGGCGACGATGCGGCACATCCTCAGCGAGCTCACCGCCGATACGCGCCGTGCACTTCGCGCGGCCGGCACGGCGCGCCAGCGCGTCTCGGCGGTGGTCGCGGTCAATTTCTCCGACATCCAGTTCCAGCCCGAAACGATCGCCGCCTGGCTCGCCTTCTATGTCGAGGCGCAGAAATCGGCAGCGCTTCGACGGCTGCTCAAGGTCTATGCGCGGCGGCTGCATTCCAATCTGCTCAGCGGGCTGGCCGGGATCCTGCCGAGAAGCGAGGCCGACCGGGTCGCCGAAGCGACGGCGGCGCTGATCGACGGGCTCTATATCAGGCGCGCGCTGAAAGACGGTGTTCCCGATGCCGCGACCGCGATCGCACTGGTCGAGGACTATCTCGAAACGAAGCTCAGCGGACGGCAGAAGCAGTGACATCCAAGCGACCCAACATCCTGATCGTCATGGTCGATCAGCTCAACGGAACGCTGTTTCCGGATGGGCCGGCGGACTTCCTGCACGCGCCGCATCTGAAGGCGCTCGCCGCGCGTTCGGCGCGTTTTTGCAACAATTACACGGCCTCGCCGCTCTGCGCGCCGGGCCGCGCCGCATTCATGAGCGGCCAGTTGCCGTCACGCACCGGGGTCTATGACAACGCCGCCGAATTCGCGTCTTCGATCCCGACCTTTGCCCATCATCTGCGCGCCGCCGGTTATCACACCTGCCTCTCCGGCAAGATGCATTTCGTCGGGCCGGACCAGTTGCACGGTTTCGAGGAGCGGCTGACCACCGACATCTATCCGGCCGATTTCGGCTGGACGCCCGACTATCGCAAACCCGGCGAGCGCATCGACTGGTGGTATCACAATCTCGGCTCCGTCAGCGGCGCCGGTACTGCTGAGATCACCAACCAGCTGGAATATGACGACGAGGTCGCCTTCCATGCCGTGCAGAAGCTTTATGATTTTGCCCGCGTCTCCGACGATGCCGCACATCGGCCCTGGTGCTTGACGGTTTCTTTCACCCATCCGCACGATCCTTACGTCGCACGGCGGCAATACTGGGACCTCTACGAGGATTGCCCGGCGCTCGAGCCTGAGGTCGGCTTCATTCCTTACGACAGGCAGGACCCGCATTCGCAGCGGCTCTACCGCGCCAGCGACTATGACAGGTTCGACATCACCGCTGAGCAGATACGCCGCGCACGGCGCGGCTATTTCGCCAACATCTCATATCTCGACGACAAGCTCGGCGAGCTGCTGTCGGTGCTCGAGCGCACGCGCATGCTCGACGACACGATCATCCTGTTCTGCTCGGATCACGGCGACATGCTCGGCGAGCGCGGCCTGTGGTTCAAGATGTGCTTCTTCGAAGGTTCGGCGCGGGTGCCGCTGATGATCGCCGGCAAGCGTATCGCCGCCGGGCTGATCGACACGCCGGTCTCCAACCTCGACGTGACGCCGACGCTTTGCGACCTCGCCGGCATCGACATCAGCGCGATTGCGCCGTGGACCGACGGCCAGTCGCTGCTGCCGCTGCTGAATGGAAAGAAGCGCTCCGCGCCGGTGCTGATGGAATATGCCGCCGAAGGCTCGAACGCGCCGATGGTGGCGCTGCGCGAGGGCCGTTACAAATTCATCCATTGCGAGATCGATCCGCCGCAACTGTTTGATCTTGAATCGGATCCGCTGGAATCGACCAACCTCGCCGCCGATCCGGCCAATGCGGCTTTGGTGACCGCTTTCTCCGACAAGGTGCGGGCGCGCTGGGACATGGCGGCGTTCGATGCAGCGGTGCGTGCCAGCCAGGCACGCCGCTGGGTGGTCTACCCGGCGCTGCGCAACGGCACCCATTATCCCTGGGAATTCCAGCCGCTGCAGAAGGCATCGGAGCGCTACATGCGCAACCACATGAACCTCGACCTGCTCGAAGAGCAGAAGCGCTTTCCGCGAGGCGAATGATGGCAGATAGTCTCGTCCCCTCGCTCGACCATCTCAGGCAGGCCTATGCCGTCACCTCCAAGGCGACGCAGATCACGCCGCTCCTGGAATCGGCGGCACTTGCCCGCGAGACCGGCGCCGCCCGCGTCTTCGTCAAGGCCGAATCGCTGCAATGGGCAGGATCGTTCAAGGTGCGCGGCGCCTACTGGCGGCTGAAGAAGCTCTCGCCTGACGAAACCAAAAAGGGCGTCGTCGCCTACTCCTCCGGCAATTTTGCGCAGGGGCTAGCGGCGGCTGGCCAAGCGCTTGGCATTCCCGTCACCATCGTCATGCCGATCGACGCCCCTGCCGCCAAACGCGATGCCACGTCAGGGTATGGCGCGCGCGTGGTGCTGACTGACCATGGCGAACGCGCGCGTGAGGAAGTCGCCGCCGCCAGAGCGCGTGAGATCGCCGCGAGCGATGGCTTGGCGCTGCTGCACCCGTTCGACGATCCGGAGATCGTCGCCGGCCAGGCCGGCGCCGGACTGGAGGCACTCGACCAGCTCGCCGCCAGGCAAGTGGAGGCCGATGGCTTGTTCTGTTCGGTCGGCGGTGGCGGGCTGATCGGTGGCGTTTCGCTGGCCTTCCACTATCTGTCGCCCGCCACGGAGATCATCGGCGTCGAGCCGGAAGGTTTTGACGGCATGGGCTCGTCGCTCGCGCATGGCGCCATCGAAACCATGCCGATCGGACCGAAATCGATCTGCGACGGGCTGATGTCGCGGCGGCCCGGCGACGCGCCGTTCGCAGCGGTGAAGGCCGCCGGCGTTCGCGGCGTCACCGTCGACGATGCTTCGGTGCGGCGCGCCATGCGCCTCGCCTTCGAGCGGCTGAAGCTGGTGCTCGAGCCATCCGGCGCTGCCTCGCTGGCGGCGGTGCTCGGCGGCAAGGTCGACATAACCGGCAAGACCGTTCTGGTGATGGCAACCGGCGGCAACGTCTCGCTGGCCGATTTCATTGCGCATATGAACCACGGGCGCGCATGAACCATGCTTGAAGCGGATTTCGTCATCATCGGCTCCGGCTCGGCCGGCTCGGCCATGGCCTACCGGCTGTCGGAGGACGGCAAGCATTCGGTGATCGTCATCGAATATGGCGGCAGCGATATCGGGCCGCTGATCCAGATGCCGTCGGCGCTGTCGATCCCGCTCAATATGAGCCTTTACGACTGGGGCTTCGCCAGCGAGCCGGAGCCGCATCTCGGCGGCCGCGTGCTGGCGACGCCGCGCGGCAAAGTCATCGGAGGCTCATCCTCGATTAACGGCATGGTCTATGTGCGCGGCCATGCCCGCGACTTCGACCATTGGGCCGAACAGGGCGCGACCGGCTGGGGCTTTGCCGATGTGCTCCCGTACTTCAAGCGCATGGAGGACAGCAATGGCGGCGAGAATGGCTGGCGCGGCCACGGCGGCCCGCTGACTGTGCAGCGCGGCTCGAGGACGAACCCACTCTACGGCGCCTTCGTCGAGGCAGGCCGTCAGGCCGGTTTCGAGCTGACCGACGACTATAACGGCGCGAAGCAGGAAGGCTTTGGGCCGATGGAGCAGACCATCCGCGGCGGCCGTCGCTGGTCGGCCGCGAGCGCCTATCTGAGGCCGGCGCTGAGGCGGAAAAATGTCAGCCTGGTCAAGGGTTTCGCCCGGCGGGTAATCATCGAGAATCAACGCGCCACCGGCGTCGAGATCGAAGTGCGCAAACGGATTCAGATGGTCAGAGCGCGGCGCGAGGTGATCGTTGCCGCGTCCTCGATCAACTCGCCCAAGATCCTGATGCTGTCCGGCATCGGCCCCGGCCAGCACCTTAGGGAGAATGGCATCCCGGTGATTGTCGACCGGCCCGGAGTCGGCCGCAATCTGCAGGACCATATGGAACTTTACATCCAGCAGGAATCGACAAAGCCGATCACGCTGAACTCCGTCTTGAACCCGTTCTCGAAGGCGCTGATCGGGGCACAATGGCTGTTCTTCAAGTCCGGCCTCGGCGCCACCAATCATTTCGAGGCGGCCGCCTTCGTACGCTCGCGCGCCGGCGTCGACTATCCCGATATCCAGTATCATTTCATCCCGGCCGCGGTCCGCTATGACGGCAAGGCGGCGGCCAAGGCGCACGGCTTCCAGGCGCATGTCGGGCCGATGCGGTCGAAGTCGCGCGGTTCGGTCACGCTGCGCTCGCCCGATCCCAAATCGAAGCCGGTGATCCGCTTCAACTACATGTCGCATCCGGACGACTGGACGGAGTTCCGCCACTGCATCCGGCTGACCCGCGAGATCTTCGGGCAGGCGGCCTTCGATTCGTACCGCGGCAAGGAACTGTCGCCAGGTTCACATGTGCAATCGGATGAGGAGCTCGACGCCTTCATCCGCGACCACGTCGAAAGCGCCTATCACCCGTGCGGCACCTGCAAGATGGGCCGTGCCGACGATGCGATGAGCGTCGTCGATCCAGAATGCCGCGTCATTGGCGTCGAAGGGCTTCGGGTCGCCGATTCCTCGATCTTCCCGCGCGTCACCAATGGCAATCTCAACGCTCCGTCGATCATGACCGGCGAGAAGGCCGCCGACCACATTCTCGGGCGTACGCCGCTGCCACCTTCCAACCAGGAACCATGGATCAATCCGCGCTGGCAGGTGTCGGACAGATAGGCCATGATCCGGCGGACGCATATTCCGCATGCCGCGACAAGACGATTTGGAGAACAGTCATGCGCGCCCAGCCAACGGCATCGCATTATGTCAACGGCCGCTATATCGACGACGAGCGCGGCGCAGCGCTGCCGGTTATCTATCCGGCAACCGGCGAGACCATCGCCATGCTGCGCTCGGCGACGCCGAACGTGCTGGAGCTCGCGATCGAGGCCGCGCGTGCAGCACAACCGGCCTGGGCGCGGCTGAAGGCGGTCGAACGCGGCCGCATCCTGCGCCGCGCCGCCGACATTTTGCGCGCGCGCAATGCCGATCTGGCGCGCATCGAGACGCTGGACACTGGTAAACCGATCCAGGAGACGCTGGTTGCGGACGCCCCGTCGGCGGCCGACTGCCTGGAATATTTCGGCGGCGCCGTCGCCGCCTTTAATGGCGAGGCCGTGGATCTCGGCGGACCCTTTGCCTATACCAGGCGCGAGGCGCTCGGCGTTTGCGTCGGCATTGGCGCCTGGAACTATCCGATCCAGATCGCCGGCTGGAAATCCGCACCCGCCCTCGCAATGGGCAATGCGATGGTTTTCAAACCATCGGAAAACACGCCGCTATCAGCGCTGGCGCTCGCCGAAATCTACACCGAGGCCGGGCTGCCCGACGGGCTGTTCAACGTGGTCCAGGGTTTTGGCGATGTCGGCGCCGGCCTTGTCGGCCACGATGTCGTCGCCAAGGTCTCGGTGACCGGCTCGGTGCCAACCGGCCGCAAAGTGCTGTCGCTCGCCGGCTCAAAGATGAAGCACGCAACGATGGAGCTCGGCGGCAAGTCGCCGCTGATCGTCTTCGAAGACGCCGACCTCGAAAATGCCATCGGCGGCGCGATGCTCGGCAATTTCTATTCGACCGGCCAGATCTGCTCCAACGGCACGCGGGTCTTCGTGCAGAGCGGCATCCATGACCGTTTCGTCGAGAGGCTGACCGAACGGACGAAGAAAATCCGCATCGGCGATCCGCTCGATCCGGACACGCAGATGGGGCCGCTGGTCTCGAAGGCGCAGCACGACAAGGTCGTCTCATACATAGAGGCCGGCAAGCAGGATGGCGCGGTGCTCGCCTGCGGCGGCAATGTGCCTTCGCTGCAGGGTTTCCAGGATGGCTTCTTCGTCGAGCCGACGGTGTTCACCGGTGTCACCGACACGATGCGCATCGCCCGCGAGGAGATTTTCGGGCCGGTTATGAGCGTGCTGAAGTTTGACAGCGAGGACGAGGTGATCGAGCGCGCCAACGACACCGAATTCGGCCTCGCCGCAGGCGTGTTCACGCGAGACCTGGCGCGCGCCCATCGTGTCATCGCCGAACTGCAGGCCGGCACCTGCTGGATCAACGCCTACAATCTGACGCCGGTCGAAATCCCCTTCGGCGGCTTCAAGCAATCCGGCATCGGCCGCGAGAATTCGCTCGCGGCACTGGCGCTCTATTCGCAGCTGAAGTCGGTCTATGTCGAGACCGGGGATGTCGCCAGCCCGTACTGATCCTTGGGCGCCGTGCCGTCCAGATACTGCGTCAGCGCGCAGACGAGATGATAGAAGATGCTGGCCGGCACCTCGCTCGCCAAGGAGCGGCCACGCTCGTCGATGCGGTCGATCCACAGGCCGAGCGGCGCCGGATTGATGTGCCAGCGGAACAGCCGGCCGACCCGTGCTTCGATCTCCGGCTTCAGGTCGGGACCGCCCGAACCGTCCAGCGCGATCGCCGCCTTGATCGCTTCGGCCTGCGGCCAGCTGCGCGAGACGCGGTCGAGCGGCAGGCCTTGCCGCGAGACGGCGCCGTAGGCGAGGCCCGTGGCGCGGTTCAGGCCATTGGCGATCGCCGACGCGTAGAGCTTCCGCGCAAGGCCGGTCAAGCCGCTCTGGCCGCTGCGGCCGGCGAAGTCGACCAGCAGCGAGGCCCATTCGAAATGATGGCCGGGTTCGGTCCACGTGCCCTTCTCACCAGGGGTCGGCCGCCATTCATGGTCGAAATACTCACCCAGCGTCCAGCTTTCCGGGTCGAAGAAATGGCTGCGAAACAGATCGACGATGCGCGCGGCGCGACGAAGATGGGCGCGCTCGCCGGTCGCCTGATGCCAGGCCAGGAATGCCTCGAGCAGATGCATGTGCGGGTTGGAGCGGCGCTCGCCCTCGCCGCTCGAGGTCTCGCGGAAGCCGGTCAGGCGTTCGTCCTCGAGATGCGCGTCGATGAACGCAAAGGTCTCCTGGCCAAGCCGCAACGCATCGGGATTGCCGCACATATGGGCATGCGCCAGCGCCAGGAGCACGCAGGAATGGTCATAGGCATCCTCGGCGGCGTCGGCGACGGTGCCGTCGACGTTGAGCGTGCGTACCCAGCCGCCATTGTCGGTACGTCCGTGCCTGGCCATGAATTCGAGGCCGTGGCTGATCAGCCGATCGGCCGGGCCGTTCCAGCCGCGCGCCTTGGCGACGGCGAAGGCGTAGATCTGCCTGGCCTGCGTGCGCATGCGCTTGGGTTTCATCAGAGGGGCGGCATCGAAGCCGAGCGCCTCGTGGAACCCGCCGTGGCGCTCATCGACGCCGACCGTCGACCATAAGGGCACCGTCTCCTCGAACAGCCAATGGTGCACGCGGCGCTGCCAGGCGCCGCTTTCGATGACGCGGTCGTCGGCGGGCGTGAACCTGGTCTCAAGGCGGCCGCTTTTTTCGAGCTGCTCGACGATCTTCTTGACGTTCTGGCTGTGACTGACCGGAGCAACGAAAGTGGCGTCGGCGGTCGACACGATGGCGACGTCCTTCAGGCCTATGGCCGACAGCAGGCGGCCGTCGCTGCGGATATAGGAGTTCTCGCAATCGATGGCGACGACATCGCCGACGATGACATTGCCCTGCGTGTCGGAGGGGCCGACGTCGAGCAGCGATTGCCAGGAGCCGAGATCGTTCCAGCGAAAGCCGGCCGGCACCATGGCGATGCCGCTGGCGCGCTCCATGATCGCATAGTCGATCGATGTCGATGGGATGGCGGCATAGAGATCCAGAGGCATGTAGAGGCCGGAAAGATCCGATGTCGCAGCCTGGTAGGCAGCCTCTGTGGCGCTCCAGATGTCGGGCTGGAAGGCCATGAACGCGTCGCGCATGGCACTTGCGCGAAACAGAAAGATGCCGGTGTTCCAGTAGAAGTTGCCAGCCTTGAGATAGCTCTGCGCCGTGGCGAGATCGGGTTTTTCGACGAAACGCGAGACATCGCAGATGCCATCGCGCTCGCCGGCCACCTCGATGTAGCCGTAACCGGTCTCGGGTTGGGCGGGCTTGATGCCGAACACAACCAGCCTGCCTTGGCGCGCGGCCGCCGTGCCGGCCTCGATGCTCCGCCAGAATTGCTGTGGCGTCGCGATCTCATGATCGGACGGCACCACCAGCACCAGGCTGTCGCCGAATTCCGACAGCGTGCGCAGGCTTGCCAAAGCGACGGCCGCCGCGGTGTTGCGTCCGGTCGGCTCGAACAGCGGGCCGCCGCCGGAAAGCTCGTGACCGGCAATGTCGGCATGAACGCGGTCGGCGTGCCTTTCCGAGGCAATCAGGAAAACCGGCGTTTCGCCTTCCGGCCGCGCGGTCAGCCGCCGCAGCGTCTTGGCCAGCATTGAGCCGTCGCCCGAGAAGTCATGGAACTGCTTGGGATTGTCCTCGCGCGACAACGGCCACAGCCGCGAGCCGACGCCGCCGCTCATCACAAAACTGACGATCCGTTCGGTCATGAAAACAAGCCCCGCGTTCAAAAAGTCTGATTGTAGGCGCCGACTTCGGGGCTGCGGCGCAGCACCGCATCGACGGCTTCGAACATCTGCCGGCGCCGCTCGGACGATACCGGGCTCTCCACCACCACCACAAGCTCCGGCTTGTTCGATGATGCCCGCACCAACCCCCATGTACCATCCTCCGCCACGACCCTGACACCGTTGACGGTGATCAGTTCGGCGATCTTCTGGCCGGCGAAGACCGTGCCCTCTTCCTTCATCTTGCGAAAGTCGCCTACGACGCGCTCGACGACGCCGTATTTGAGCTCGTCGGCGCAGTGTGGCGACATGGTCGGCGTGCCAAAGGTCAGCGGCAGATCGCGATAGAGGTCAGCCATGCTGCTTTGCGGGCTGCGATCCAGCATCTGGCAGATGGCGATGGCCGTGACCAGGCCATCGTCATAGCCGCGGCCGATCGGAGGATTGAAGAAGAAGTGGCCCGATTTCTCAAAACCGGCGACAGCGCCGAGTTCGGCCACGCGCCGCTTGATATAGGAGTGACCGGTTTTCCAATAGTCGGTGACCGCGCCATTTTCCCGCAACACCTTGTCAGTCATGAACAATCCGGTCGACTTGACGTCGACGACGAAAGTCGAGCCGGGACAGAGGTGCGAAATGTCGCGCGCCAGCATGACGCCGACCTTGTCGGCGAAGATCTCGTTTCCTTCATTGTCGACCACGCCGCAGCGATCGCCGTCGCCGTCGAAGCCTAGCCCGACATCGGCGCCCGTTTCCAGCACCTTGTCGCGAATGGCGTGCAGCATCTGCATGTCTTCGGGGTTGGGATTGTAATTGGGAAACGTATGATCGAGCTCGACGTCGAGCGGGATGACCTCGCAGCCGATCCTTTCCAGTGCCTCGGGAGCGAAAGCCCCGGCGGTGCCGTTGCCGCAGGCGGCCACCACCTTGAGCTTCCTGGAGATACGCTTTCCCGCGGTCAGATCGTCAAGGTAGGTTTTGCGGAAATCCGCAACGAAGGCGTAGGAGCCACCACCGACAAGGTCGAAATCGCCTGACAGCACGATCGCCTTCAGCGCGCTCATCTCCTCCGGACCGAAGGTCAGCGGACGCGCCGCGCCCATCTTGACGCCGGTCCAGCCATTCTCGTTGTGTGAGGCAGTGACCATGGCAACGGACGGCGTGTCGAGCGCGAACTGGGCGAAATAAGCCATCGGCGACAGGGCAAGCCCGACATCCTTGACCCGTGCGCCGGCCGCCATCAGCCCGGAAACCAGCGCCAGCTTGATGGCAAGCGAATAGGAGCGGAAATCGTGACCGGTGACGATGTCGGGTCCGGCACCCAGGCGACGGATCAGCGTGCCGAGCCCCATGCCGAGCGCCTGGACGCCGATTAGATTGAGTTCCGGCGTTTCGTTCGAGCCGGGATGGCCGAACCACCAGCGCGCATCATATTCGCGAAACCCGGACGGCATGACGAGCGCCGAGGTTTCGAACTCGAATGTGTTTGGTCTGGCATCGCTAACGATCTTCATCGACAAGGCTGCAAACTCCAGGCGGCTGAATCAGGTGCTTCGAGGCAAGTGGACGGTTACCCAGATGCCCTTTAAGCCGTGTTTGTGCGACAGGAAACTGAAACCTGTATGACGTGGCGGCGAAAGCGAAAGAAATGCGACAGAAGCGCTGCCATTGGCGCTTGCAGTAACCAAACTCGGCGGCTATAAGCCCGCGGTCTGGTCACGGAGTGTAGCGCAGCCTGGTAGCGCACATCGTTCGGGACGATGGGGTCGCAGGTTCAAATCCTGCCACTCCGACCAGAAAAAACATTGTCCAACCCGGGAGGCAATGGCTCAGGGCTCGTAGGGGCTCTTCCAAGTTGCGCCTGTACATTCGACAAAAAGAGGTTTGGCCGAGGAGAGGCTACGCGGTGCCCGCAGTGGCATCGGATCGCGGCTATTGCTAACGCATGTTCGTCACCGAAAAAAGCGAGATTTCCAAGGCATCGGAAACCTCCCCCGCTTCGAAATGCCAAATCGTCCCGTGAAGGCCGGCGTGAGATTTACACCTCGGTTGCAACCGGAACATGGGATAGCCCGAGCCACCATTTTGATGCGGCTGTCAGCCGCCCTCCGGGAATGCACCAAGACTCGTCATCCGGCGGGAAAGCCAAGCCGGCGAGATTCTGCGCCGCCTTTCGCAAGTCTTTGCATCTCACGGCACTATCGCCCATTTTGCTTGTTGCAAAGCCGGTCTTGTTGCCTCTTCTAATGATCCCCGTCCGCAGGACGAACAACTTCGGAGCAAAAAAGGGGACCATCGTGACGACCCATCATCATGCCCGCACGGGAGCGGTGTCTAGCGCTTCAGGTATGCTGCGCCCTCAACTCGGGCCTGCCGCCGCCGGCAAATATCAGCCCCCGATCTCCAGGGCCGATGCCCGCCGCCTGACTGTCGGTGACATCCTCGCCGCCTATACCGAAGCACGCCAGGCCAAGATTGCCGGTCGCAAGGAATTTCTCGCCAGGATGCGTTTTCTGAACGAATTCTTCGGCACCGAGCCGGTCGCCAACATCAATGGAAATCGCTGCCGCGCCTATGTCGAGCACCGTTCGCGCGAGCGCAATCGGGTAGAGCGTGAGCGAATCGCCAAGCTCAACGCTGCGGCGATGGAGACCCGCCGTGGGTTACTCCCGGCGTGGCGAGACAAGGACTTTACATCAGGCCCGCGTCGCGATCTTGAGGACCTCCGCTCGGCGATCAACTTTTGGGCCAAGGAATACGGTCTCGATCCGAAGCCGTCCGTCACCTTGCCAGACAAACCAGCAGCGCGCGAGCGCTGGCTGACGCGCGAGGAAGCAGCGGGACTGCTGCGCGCGGCATTGCGGCTGCGCCGGAAGCACGGTCAGTACGCTCATCTCTGCCGCTTTATCATTGTGGGGCTCTACACTGGCTGCCGACATCGTTCAATCCTGCAACTCAATTGGGATGGCGAGGCCGCAGAAGCTTGGCCGGACCTAGGCCGCGGCGTGCTCTATTGCAAAGATCAGCACGCGAAAAAAAGCAAGAAATGGCGTCCGCCGACGCGACTGCCGTCACGGCTGATCGCCCATATGCGCCGCTGGAAGCGTATCGATTGCGACTGCGGGCCGGTCGTCCATGACAGCCTGGGCGAACCGACAAAGCGCATCGAGAAGGCGTTCCGCACCTGCCGCGTGGAAGCCGGGCTCGGCGACGATGTCACCCCGAATGTGCTTCGCTATACCCGCGCCATGTGGCCTGTGCTGTGCGACGTCGACATGTGGCGGATCGCCAGCAAGGCTATGCGCTCAGGCGAAATCGCGTGACATCGATGGCCGCGGCCATCAGTGTCTGTGTGTAGGTTGCCTGCGGATTGCTGAAGATCGCCTCGGCCGGCCCCTCCTCGACGATCTTGCCCTGTTTCATGACGATGATGTAGTCGGCCATGGCGCGCACGACGGCGAGATCGTGGCTGATGAACAGATAGGACAGTTCGTGGTCGGCCTGCAGCTTGCGCAGCAATTCGACGATCTGCTTCTGCACGGAGCGGTCCAGCGCCGAGGTCGGCTCGTCCAGCACCACCACTTTAGGCTTGAGTATCATGGCGCGCGCAATGGCGATGCGCTGCCGCTGACCGCCGGAGAATTCATGCGGATAGCGGTTGCGCGTGTTCGGGTCGAGCCCGACTTCGAGCAAGGCATCGACCGCGCGGAGATCGCGCTGCCTGCCCGACAGATTGGGCTCATGGACCAGGAGCCCCTCGGTGATGATCTGGCCGACGGTCATGCGTGGCGACAGCGAGCCGAACGGATCCTGGAAAACCAGCTGCAATTCGCGCCGCAGCGGCCGCATCGCCTGGCGGTCGGCGTGGGAAATGTCGCGGTCACCAAGCCGGATGATACCGTCGCTGGGCAGGAGCCGCAGCAAGGCGCGGCCGAGCGTCGATTTTCCCGAGCCGGATTCGCCGACGATGCCGATCGTCTGGTTGCGCTTCAGCCGTATCGAAATGTGATCGACGGCGCGCAGCAGCAGCGGCTCGCCGCCAAGAAATCCGCCGCCGATCTTGAAGGTCACCTCGACGTTCCTGCCTTCAAGCAGGACAGGGGCATTCGGAGGCGGCGGCGCCTTGGTGCCGGTCGGCTCGGCGGCAAGTAGCATCTTGGTGTAGCCGTGCTGCGGGTTGGCGAAGATCGCTTCCGCCTCGCCCTCCTCGACCACCTCGCCATAGCGCATCACATAGACCCGATCGGCAAAGCGCCGGACGATGCCGAGATCGTGGGTGATGAAGACGATCGCCATGCCGAGCTTGCGCTGCAATTCGGCGAGCAGCATGAGGATCTGCGCCTGGATGGTGACGTCGAGCGCGGTCGTCGGCTCGTCGGCGATCAGTATGTCGGGGTCGTTGGCCAGCGCCATGGCGATCATGACGCGCTGGCGCTGACCGCCCGACAACTCGTGCGGATAGGATTTCATCCGCCGCTCCGGATCGGGAATATGGACCAGCCGCAGCAGCTTGAGCGCCTCCTCGCGCGCCGCGGCGGCGCCAAGTCCGCGATGCTTGCGGATCGGCTCGATCAGCTGGTTGCCGATCGAATAGAGCGGGTCTAGCGAAGTCATCGGGTCCTGGAAGATCATGCTGATCTTGCGGCCGCGGATCTTGTTGAGCTCGGGTTTGCTCAAGGTCAAAAGATTGCGGCCGCGATAATCGACTGTGCCGCTGGCTTCGCCGTTCGAGGCGAGCAGGCTCATCGCCGCCATCATCGTCTGGCTCTTGCCGGAACCGGATTCGCCGACGACGGCGACGGTTTCGCCTGATTTGACGTGGATATTGATGCCCTTCACCGCCTCCACCACACCGTCGAGGGTGCGGAAGCGGACTCGAAGGTCCTTGACGCTGAGAATGGTATCGGAAGCAGCCATCTCAACGATCCTTCGGGTCGAGCGCGTCGCGCAGCCCGTCGCCGACGAAATTCAGCGCGAACAGCGTGGAGACGAGAAAGAAGGCCGGGAACAGAAGCAGCCAGTTGGCCGAGCCGATGTTCTGGGCGCCAACCGAGATCAGCACGCCCCAGCTGGTCATCGGCTCCTGGACGCCGAGCCCGAGGAACGACAAAAAACTCTCCAGGATAATGACCTGCGGCACCAGCAGCGTCATGTAGATCACCACCGGCCCGAGCAAATTGGGGATCACATGGCGCAGCAGAATGCCGCGCTGGCCGACGCCCAGCGCCTCCGCCGCCTGGACATATTCCTGCCGGCGGATCGACAGCGCTTGTCCGCGCACGATGCGCGCCATGTCGAGCCACAGCACCGCGCCGACCGCCAGGAACATCAGCACGAAATTCCTGCCGAAGAACACCACCAGCATGATGACGAAGAAGATGAACGGCAAAGAATAAAGCACGTCGACGACACGCATCATCACCTCGTCGACCCTGCCGCCGGCAAGGCCGGCGGTGGCGCCGTAGAGCACGCCGATGACCACGGCCACAATGCCGGCAAGCAGGCCGATGGCCAGCGATATGCGCCCGGCCATCAGCGTTCTGGACAGGAGATCGCGGCCGGTATTGTCGGTGCCGAAAAGGAAATATTGCTGCTTGATCGAGGCACTCATCACCATTTCGAGACCGTCTGGCGATTTGCTCTCGATCTTTGTGTCATCAAAGGTATCGGAACGATCAAGGTAGCGAATGTTGCGGTCGTCGATCGGCTTGGACGATTTGACGGTAACGAACACACGGCTGCCCTCTTGCCGCCACTCCTTGATGTCGACGCGCATACGCCTGATCGCCTCATCGAGAGCGCCTTCGATCATGTCGGCCTTCGGATAGGCGGAGAAGCTCGGCGGCGTACGGACATAGTCGGCATAGATGGTGGTGTATTGGTGCGGCACGAAAGAGGGCCCAAACACGCTGATGACGGCGATGAAGGCAAGATAATAGAGGCTGAACATGGCCGCGCGATTGGCCTTGAGGCGCGCCCAGGCGTCACCCCACAGGGACCGGCCGACGACCGGTGCGGCAACTGCGATATCAGTCATAGCGCACCCTCGGATCGACGACCCCATAGAGGACGTCGACGATCAGGTTGAAGACAATGGTGAAGAGCGCGATGACCACCACCGTCCCCATCACCAGCGTGTAGTCGCGGTTGAGTGCAGCAACGACAAAATGGCGGCCGATGCCCGGGATAGAGAAGATGGTCTCGACGATGACCGAGCCGGTGAGAAGGGCTGCGGCTGCCGGACCGGTGAAGGAGACGATCGGCAGGATGGCGCCGCGCAGTGCATGCTTGACGACGACTGACCAGTCGGACAGGCCGAGAGCGCGCGCGGTGCGGATGTGATGCGAGTGCAGCGATTCGATCATCGAGCCGCGCATCAGGCGGGCAACAATGGCGATCTGCGGCAGAGCGAGCGTCAGCACCGGGCCGACCTTGTTGATGAGGGCTCCGTCGCCCCAGCCACCGATCGGCAGCAGCTTCCAGGTCAATCCGAATACAAGCTGGATTACCGGGGCGATGACAAAGGTCGGTATGGTGCTGCCGGCGGTCGCCAGCGCGATCACCGAATAGTCGGCAAGCTTGTTCTGGTTGAGCGCGGCAACAGTGCCGAGCACGCTGCCGAGGAGCAGCGCCAGAACGAGCGCCGAAGCGCCGAGTTGGATCGAGATCGGCAGGCCTTCCCTGAACAGCTCGCCGACGGTGAAATCCGGCATGTTGTAGCTGGGGCCGAAATTGCCGCGCAGAAGATTGCCTAAATAATGGAGGTACTGCAGCCAGAGCGGGTCGTTGAGCCCGAACTGGGCTTCGAGATTGGCCCTGATCTCGGGGCTCAGGCCCCGCTCCTGGTTGAACGGGCCGCCCGGCGCGACGCGTATCAGGAAGAACGCTATAGTCACGATGACGAACAGCGTCGGGATGGCGGTCAGGAGCCGCCGGAAAACGAATCGCAGCATCGATGCCCCGCTTGATCCAGAGCAGCGCGCGTCCGGCTGGACGATTGCGCTCTAGCCTTCAAATCTTCGCACCGACATTGTCGAAAATCGAATCCGGTTCCCGGGCCGATGCGATGGCAAACCGGCGCCGCCGCGCATTGAGTCGCGCGGCGGCCTGGCTAAGGGATCAGTCCTTGCTGATGAAGCGGGACGGATGGATGTCCATCACATTGTCGTCGAAGCCGTGCAGCTTCGAGGAAACGATGTCGTGGTAGCTGTAGTAGAGAAGCGGGATCTCGCCGACGTCGTCGACGAGGATGCGCTCGGCCTCGGCGAGTTCCTTCATGCGCTGGTCGGGCTTGCCGCCGGCGGCGGCAGCCTTGTCCATGGCCGCCTCGAATTTCGGGCTGTTATAGCTCGAATAATTGTTGCCGCTGGCCTTGCGAGATATGCCGAGGAAGGTTTCCGGGTCCTTGTAATCGGCGATCCAGGCGGCACGCGCCACATCGTAGTCGCCCTTCTGCTCGAGGAAGGAGTAGTGGGTCTTGGTGTCGGTGTTGAGCAGCGTGACCTCGACGCCAAGCGGCTTCAACTGTTCCTGGATGGCGACAGCGGTGTTCTTGTGGTTTTCCGAGGTGTTGTAGCGGATCTGCATCTTCAACGGATGCTCGGGTGTATAGCCGAGTTTCTCGAGGATCTTCTTGGCAGCGTCCTCGCGGTCGATCTGCGGCATGTCGGCGTATTTGGCCAGTGCCGGCGTGTAGCCCTGGATACCCGGAGGGACCATCGAATAGCCGGGCAGCATCGAATTCTGCCAGACTTTTTCAGCGAGGAAGTCGCGATCGATCGCCATCGAGATAGCGTTGCGCAGTTCGACGTTGTCCCAAGGCGCCTTGTCGGTCTTGATCGCGTAATAGTAGATGCCGAGATATGGCCCGACACGGACCTGGTCGCCGAATTTGGTCTTGAGATCGGCGAGCTGTTCGGTCGGCAGGTCACCGTAACTGTCGAATTCGCCGGCCTCGAAGCGCTTCATCGCGGACGAGCGATCCTCGGTCGGGATGTAGTTGACCACGTCCAACTTGACGCTGGCGGCGTCCCAGAATTTCGGATTCTTGACCAGCTTCAGATGGTCGTTGGGAATCCACTCTGCCGCTGTAAAGGCCCCGTTCGAGACCAGCTTGCCTGCCTTGATCCAGTCGGCGCCAAGCTTTTCGATAGACGCCTTGTTAACCGGATAGGTCGCCTGATGGGTCAGCATCTCCAGGAAGTAAGGCGTTGGCGCCTTGAGCGTGACTTCGAGGGTATTTGCGTCAATCGCCTTGACGCCCATATCCTCCGGCTTGCCCTTCTTGGTGTTGACTTCCTCGGCACCCTTCACTGGATAGAGCATGGAAGCGTATTCCGCAGCGGTGGCCGGATCTTCCAGCCGACGGAACGAATAAACGAAGTCGTCCGCCGTCACCGGGCTGCCATCCGACCAGAGGCCGTCCTTGCGCAGCTTGAAGGTGTAGACAGTGCCGTCGTCGGACACCGTCCAGCTTTCAGCGGCGCCCGGAATGAGATTCGTCTTCTGGTCATGCATGACGAGGCCCTGGAACAGGTCGCGTATGATATCGGCTTCGTAGACCGTCGAGGTCTTGTGCGGATCGAGCGTCTCCGCTTCGGCGGCGGCTCCGCGGTTGTAGACGGTCTCGGCGAAAGCCGGCGTGTAGAACGTACCGGCAGCCAAGACCATGGTCGTGGCGAGTACCGTCGCCTTCAGCACATGTTTCAGCATGGAATTCTCCCTAACGACGTCGCCCTTCGGCCACGTCTCTAAGTGTTGACGCCCCGAAACCGATTGGCTGGTTCCTTTCGAGCGCGCAGCCGGTTCCCTTTCCGGCAGCTGGTGGCCAAACAGTAACGTGGAGATTTTTTATTTCAACAGACTCTCGGGGTCACCCAAAGTAAGGGGGCCGGGGCAGTCGTTTTGCGGGCGGCCAATCAATGGTCGAAACCATGAGTTTGACTGGGTTTCCTGGCCAGAACGCCGATCTGGGAAATAATCTGGCCGATCTTTTCAGTTTACCGGAATGTATTAATTGGTTCTTAGGCAACCAAGGGTTACAAATTTCGATGGAATCGGCACATCGACCTTGGGTTCCAACGGGCAAGGGCAATGAACAAGATAGACAGTAATACTGTCGCATTGAAGCGTAAAATACTGCGCCACATACGGACGAATCTACGCAAAATTGGAGAAGAGTCCGGAACTTCCGCGGTCGAGTTCGCCCTGCTTTCCCCAATCTTTATCCTTCTTTTGCTCGGAATGGTTGCATATGGTATCTATTTTGGTGCAAGCAACTCCTTGCAGCAAATCGCCGCCGATGCCGCCCGCACCGCAATTGCCGGATTGAATCAAACCGAGCGCCAGGCGCTGGTGGCGAGTTTCGTCAAAAACAATGCCAGTGGATACCCGTTTGTCGATTCCGGCAAGCTGACCTATCAGGCGACGGACAGCACGGCCGACGGAAATCAGTTCGTCGTGTCGATCCAGTACGATGCCAGCAACCTGCCGATCTGGAACCTATTACCAAGCCTTGCGATGCCGCAAACCACGATGTCGCGCAGATCTACCATCAGGATTGGAGGCATTTGAAATGTCGCAGTTCTTGCTGAGGAGCATCGGGCGGATCGCTCGCTCGATGGTTGGCGACAAGAAGGCGAACTTTGCCGTCATGACGGCGCTGACAGCGCCATTCGCGCTGGGGCTGGCTGCCTTTGCTGTCGACGAAGGTTCGATCTACACGGAGCGCAGGGAAGCCCAGGCGATGACCGATCTGGCGGCGATCACCGCGGCGTCGAACATCAACAATTTGGAAGCCGCGGCGGTAACCACGCTCAGTGACAACCGAATGCCCGGCATCATTGTTCAAAAGGCAGGTCAGACAATCGTTCCCACGGTTGGCAAAACCGTCGTGTCGGTCACCGGCGGCCGATACTCAGCGGCGTCCTCCGTTGGTGTCGACAAGCGCTTCGAAGCCGGCAAAACGCCTTACAACGCCGTTCGCGTCACTCTGCGAAAAATCCCCGCCCGGTATTTTGCCAGTTCGCTCATCCCTACTCCGGTTGTCGGCACCGAAGCCATTGCCAGCGTGACCCCGCAAGCGATGTTCTCGGTCGGGTCCAGGCTCCTCAGCGTCAATGGCGGCATCCTCAACGCGCTTCTCAGCAAGTTGCTGGGCGCCAACATTTCGCTCAGCGTCATGGACTACAACGCGCTGATCTCGGCCGATGTAAACGTGCTTTCGTTCGTCGATGCCCTTGCCGTACAGTTGCAACTGACAGGTGTCAGCTATTCCGACGTGCTGGCGTCAAAAGCGACGGTAGGCCAGATCGCGACCGCCATGGCCAATGCGTCCGGGTCGGGCAGCGCCAGCAAACTTGTGCTGCAGACGATCGCGTCGAGGGCCACCAACACGGTCAAGATACCCCTCAGTCATCTTATCGATCTTGGCTCGATCGGCAGGCTCGGCCTCGGACAAAAGTCTCCCGGCTTTTCCGTCGACGCAAGCGCGATGGGCATGCTGGGTGCCGCCGCCTCGCTGGCCAATGGCTCAAACCAGGTCCAGGTCGATCTCGGCGCCACTATTCCGGGACTTACCTCCACCACGCTCGCCATCGCCATCGGTGAACCGATGCAATACTCACCCTGGCTGGCCGTCGGGGAAAAAGGCACCGTGGTGCGCACCGCGCAGACGCGCATCAAGCTGGTCACCACAGTGGGCATCGGCAATTCCAATCTCGGCGGCGGCATCAGCCTGCTGTCCGTCAACCTGCCTCTGCATGTCGAAGTCGCCTATGCGGAAGCCAAGCTAACCGACATCAGCTGCCCGACCGGCCGGCCGGATAGCATCAAGGTCTCGATCGCCGCGCAGCCTGGCGTGGCCTCGCTGCACCTTGCCGCCAGCGACGCCGACAACAACCCATCGGCCTTCGCCGATTTCAGCAATCCGCAATCGTTCTCCGATGCCACGATTGCCCAGGTAAGCGTGAAGCTTCTGCTGCTTACCCTCAATCTGCTTGATGTGAAGGGTTCGTCATCACTTGCCATCACCAACAACGATCCGACCACATTGACGTTCGACAGCACCGATATCGCCAACAAGACGATAAAAACTGTCGCCACAAAAAACCTGACGCAATCACTCACGACATCGCTGGTCAGCGGCCTCTCGCTCTCGGTCAATGCACTGGGCCTCGGGCTGGACGTGACGGCCCTGCTCGGAACGGTTAAGCCGGCGGTGGTAACGGTTCTGAACGGCGTGACGGCGCCGGTCGACGAACTGGTCTATAACGTGCTTGCAGCTGTCGGCGTGCATGTCGGCGAGGCCGATGTGCGGGTTGTCGGCGCGACTTGCGGGCGCTCCGTGCTTGTTCAATGAGATGATGAAATAGAGCTCAGCCAATCCGGCCGAGGAAGCAGCCCAGCGGCGGCAGCGACAGAGTTCTTTCCTGCAAGACGCCGGCAGCACCGCCAAGATCTCTCGGCTCTATCGCTTCCAGATCCGTTGGCAATTGCCAGCCGGCCGGCTCGTCGGCGAAATTGAAGACACAGAGCAGCTTTTCGTCACCGCCTTCGCGAATGAAAGCCAGGACGTCGCCTTCGGCATCGAGGAACCGGATCGAGCCTCGAACCAGCGCCGGATGCTGCTTGCGCAAGGCCAGCATCGCCCGGTAGCTCGCCAGGACGGAGGTTTGCTCGCCGTCCTGGACGTCGACCGCCCGGTCGCGATGGCTTGCCGGGACCGGAAGCCACGGCTTGCCCGTCGAAAAGCCGGCATTGTCGGCGCCAGCCTCCCAGACCATCGGCGTTCGGCACCCATCCCGCCCCTTGATCCCCGGCCAGAAGCGGATGCCGAAAGGATCACGCAAATCCTCGAACGCCAGTTCGACCTCCTCCAGCCCGAGTTCTTCGCCCTGGTAGAGGCAGATCGATCCGCGCAGGCAGGAAAGCAGCACGATCGAGAATTTCGCCACCCTGTCCGGATCGCCGCCCGGCCTTGTCCATCGACTGACATGGCGCACGACATCGTGGTTGGAGAACGCCCAGCAAACCCAGCCGTCGAACACCTTACTCTCGAAGGCATCGACACAGCCACGCACATGAGACGCCGAGAATTGCGGGCCGAGCAGGTCGAAGGTGTAGGACATTTGGAGCTTGTCGCCACCGCCGGTATAGGCGGCGAGTGTCTGCAAGGAACGCGTTTCGTCGCCAATCTCGCCGACAGCGGCGCGGCCTTCATATTCGTCAAGCAAGGCCCGGAAGCGCCTGAGGAAAGCAAGGTTTTCCGGCTGGCTCTTGTCGAACAGATGCTCCTGATAGAGATAGGGGCTGGTTGCCGTATTGGTGCCGGCGACGCTTTCCGCCAAAGGCGGGTTGCTGCGCAGCCAGCGGTCGTGGACGTAATAGTTGACCGTATCCATCCGGAAACCGTCGACGCCGCGCTCCAGCCAGAACCGCACCGTTTCCAGCAAGGCGTCCTGCACCTGCGGGTTGTGGAAATTCAGGTCCGGCTGCGAGGCGAGGAAATTGTGCAGGTAATATTGCCTGCGCGTTGCGTCCCATTCCCAGGCCGGGCCGCCGAAAAGCGACAGCCAGTTGTTGGGGGCGGTGCCGTCGGGCTTCGCATCGGCCCAGACGTACCAGTCGGCCTTGGGGTTGTCGTGGCTCGTGCGACTTTCGACGAACCATTCGTGCCGATCCGACGAATGCGACAAGACCTGATCGATGATCACCTTCAGGCCGAGCCGGTGCGCCTCCGCAATCAGTGCGTCGAAATCCTCTAATGTGCCGAACATCGGATCGACGGCGCAGTAATCCGAAACGTCGTAACCCATATCGGCCATTGGCGACTTGAAAAAAGGCGACAGCCAAACGGCGTCGGCACCGAGCGATGCGACATGGGCCAGCCTCGAGGTGATGCCGCTGAGATCGCCGCTGCCGTCGCCTGTCGTGTCCTGGAAGGAGCGCGGGTAGATCTGGTAGATGACGCAGCCGCGCCACCATTCGGCATTGTCAGCCATCATGGCTCTCCCCTGCGCCCGCCCGCGCGGGCCTGCTTTCGATCATGAACAGGACTGTTCGCCCAGGCACCGGCCGCGAGATATCGCTACTATCCGGTTCGATAGCTGGGCGCCAATGAAAACCCGCCCGTTCCGGCAGCGTGAACATGCAGGCCCGGCGGTCGCCATTGATGACCACCGCAAGGCGACTGTTCTCACCGCTACCGAGAACCATGACCAGCCGGTGCCGCCTGGCATCGTCCCAGGCTGCCTCTTCGAACGGCACGCCGGTTTCCGTCAGCCAGGCTACGTCTGGGATTTCCGAACCCGCAGGCTGTTCTCCGGTCAGGAATGCTGTGTCCAAGAGCGCCGGCACGGCGCGACGCATCCTGGCGAGCAGAGCCGTATGATGCTCGAGCGCCAGGTCGCGCCCGGCCCAGTCGAGCCAGGTGATGTCATTGTCCTGCGCGTAGGCGTTGTTGTTGCCGCGCTGCGTGCGGCCGAACTCGTCGCCGGCCGTCAGCATGATCGTGCCGCGCGAGGCAAAGAGCGTCGCCAGCAGCGCGCGCTGGTCATCGAAACGGGCCGTAACGATTGACTGGTCGCTGGTCTCGCCCTCGACGCCATCGTTCCAGGACAGGTTGTCGTCGTGACCATCGCGGTTCAGTTCGCCATTGGCCTCGTTGTGCTTGTGCCCATAAGCGACGATATCGGCCAGCGTCATGCCGTCATGCGCGGCGATGAAGTTGATGCTGCGGCTCGTTGTCTGGCCTGCTTTGGCAAAGACGTCGGACGAACCGGCAAGCCGCGTCGCCAGGGCACCGATCATGCCGCCGTCGCCGCGCCAGAAGCGGCGGATATCGTCGCGGTATTTGTCGTTCCATTCGAGGAAGGGCGGCGGAAAATTGCCGAGCTGATAGCCATCCGGTCCGATATCCCAAGGCTCGGCGATCAGCACCCGGTCGCCAAGAACAGGGTCGTTGCGAATGGCGTTCAGCAGCGGCGCATCGGCGTCGAAAACGCCGTCGACGCGGCCGAGGATCGGCGCCAGGTCGAAGCGGAATCCGTCGACACCGGCGCGCTGGACAAAGTGGCGAAGCGTGTGGAGGACCATTTCCCGGACGACCGGATGCTCGCAGGCGAGCGTATTGCCGGTTCCGGTGTCATTGACCAGAGCGCCGTCCGGCTCGTGCCGATAATAGGCGCGGCTGTCGAGCCCGCGCAGCGACAATGTCGGGCCGAGCCGGTCGCTTTCGCCGGTGTGGTTGAACACCAGGTCGAGAATGGTGCCGATGCCGGCCTCGCGCAGCGCGGCGACCGTTCCGCGCAACTCGGCCAGACCGCCGGGCGCCAGTCGCGGATCGAGCGCCATGAAGGTCACGGGATTATAACCCCAGGCGTTGCGCAGACCGAGCGGCGGTAAATGCCGTTCGTCGATCGATGCAGTCACCGGCATCAACTCAATGGCTGCCACGCCGAGTTTTTGCAGATGCTCGACAACGAGGGGGTGAGCGAGCGCTGCAATGGTGCCGCGTTGCTTCTCGGGAATGTCGGGATGCAGCTTTGTGAAGGCGCGTACCGGCACTTCGTAGATAAGGCCGCCGGGCCGAAACAGCGGCGGCAAGGCGGGCAAGGGTTCCGGCAAGGCGCCGGCGATGGCTTTCGGCATCAGCGGCGCAGTGTCGGCCCCCTCGCCTCGGCGCGCGGCGAGCCGGCCGTCATAGGCATAGGGCCTGTCGATCTCGACGGCATAGGGATCGGCCAGCAGCTTGTCGGGATCGAACCAGAGACCGTGTTCCGGCGCGTAGTCGCCATCGGCGCGGAACCCGTATCGGGTCCCGGCGGCGAGACCGGCAACAAAAAGTGCATGGACGCCCTCGTCTTCCGACTGGAGTTCCAGCCGGTCGACTTCGCGGTTGCCGTGTTCGTCGAAAATCGAAACCCAGATGCGCCGAGCCGACGAGGACCATGCGGCGAAGCGGATACCGCCCTCCCCGGCAAGCCCGCCAAATCGCGGACGATAGCCGGCGGATAGTCCCGACGACATCAGGTGATGACGCTCGGCTTGGCGCGGCCGGTATGGCTGCGAATCCCGGCAATGTCGTCGGCCGCCGCGATCAGATCGGCAAGCGCCTCCTGGGTGTCGAGATCGTGGCGGTTCTTGTCCGGCTCGTAGCGCTCGACATAAAGCCGCAGCGTCGCGCCCGAGGTGCCGGTGCCGGACAGGCGGAAGACGACGCGTGAGCCGCCTTCGAACAACACCCTGATGCCCTGGTTCTTGCTGACCGAGCCGTCGACCGGATCGTGATAGGCGAAATCATCAGCGCTGGCGATCGTCATGCCGCGCACGCGGGTGCCAGGCAGCGAGCCGAGCTTGGCGCGCAACTCGCCGACAAGCGCGTTGGCACGATCGGTCTCGACCTCCTCGTAGTCGTGGCGCGAATAATAGTTACGGCCATAGGCCGTCCAATGCTGGGTGACAATCTGCTTGGCGCTTTCGCCGCGAACGGCAAGGATGTTGAGCCATAAAAGCACAGCCCACAGGCCATCCTTTTCGCGGACATGGTTGGAGCCGGTCCCCGCACTCTCCTCGCCACAGATCGTTGCCATGCCGGCATCGAGCAGATTGCCGAAAAATTTCCAGCCGGTCGGCGTCTCGTAGATGCCGATGCCGAGCTTTTCGGCGACCCGGTCGGCAGCACCGCTGGTCGGCATCGAGCGGGCGATGCCTTTCAGCCCCGCCTTGTAGCCCGGCGCCAGATGGGCGTTGGCGGCGAGCATCGCCACCGAATCCGACGGGGTGATGAAAATTCCCTTGCCGATAATCAGGTTGCGGTCGCCGTCGCCATCCGAGGCGGCGCCAAAGTCTGGCGCATCCGGCCCCATCATCTCGTCGTAGAGGTGTTTTGCGTGCACCAGATTGGGATCGGGATGATGGCCGCCGAAATCCGGCAGCGGAATGAAATTGCGGGCGGTGCCGTTGGGCGCGCCGAGCCGGTTTTCGAGGATCTCCTTGGCGTAGGGGCCGGTCACCGCATGCATGGCGTCGAAGCGCATGCGGAAGCCCGACCTGAACAGCGCCCGCAATGCGTCGAAATCGAACAGGCTTTCCATCAGTTCGGCATAGTCGGCGACAGGATCGATGATTTCGACGGTCATGTCCCCCGTCTTGACCGTGCCGATCGTGTCGATGTCGACCTGCCCGATATCGGCGATCTTGAAGCTTGAAATCGCCTTGGTTTTTTCGAAGATCGCGTCGGTCAGCTTTTCCGGCGCCGGGCCGCCATTGCCGGCATTGTACTTGATGCCGAAATCCTCATGCGGGCCACCCGGATTGTGGCTGGCCGACAGGATGATGCCGCCAAAGGTCTCGTATTTGCGGATGACATGCGAAGCGGCCGGCGTCGACAAGATGCCGCCCTGCCCGACCATCACCTTGCCGAAGCCGTTTGCCGCGGCCATGGCGATGGCCTTCTGGATGACCTCGCGGTTATAGAAGCGGCCGTCGCCGCCGATCACCAGGGTTTTGCCCTCGAACCCGTCCAGCGCGTCGAAGATCGACTGGATGAAGTTCTCGGCATAGTGCTCCTGCTGGAACACCGGGACCTTTTTACGCAGCCCGGACGTGCCGGGCTTCTGGTCGGGATAGGGTTTGGTGGCGACGGTGCGGATCATCAGTCAGGCAGCCCTTTTCGAAAGCAGCAAGCGATAGAGTTGGACATATTTTTCGGCGCTTTTGTCCCACGAAACGTCGGCCTTCATGCCTTGCCGCTGCATCGACGTCCACACTGCGGGATTGGCACGCGCCTCGACAAGGCGGCGGACGGCGTGCAGCAAGGCGCCGGCATTGGCGGGCGCAAACTGGAAACCGGTCGCCACGCCGGCAGAGATGGCGGCTTCGTTGGCATCGATGATCGTGTCGGCAAGGCCGCCGGTGCGCGCGACGACCGGCACGCAGCCATAGCGCAGGCCGTAAAGCTGTGTCAGCCCGCAAGGTTCGAAGCGCGATGGGATAATGATTGCGTCGCAGCCGCCCTGCATGGTGTGGGAGAGTCCCTCGTCATAGCCGACGACGACGCCGATGCGGCCGCGATGGCGGGCTGCGGCGGCAAGCAACGCGCCTTCCAGCCCAGCGTCGCCGGAGCCGAGGATCGCCAGCCGTGCACCTGCCGCGACGATGCCGTCGATGGCCGCAGCCAGTATGTCCATGCCCTTTTGCCAGGTCAGCCGGCTGACGACGCAGACGATCGGGCTGTCATCGCGATCGAGGCTGAAACGGTCCTCGACCGCGGCCTTGTTGGGCATTCGCGCCTTGAGCGTCTTTGCGGTGTAGTTGGAGACCAGATGCTTGTCGGTTTCCGGGTTCCAGATCTCGGTATCGATGCCGTTGACGATGCCATGGAGATCGACGGAGCGCATGTTGATCAGGCCGTCGAGGCCCATGCCGAATTCGGGCAAGCGGATTTCCTGCGCATAGGTCGGGCTGACCGTGGTGATCGCCCACGCCGCCTGCAGGCCGGCCTTGAGGAAGCCGACGCCGCCGTAATATTCGACGCCGTCGAGCGCCATCGCCGCCGCCGGCAGGCCAAGCTCGCCAAAGATGCCGGCGCCGAACTGGCCTTGGAAGGCTAGGTTGTGCACGGTGATCATCGACGGCGTGCCGACCGCCTTGCCGTAGCGCATGTAGGCAAGCGTCATTGCCGACTGCCAGTCATGGGCATGGACGATATCGGGCAGGTAGCCCGAGATCGCGCCGCCGGCAATATCACCGCCTACCTGGCTCAAGGCCGCGAACCGCCGCCAATTGTCCGGCCAGTCGGCGCCTGTCGCGTTGCCGTATGGGCCGCCGGGACGGTCGAAAAGATGCGGCGCGTCAAGCACGAACAGGTCGAGCCCGGCGATCTGGGCGGCATACACCGAAGCCTTGCCGCCCTGCAGCAATGGATATTGCTGAACCGGCTTCTTTTTCCTGAAGGCGCCCATCACCTGAGGATAGCCGGGGACGAGCGTGCGCATGGTGACGCCCTTGCCGGCCAATGCCACGGGCAAGGCGCCGGTCACGTCGGCGAGCCCGCCCGTCTTGACCAGCGGAAAGATCTCGGGCGCCACCGACAGAACCTGCATGCACTACGATCCCAGCCTGTTGATCATGTCCTGCGTGACGAGGCAGATGCCTTTTTCCGAAACGCGGAAACGCTTGGCGTCGAGGACGGGATCCTCGCCGACCACCAGACCCTCCGGGATCCTGACGCCGTGATCGATGACCACGCGCTTCAGCCTGGCGTTGCGGCCGACATGGACGTCCGGCAGCATGACGACCTCCTCCAGCGTCGAATAGGAATTGATGCGCGCGCCGGTGAAGATCAGGCTTCGCTTCAGCGAAGCGCCCGAAACGATGCAATCGCCCGACACGAGAGACGACACGGCCGACCCGCGGCGGCCATCCTCGTCATGCACGAATTTTGCCGGCGGCTTCAACTCGGCATAGGTCCAGATCGGCCAATCGCGGTCGTAAAGGTCGAGTTCCGGCGTGATGTCGGTCAGGTCGATATTGGCCTCCCAATAGGCGTCGACCGTGCCGACGTCGCGCCAATAGGCCTCGTTCTCGGCGGTCGAGCGCACGCAGGATTTGGCAAAACGATGGGCGATCGCCTTTCCGTGCTCGACGATGTAGGGGATGATGTCCTTGCCGAAGTCGCGGCTCGAGCCGGGCTCCGCCGCATCGCGACGCAATTGCTCCATCAGGAATTTGGTCTTGAACACATAGATGCCCATCGAGGCCAGCGCGAAATCCGGTTTGTCGGGAATGCCCGGCGGATCGGCGGGCTTTTCGATGAAGGAGATGATGGTGTCCTTGGGATCGACATGCATGACGCCGAAGCCGGTGGCTTCCATGCGTGGCACTTCGAGGCAGCCGACGGTGACGTCGGCGCCGGCCTCGACATGCTGGCGCAGCATCATTTCGTAGTCCATCTTGTAGATGTGGTCGCCGGCCAGGATGACCATGTATTCCGGCCCGTAGGCCTCGATGATGTCGATGTTCTGGTAAACGGCGTCGGCCGTGCCCTCATACCATTGCGTTTCCGATACACGCTGGCTGGCAGGCAGGATGTCGAAACTCTCGTTGCGCTCGGGCCGCAGGAAGTTCCAGCCGCGCTGCAGATGGCGGATCAGCGAATGCGCCTTGTACTGGGTGGCGACGCCGAGGCGGCGGATACCGGAATTGAGCGCATTGGAGAGCGCGAAATCGATGATGCGGGTCTTGCCGCCAAAATAGACCGCCGGCTTGGCGCGGCGGTCGGTCAGTTCCTTGAGCCGGCTGCCACGGCCGCCTGCCAGCACATAAGCCATGGCGTCGCGTGCCAGCGGCTGTGTTCGTTTTATTTCAGCCATTCCTATCCTCCCAGGTTAGATGCTCCAGACATAGCTCAGTCCGGGACGAATTCGAGCATGATCGTCGACAGCGGCGGCAAAAGCATCGTCGCCGAAATCCCTCCCCCTTCCGCCCGAGCCTCGACGACGCCGCTATTGCCCTTGCCGGAACCGCCATAATCCGTGGCATCGGTGTTGATGATCTCGCGCCATTTTCCGGCCTGCGGCAACGGCACGCGGTAATTGTCGCGCGGCACCGGCGTGAAGTTGGAAATGACGGCGACCGGGTTGCCGCCCGGCGCGCTGCGCAGCCAGGCAAAGACCGAGTTCGCGCTGTCGTCGACGATCAGCCAGGAAAAGCCCTCCGGCTCGCAGTCGCGGGCATGCAGCGCGGGGCGCGAGCGGTAGAGATAGTTGAGATCGCGCACCGTCTGCCAGACGCCACGGTGGAACCGGAAATCGAGCAGGTTCCAGTCGAGCGCGCGCGCCTCGCTCCACTCGCGGCGCTGTGCGAACTCCTGGCCCATGAACAACAGCTTCTTGCCAGGATAACCCCACATGAAGGCGTAGTAGGCCCGCAGCGTCGCGAATTTCTGCCAGTCGTCGCCGGCCATCTTGTTGAGCAGCGTGCCTTTGCCGTGCACCACCTCGTCATGGGACAGCGGCAGCACAAAATTCTCGCTGAAAGCGTAGACCAGGCCGAAGGTGATGTCGTTGTGGTGATGCTTGCGGAAGATCGGCTCCTTGGAGAAATACTCCAAAGTGTCATGCATGAAACCCATGTTCCACTTGAAACCGAAGCCCAGTCCGCCTTCATGCACCGGCTGCGAGACTTTCGGCCACGAGGTCGATTCCTCGGCGATGGTCATCACACCTGGATGGTGGCCGTAGACCTCCTTGTTCATCCGCTGCAGGAAGCTGACCGCTTCGAGGTTCTCTCGCCCGCCCTTCTCGTTGGGAATCCATTCACCGGCCTTGCGCGAATAATCGAGATAAAGCATCGAGGCGACCGCATCGACGCGCAGTCCGTCGACGTGATATTTCTCGGCCCAGAACAGCGCATTGTTGACCAGGAACGAAATCACTTCGCGACGGCCGAAATTGTAGATCGCTGTGTTCCAGTCGGGATGGAAGCCCTTGCGCGGATCGGCATGTTCGTAGAGCGCGGTACCGTCGAACTTTGCCAGACCGTGTTCGTCAACCGGGAAATGCGCCGGCACCCAGTCAAGGATGACGCCGATGCCTGCACGGTGGGCGCCGTCGACGAAGCGGGCAAAACCGTCCGGATCGCCAAAGCGGGCAGTCGGCGCATAAAGACCCGTCGTCTGGTAGCCCCAGGACGGGTCATAAGGGTGTTCGGAGATCGGCATGAATTCGATGTGGGTAAAACCGGTCTCGACCACGTAAGGGATCAGCCTGTCGGCGAGCTCATCCCACGACAGGAAGCTGCCGTCGTCGTGAAGCCGCCATGACCCGGCATGGACCTCGTAGATCGATACGGCTTCGCGCCTGTGGTCGGCATTGCGCCAGTAGTTCCGGTGCGCCTCGTCACCCCATTCATGCGCCGGCGGCAGTGCCGTAACCGAGGCGGTGGCCGGGCGCAGTTCGGACTTGAAGGCAAACGGATCGGCTTTGAGCGGCAATCTCACGCCATCCGGCCCGATGATTTCATACTTATACGGGCGGCCAGCGCCGATGTCGGGAATGAACAGCTCCCAGATGCCGGTGTCGCGGCGGACGCGCATGGTATGCCTGCGGCCGTCCCACTCGTTGAAGTCGCCGACCACTGAGACACGCCTTGCATTGGGCGCCCACACCGCAAAATGCACACCCGATGCACCTTCATGGTCGATGAGATGGGCGCCGAGCTTGTCGAACAGCCTGAGATGCGACCCTTCGGCGATGTAATAATCGTCCAGCGGGCCGAGCACGGGACCGAAGGAATATGGATCGGTCAGCCACCAGTCACCGCCGGAATTCCTGGCGTGATAGCGCAGCGGCTGGCGTTTGCGCAGCGACAGTTTGCCTTCGAAGAAACCGCGGTCGTCGTGTCTCGACAGCTCGCCGGCCTTCTTGCCGGTCAGCGTATAGGCGGTGACGAACTCGGCATGAGGGACGAAGCAGCGGGCGACAAAGCCCTTTCCCGCCTCATGCACGCCAAGCACGGCAAACGGATCGCCGTGCGTGCCGGCGACAATCGCCGCGACATCGCCGGCTGGCGCCAGTCCGTCCGGCCCGTTTGTCGCAACGGTCGCGCGCGGCTTGCTCATCAGGCAGTGACCCTCCCCGGGCACCAAGTGTATGTTTCTAGTGGAGTTTTGAATTCGACATTCGCCATACCGCCTTACCCTCCAAGGGATGCGAGGGTCAAATCACTCCACTAGGGCCACATTGTTCGTAGTCTCATGCAATCACATCAGGCGGGCACGTGCCAGATGTCTTTCGCATATTGGCGGATCGTGCGGTCGGACGAGAACCAGCCGACGCGCGCGACATTGCGGACGGCTCTGGCGTACCAGTCCGGGCTGTTGCGCCAGACGGCATCGACGTCGCGCTGGGTGGCGGCGTAGGCATCGAAATCCGCGGCGACCATGAACCAGTCGCTCTGGTAAAGACCGTTGATCAGGTCGCGATAACGGTCCGGATCATCAGGTGAAAAAACCCCGGATGAAACCGCGGCCAGCGCCTGCGCCAATTCAGGCGATCCCTCGATCACAGCGCGCGGATCGTAACCATTGTTGCGCCGCTCGGCGACTTCCTCTGTGGTCAGCCCGAAGATGAAGATGTTGTTGTCGCCCACGCATTCCTTGATCTCGACATTGGCGCCGTCGAGCGTGCCGATGGTCAGCGCGCCGTTCAGCGCGAACTTCATGTTGCCGGTGCCGGACGCTTCCATGCCGGCGGTCGATATCTGCTCCGACAGATCGGCGGCCGGCATCATGATCTCGGCCAGGCTGACATTGTAGTTCGGCACGAATACCACTTTCAGCAAGCCGCGTACCGCCGGGTCGCGGTTGATGACTCGGGCGACGTCATTGGCAAGTTTGATGATCAGCTTGGCGTTGTGATAGCTGGGCGCCGCCTTGCCGCCAAAGAATTTGACGCGAGGCATCCAGTCGCGCTCCGGATGCGAGCGGATCTGGTCGTAAAGCGCGACCGCTTCGAGAATGTTCAAGAGCTGGCGCTTGTATTCGTGGATGCGCTTGACCTGGATGTCGAACAGCGCCGACGGGTCGACCTTGATGCCGAGCCGGTCTGCAACGAGATTGGCAAGCCTCGTCTTGTTCGCCCGTTTGACGGCGGCGAACTTGTCGCGGAAGGCGGCGTCCTCGGCAAGAGGATCAAGCCGGTTTATCTCGTCGATGTCGTCGAGGAAGCCGTCGCCAATCGCCTCTCGGGTGAGTGCAGTGAGGCCGGGATTGCACTGTATCAGCCAGCGCCGCGGTGTGATCCCGTTGGTCTTGTTGTTGATGCGATCCGGGTAGAGCCTGTGGAGGTCGGCAAACACCGTCTCCTTCATCAATTCCGTATGCAGTGCCGAGACGCCGTTGATCGAGTGCGAGCCGACAAAGGCCAGATTGCCCATACGCACGCGGCGATCGCCATTTTCCTGGATCAGCGAGATGCGGCTGATCTGCTCGTCCGAGAACTGGTCGGAGGCGCGCGCCTCGAGCAGCACCTCGGCGTTGATGGCGTAGACGATCTGCATGTGGCGCGGCAACAGCCGCTCGAACAGCGGCACGGGCCAGCTTTCCAACGCTTCGGGAAGGAGCGTGTGGTTGGTGTAGCCGAAGGTGCGCTTGGTGATGCTCCAGGCCTGGTCGAAATCCATGCCGTGGACATCCATCAACAGGCGCATCAACTCGGGGACGGCGATGGCCGGATGGGTGTCGTTAAGATGGATCGCCGCCTTGTCGGGCAGCGATTGCAGGTCGCCATACTGGCTGAGATGACGCTGGACGATGTCCTGCAGCGAGGCGGTGGAGAAGAAATACTCCTGCCTGAGCCGCAACTCCTGGCCGGCCTTGTGGGAATCGGCCGGGTAAAGGACGCGCGACAACGCATCGGCCTTGTTGCTTTCGGCGAGCGCACCGATGTGATCGCCGGCATTGAACTTGTCGAGCAGGATCGGGTCGACCGGCATGCCGGACCACAGACGCAGCGTGTTGACGCGGTTGGCCCGCCAGCCAACCACCGGCGTATCGTAGGCAACGGCCAGAACATGTTCGGTCGGCTTCCAGACGTGCCGCTCGAGCCTGCCGTCCTTCGAGGTGATCGATTCCACCGAGCCGCCGAAGCCGACCTCGAAGGAGCGTTCGCGGCGCTCGAACTCCCAGGGATTGCCGTGATCGAGCCACGTCTCGGGCAGCTCCACCTGCCAGCCGTCATGGATCTCCTGCCGAAACATGCCGTTGGCGTAGCGGATGCCGTACCCATGCGTGGGGATATTGACGGTCGCCATGCTTTCCATGAAGCAGGCGGCGAGCCGGCCAAGACCGCCATTGCCAAGGGCAGCGTCCGGTTCGAGCGCTGCAATGATGTCGAGGTCGACGCCAAGCGACGACAGCGCCTCGCGCATATTGTCCATCAGGCCGAGATTGGAGAAGGCATCGCGCATCAGGCGGCCGATGAGGAATTCCAGTGACAGGTAGTAGACGCGCTTTTCCTGCTGGGCGTAGGCCTCTTGGGTCGCCTGCATCCAGTGATCGACTATGCGGTCGCGTACAACCTTGATCGAGGCGGTGAGCCAATCGTACTGGGTTGCAACGTTGGTGCCCTTGCCGAGCCTGTATTTGAGGGCTTGCAAGACTTCCTCGGCGAGCGTCTTGGGATCCGGGTTTTTGAGCGTGGGCAGAGGAGCTTCGGTTGTCATCGCGCGCGTCATGCTGCCTCTCGTGACGTTGCCAGGATCATGCGGCTTTCACCATCTCTGCCAATGCTAGTGCATCCCACCGGATGTTCAATCGATTCAGGTGATCGCAAGCCGGGTTGCCCTGCGGCAATTTGGCATTTGGAAACAGCGCGTTTGGGACCCTTGGCGATGGGCCTCAAGTTCTTGCTCAAGCCGCCAGCGCCGCTTCCGGCGGCACCTTGGCGCCCGTCATGAAGGCGACCGCGTCGGACATCGTATACTGCTTCGGATCGATGACGCACAGGCGACGGCCGAGCCGGTGAATGTGGATGCGGTCCGCCACCTCGAAGACATGCGGCATGTTGTGTGAAATCAGCACGATCGGCAGGCCTCGCTTCTTCACGTCGAGGATCAGTTCGAGGACGCGGCGGCTCTCTTTGACGCCAAGTGCCGCCGTCGGCTCATCCATGATCACCACCCGGCTGCCAAAGGCGGCGGCGCGCGCCACCGCCACGCCCTGACGCTGGCCGCCGGAAAGCGTTTCCACGGCCTGGCTGATGTTCTGGATGGTCATCAGGCCAAGCTCCGTGAGCTTGTCGCGGGCGCGCTTTTCCATCGCCGGGCGGTCGAGCATGCGCAGCCATTCGCCGAGGAACCCCGGCTTGCGGATCTCCCGGCCGAGGAACATGTTGTCGGCGATGGACAGCGCCGGCGACAGAGCCAGGTTCTGATAGACTGTTTCGATGCCGGCCTCCCGTGCCTCCATCGGCGACTTGAACGCAACGGGCTTGCCTTCAAGTCGTATCTCACCTTCGTCGGGCACGACCGCGCCGGAAATCGCCTTGATAAGCGACGACTTGCCGGCGCCGTTGTCGCCAATGACGGCAAGGATTTCGCCCGGATAGAGGTCGAAATCGGCGTTGTCGAGGGCGGTGACGCGGCCATAGCGCTTGACCAGACCGCGCGCGATGAGGATGGGTTCCTGGGTCATGGCTATGCCGAAACCTTTCTGATCCATTGATCGATCGCCACGGCGCCGATGATCAGCACGCCGGTGAGCAGCACCTTCCACTGCGGATCGGCGCCCAGCATGTTGAGGCCCATCGAGACGACGCCGACGATCATGGCGCCGAACAGCGTGCCGAGGATCGAGCCGCGCCCGCCGAACAGAGAAATACCGCCGATCACCGTCGCGGTGATGGCCTGAAGATTGTAGTCGGTGACAGCGGCGGAAGGAGAGATCGAGCCATTGCGGCCGATGGAGACCCAAGCTGCGAAGGCGGCGATCAGCCCGGCAAGGGCATAGACGGTCATCAGCACCTTCTTCGTCTGGATGCCCGACAGTTTCGCAGCCTCCTGATCGTCGCCGACCGCGTAGACATGGCGGCCCCATGCGGTGTGGTTGAGCACGTACCAGAGGACCAACACGAGAACGACCATGGCAATGACGCCAAGCGTCAGCACGGCCGTGCCGACCTTAAAGCTCAGGGCAAACAGGTGCAGCAGAGGCGCCTGGACGTCGACGTCGGTGTCGCGGATCGTCTCATTGGCCGAATAGATGAAGTTGGTGGCCATGACAATGTTCCAGGTGCCGAGCGTCACGATGAAGGGCGGCAGCTTCATGTAGGCGACCAGCACACCGTTGAGCAGGCCGCACGCGCCACCGGCGAGAAGCCCGATCGCCACCGCGAGCACGGCCGGCATACCGTAGCTGACCGCGCAATTGCCCATGATCACAGCCGAAATCACCATGATCACGCCAATCGACAGGTCGATGCCGGCAGTCAGGATCACCAGCGTCTGTGCGGCGCCCAGAATGCCGACAATGGCGATCTGCTGAAGGATCAGCGTCAGCGTATAGGATGAAAAAAAACGCCCGCCGATGGTGATACCAAAAATAATGATAGCCAGAACCAACACGATAAGCGGCACCGCTGCCGGCGTGGAATGCAGGAAATGCTGGGCACGCTTGACGGCCGATTTATGGTCGTCGAACGCGGCGACGCTTGTGTCGCTGCTCGATAGAACTTTTTCGAATTCTTGTGCTTGAGCCATGTTTCCTCCCCTGGGCTTCGGCCAACCGCCGACGCCATCCACGCCTTCCGGTCTGCCGCCGGCACTATTTGCGTTTAGATCGGCACATCGTCCACCCGGAGCGGCCGGGGATCAAGCCCCGGCCGATCGCGATCTGTTGCCGGTCAGGCCAGGCTCAACCCCAGCACTTGGCGAGGCCTTCCTTGGTGTCGATGGACTTCACACCGTTGGCGGGCTTGTCGGTGACAAGATTGACGCCGGTATCGAAGAAGTTCTTGCCTTCGGTCGGCTTCGGCTTCGTCCCGTCCTTGGCGAAAGTGGCGATCGCCTCGATGCCGAGCGCCGCCATTTGCAGCGGATATTGCTGCGAGGTAGCGCCGATCACGCCTTCGGTCACCGATTTCACGCCGGGGCAGCCACCGTCGACCGAGACGATCAGCACCTGGCTTTCGAGACCGACGGCCTTCAGCGCCTGGTAGGCGCCGACAGCTGCGGGCTCGTTGATGGTGTGGATGACGTTGATGGTGTTATCCTTCTGCAGAAGGTTCTCCATCGCCTTGCGACCACCCTCTTCATTGCCGTTCGTCACGTCGTGGCCAACGATGCGCGGATCGTCCTCGTCGCCGATCTTGTTGGGGTCCTTCACGTCTATGCCGTAGCCCATCATGAAACCCTGGTCGCGCAGCACATCCACCGTGGGCTGCGACGGCGTCAGGTCGAGGAAGCCGATCTTGGCATCCTTGGCCTTATCGCCAAGCGTCGCGGCGGCCCATGCGCCGATCAGCTTGCCGGCTTCCAGATTGTCGGTCGCGAAGGTCGCGTCAGCCGCATCGATCGGATCAAGCGGGGTGTCGAGCGCGATCACCAACAGCCCGGCGTCCCGCGCTTTCTTCACGGTCGGCACGATACCCTTGGTGTCGGACGCGGTGATGAGGATACCCTTGGCCCCGTCGGCGATACAGCTCTCGATTGCAGCCACCTGGCTCTCGCTGTCGCCGTCGATCTTGCCGGCGTAAGTCTTGAGATCGACGCCAAGCTCCTTGGCCTTGGCCGCCGCACCTTCCTTCATCTTGACGAAGAAGGGATTGGTGTCGGTCTTGGTGATCAAGCAGGCGCCGACCCCGGCGGCCGATGCCGTCGACGCAAAGGCCATCAGGCTCAGTCCGGCCGCGGCAAACACGGTGGATTTCAACAGTTTTGACGTGGTCACGATTTTCCTCCCATGGAACCATTTAGGATGCCGGCCAACCGGCATCTGCAGCGCGTCCGACGAAATCTCCCAGTGTCGGCGCCGACCTCAAGAGACACCAGTCCGGCAGCACTGTCAATAATTAAATCACTCTTATTTATTATTGACAACGCAGGATTGTTCACTCACTCTAGACCAAAAGCATTGAGGGGAAACGACGGGAGGAACAGGGTGGAGACCGGCATTACGAGGCACGGCTCGCCCGATGCGGCCGAAAGCCGCCTGCACCGCGGCACCAATCAAAGCGGCATGCGGGACCACAATGAGCGGCTGGTGCTGTCGCTGGTGCGCCAGCACGGCAGCCTGGCCAAATCCGACATCGCACGTATGACCGGCCTTTCGGCGCAGACAGTGTCGGTCATCATGCGCGAGCTGGAGGAGGACGACCTGCTCGTCCGCCAGGCGCCGTTGCGCGGCAAGATCGGCCAGCCCTCGATACCCATGGCGCTCAATCCCGACGGCGCCTATTTCATCGGCCTGAAGATCGGCCGCCGCAGCGCCGAATTGGTGCTGATCGATTTCCTCGGCAGTGTGCGCTCGATGCTGCAGCATTCCTACCGCTATCCGGCGCCGCGCGAAACGGTGGAATTCGTCACAAGCGGCATGAAGAAGATGCGCGGCGAACTCACCCCGGCGCAGGATAAACGCATTGCCGGGCTTGGCATCGCCATGCCGTTCGAATTGTGGAACTGGGCCGACACCGCCGGCGCGCCGCGTGAAATCATGGACGAATGGCGCCATCGCGACATCCGCGCCGATATCCAGGCGCAATGCGAATTTCCAGTCTATCTGCAGAACGACGCCACCTCGGCCTGCGGCGCCGAGCTCGTGTTCGGCCACGCGGCGGGTGCGGCACGCGATTTCGTCTATTTCTATATCGGTGCCTTTGCCGGCGGCGGCATCGTGCTGAACGGCCGGTTGTTTGGTGGCCCAACCGGCAATGCCGGCGCGCTGGGCTCGATGCCGGTGCCAGGGCCGGACGGCAAGCCGACGCAGTTGATCGACGTGGCGTCGATCGCCATGCTGGAAAAGGCGCTCAACGCGCGCGGCATCGAGGCCTCGCATCTGTGGACATCACCGGGGGACTGGGGCGAGATCGGCGCCGAGCTTGACGACTGGATCGCCAGCGCCTCGCAGGCGCTTGCCTATGCCATCGTTTCGGCCTCCTCCGTCATTGACTTCGATGCCGCGGTGATCGACGGATGGATGCCGCTTGCCGTGCGCAGGCGGCTTGTCGATGCCGTTATCCAGGCCATCGGCCGGATCGACGGCGAAGGCCTGAGGCTGCCGGCCGTTCGCGAGGGAACCGTCGGCATCCATGCGCGGGCGCTGGGTGGCGCCAGCCTGCCGCTGTCGGAGCGCTTCCTCATCGGCTCGACCACGATTTCCCGGAGCTTCTGAGCATGCTGATCGGCATCCCGGCGCTGCTCGGCCCCGAGCTTCTGGCGATATTGCGCGCCATGGGCCATGGCGACGAGATCGCCTTGGTCGACGGCAACTACCCGGCCGAGCAGCAGGCACAGCGGCTGGTCCGCGCCGACGGTCATCATCTCGTCCCCGTGCTCGATGCGGTATTGAGCGTATTGCCGGTCGACGACGCCGTGCCGCAGGCGCTGTTTCGCGCCTCGGCCAAAGGCGATCCCCTGCTCGCCGATCCGGTTCACTATGAGATGGAAGCGATCTGCGCCAGGCGTGCGCCGGGCCGCAAGGTGGTTGCGCTTGCCGGTGCCGACTTCTATGCACGGGTCAAGGCCGCGCACGCGATCGTCGCGACTAGCGAGCCGCGGCTTTATGCCAACATCATCATTCGCAAGGGCGTGATCTATCCGCCGGAAAGCAAGACTTCATGATCCTCTGCTGCGGCGAAGCCCTGATCGACATGCTGCCGCGGACCACGACGGAGGGCGAGCCGGCCTTTGCCCCCTATGTCGGCGGTGCCGTCTTCAACTCGGCCATTGCGCTAGGCCGGCTCGGCGCGCCCGCTGCCTTTTTCTCCGGCCTGTCGTCGGATCTGTTCGGCGGGCAGTTCAGGGAGGCGCTGGGGAACAGCAAGGTCAGCTCGACCTATGCGCACACTTCGCCGCGGCCGACCACGCTCGCCTTCGTGCGGCTCACCAACGGCCAAGCGACCTACACCTTCTATGACGAGAACACCGCCGGGCGCATGCTGACCATCGAGGACCTGCCGGAACTCGGCAGCGAGATCGAGGCCATGCTGTTCGGCGCCATCAGCCTGATCTCGGAGCCGGCCGGATCGGCCTATGAGGAGTTCATGCGGCGCGAACATGAGCGCCGCGTGATGATGCTCGACCCCAACATCCGGCCAAACTTCATTCCCGACAAGGCCAAGCACCTCAGGCGCATCCGCGGCATGATGGCGATGGCCGACATCGTGAAACTGTCGGACGAGGATTTGAACTGGTTCGGCGAAGCCGGCTCGCATGAAGACGTCGTCCGTAACTGGCTGGATCGCGGCCCAAAGCTGATCGTGGTCACCCACGGCAGCGAAGGCGCGGTCGGTTACAGCAGCCAGCACCGGGTCACCGTCGTGCCGGACAAGGTCGAGGTGGTCGATACGGTCGGAGCCGGCGACACATTCAATGCCGGCATTCTTGCCTCCTTGCATGAACAGGGTCTGCTGTCGAAGACGGCAATCGCCAGTTTGCCGGAAGACGCCATCCACAAGGCGCTGACGCTTGGCGCCAAGGCCGCGGCGGTGACGGTATCGCGGGCCGGCGCCAACCCGCCATGGCGGCATGAAATCGCCTGACCGGCTGGTGCGCAGCCCATGGACTGCTCACCGGCGATCACTTTATGTTTCGTCCAGCCTGGCGGGCGGGGTGCGAAGCCTGTAACAGGCCGGCCGAAGCCCGGATTTCCACGCCTTTAAGAGGCCAGATCGGAAATCAGAGGTAACAGGCTGCGACACTTGAGCAATTCAGGGTTTTTGCCCTGCGGCTTTCTCGGCCGTACCAAGTCTGCTACCAGCGGCCGGTTATCTGACTAAAACCGTTTGAGGCCGACATGCAGTTCATCGATCTTGGCGCGCAGCGCGAACGCATCCGCGACAGGCTGAAAGCGGCAATCGACCGGGTTGTCGACGAAGGCCGCTATATTCTCGGACCGCAGGTCACCGAATTCGAAAACAAGCTCGCCGCCTATATCGGCATCAAGCACGTGGTCGCTTGCGCCAACGGCACCGATGCGCTGCTGCTGCCGCTGTTTGCCGCCGGCATCGGCCCGGGCGACGCGGTGTTCGTGCCGAGCTTCACCTTCGCCGCCACGGCCGAAGTGGTGGCGCTGACCAAGGCCGAACCGGTGTTCGTCGATGTCGATGCCGACAGCTACAATATCGACATCGCCAGCCTCGAGGCGGCAATTGCCATGATCAAGGCGGAGGGCCGGCTGAGGCCGAAGGCAATCATTCCCGTCGACCTGTTCGGCCTCGCCGCCGATTACGAGGCGATCATGGCCATCGCCGATCGCGAAGGCCTGATGGTCATCGAGGATGCGGCGCAGGCGACCGGCGGCTCGGCTGACGGCAAGATGTGCGGCTCGTTCGGCACCGTCGGCTCGACCAGCTTCTATCCGGCAAAGCCGCTCGGCTGCTATGGCGACGGCGGTGCGATGTTCACCAATGACAATGCGCTGGCCGAACAGCTGCGCTCGTTCGCCTTTCACGGAAAGGGCGAAACGCAATATGACAATGTCCGCGTCGGCATCAATTCACGGCTCGACACGCTTCAGGCGGCGATCCTGATAGAGAAGCTGGCCATCCTCGAGGACGAGATGGTGGCGCGGCAAGCGGTCGCCAATCGCTATGCCGAAGGTCTCGGCGATATCGTCAAGGCGGCGCGCAATCTGGGCGGCGGCCGCTCGGCCTGGGCGCAATACGCCATCGAAACGCCGAAACGGGACGGGCTCAAGGCACATCTCGGTGAAAAGGGCATTCCGTCGGTCATCTACTATGTGAAACCGCTGCACAGCCAGATTGCCTATCGCGATTATCCGCGCACGCCGACCGGCCTTGCCGTTTCGGAAGAGCTGCCGAAGCGCATCCTGTGCCTGCCAATGCATCCCTATCTGAGCGAGGCTGACCAGGACCGGATCATCGAAACGATCCGAAACTATATCGGCTCGAATTCGGCGCATGTAGCGGCGGCATAAATTCGAAAGCTTCGAAGCATGGTCGCGGAATACATCGACGAGTTCATCATGTTCTGCGCCGGGTTGTGGATGGCTGGCATCGGCTTCGGATTTCTCGCGGACCCGTTCCAAGCTCGCCCCGGCCAGCAGCAAGCATGGTGGACCAACTTTGGGACTCGCTTCAAATGGATGGGACCGCTGTTGATCCTCATCGCGATAGCGCTCGCATTCGCGGCACCTTCCTAGGCTGGCGTCCGACGGCAGCTCGGCACGGTCGGCCATCGTTGATCAACAACCGCCGATTCAAGCTTTGCGCGTCAAGGCAGGCGGTCATCGGCACCGATTTTGCGATGCTTTGCTGCGCGCCGCAGCATAGTCTGCACCTGGCTCCCCTTTAGGCTGGTTCTCATGAAGAAGATTGGTTTCCTCTCGTTCGGGCACTGGACGCCCTCGCCGCAATCGCAGACGCGGACGGCATCCGACGCGCTTTTGCAGTCCGTCGAGTTGGCGGTCGCGGCCGAGGAGCTGGGTGCGGACGGCGCGTATTTCCGCGTGCATCACTTCGCCCGCCAGCTCGCCTCGCCCTTCCCGCTGCTGGCGGCGGTCGGCGCAAAGACCAGCCGAATCGAGATCGGCACGGCGGTGATCGACATGCGCTATGAGAACCCGCTCTACATGGCCGAGGACGCCGGCGCCGCCGACCTAATCGCCGGAGGGCGTCTGCAGCTGGGCATCAGCCGAGGCTCGCCGGAGCAGGTGATCGAGGGATGGCGCTACTTCGGCTACGCCCCGCAAGAGGGCGAGAGCGATGCCGACATGGCCCGTAGACACACCGGAGTGCTGCTCGAAGTGTTGCTGGGCAAAGGCTTTGCGCAGCCCAACCCGCGGCCGATGTTTCCCAACCCGCCTGGCCTGCTTCGCGTCGAGCCGCACTCGGAGGGCCTGCGCGAGCGCATCTGGTGGGGCGCCGCCACAAACGCCACCGCCGAATGGGCGGCGAAACTGGGGATGAACCTGCAGAGCTCCACGCTCAAATTCGATGAAGGCGGAAAGCCGTTTCACGTCCAGCAGGCCGAACAGATCCGGGCTTTTCGTGAGGCCTGGAAGGCGGCCGGACACACGCGCGAGCCGCGGGTGTCGGTGAGCCGGAGCATTTTTGCGCTGGTCGACGATCGCGACCGAGCCTATTTCGGCGGCAACCAGAGCGGAGATCATTTCGGTTACATCGAGGCAGACAGACGCGCGGTGTTCGGCCGCTCCTATGCCGCCGAACCGGACGTCCTGATCGAGCAGCTAAAGGGCGACGAAGCCATCGCTGAGGCCGATACGCTGCTGCTTACCGTCCCCAACCAGCTCGGCGTCGAATACAATGTCCATGCCATCGAGGCGATCCTGACCCATGTCGCTCCAGGCTTGAGTTGGCGCTGACGGGTTGTGTTAAGTAGCAACCTGCCTCTCTGCCCGGCTCAGGAGCCAAACAGGCGGCTATCCCAGTATACGGGTTGATGCAGGCTGGCCGTGATCAGGGAAAACTCCGGATGTGCCGGATTGATCAACACGTTGTTGTCGGGGCGAGCCACGACGCTTGGCACGATCAGGATCGCGCTGCGGCGCTCGACACACCATGTCTCACCGAATTCCTTGCTCACCGTTGCCGGCATCATATCCCATCCGGGCAACGACGGCTGAGAAAAGAGTTCGTAGCTCAGCCCGCGCGGAAGCATGATCTGGACGTAAGGCTGGTTGGGCGGCAGTCTGCCGCTGCCGTGCACCAGCTTTTCCAGCAAGGCCGTTGAATAATGCTCGCTGGTGTAGATCAACGGGCTGCCGGGCGTGTTCCAGCGGCCAGGCGCTATCGTCGAGCCCGTCGCGTCGAAGATCGGATATGTGCCGGCTGGATCGCCGATCCTGAAGCACTGCAGCATGCGATCGAGTATCTGTGCCGTCAAGCAGCGGTGCCGTACTTCAGGCCTGCAAGGATATCGAGCACCAGTTCGGCGCCGATCTCGCTTTGAATGACCACGTCGATCGGGCGTCGGTCTTCCAGCATGGGATGAGACCGAAACAGAAAGTCACGAGCCTCACCTTCGATCTGCCAAACGTCGAGGGCCAGGTTCCATAGGCGCGCCACCCGCGCCACCCGCATGCCCTCTTCCGAAGAGAGTCGGAGAGCACCTCTCTTGCGGCGCTCATAAGTTGCCTTTGGGACGAGGCGATATTTGAATTGCGTATCGGCCGGTGCCAGCAATTGTGAGACGCGTTCAAGCGCACCCAACGGCAATCCGTCTTCGATTCGAGCCATCAGCCCGAATGGCGACCGTGCAGCCGTCTCCTTGGGCGGCAGCCCCAGCACATCGGCTATATTTCCAAATGCCAACATCGCCGCTCTCCATTCATGTGAAGCATTGCATAGCCTCAGGTGAGGCCAAGTGCAAGCATCCCCGTAGTCTCACGGCTGCTTCCCGTCGGCTCGTTTCAGCATCGCAAATGCGCGACTGATCCGTTGCAGGGCTGTGGCGTTGGCCAGCACTGCGTACAGCGCGAACCCACCCGCCAGAATCCAGGGCGAAGCCGCGCCCATCGCGGTCGCGACTCCGTCGGCGGCGAGCAGCACGCAAATGAACACCAGACGTTCCATCCGCTCGAAGAAATCCGGCCAACCGTGGTTTTTCACAGGGATTTCCAGCGCCGTCCGCGCCTTGGCGTAACTGGTGAGGATCCCGCCCGCGAATGCGAACATTGCGATCGCCCACAGATCGGCAACCCAGCCGATAGCCGCAAAGACGGCCAATTCCTGATAGCGGTCGACGACGGCGTCGAAATAGCCACCGGCCTTGGTGCTCATATTTGTCCGGCGGGCGACCGCACCGTCCAGCGCATCGAAGCTGAAGGCAAACGCCAGGCAAAGGCCAAAGGCAAGACTTGAATGATGAAACGCGTAGGCGGCCGAAGACAAAGCCACGAGCACCAGCCCGCTGGCCGTAACCTGGTTCGGCGTCATGCCGATCCCGATCAGCGGAGAGGCGGCCTGCTCCCATAGCGGGTCGATGCGACTTTTCATGAGACCGGCGATCATGGCGGCTCCTCTGATGATGTCGGTTGACGGAGCTTTACCAGCAATTTGCGGGTTTGTTCCACCGTCGCCACCGTTTCGGTTGGCCAATGCGGGCCGAGACCGGGCTCAGCAACGTTCTCAACTTGCCGCAAAAATGATCTCGTTTGGCGAATGGGGCCGGCGGATTAAGGTACTCGCCGAGCTGGCGGCGAAACAGAACTTCCAGTCGCTGCGACAGCTGCCCGACAGCATTTTCACGGTTTGGGCGATGCCCTTGTGAGGTGGTGCAAATCGAACAGCAGTCTGGCGGCAGCACCCGAACGATGTGACTATGATCGCTTGCGATCCGTGGGAAGCCGGCCGAAAATCGATGCATAAGTTTCCACCCAAGTTCGCCTACCTGCTCGCGACCTCTGTCGGCGCGGGATTATCTCCAATATGGCCGGGCACGGCCGGCGCAATGGTTGGAGTGGCTGTTGCCGCGGCTCTGATACCCGCATCACCTTGGCTGACGGTGCTTGCCTACGTGGCCCTGTTCGCCGTCGGCGTATGGGCGTCATCGTATGTTATCTCCCGTACCGGGACGGAGGATCCGCAGATCGTCGTCATTGATGAGACCTTCGGCGCGGCCCTGACCCTTTCCATGCTGCCCCTCGATCCGCTCTGGTGGGCAGCAGGCTTCCTTGCTTTCCGGTTTTTCGACGTCGTCAAGCCTTGGCCCATCCGTATCGCACATGACAAGGTAAGGGGTGGGGCCGGTATCATGGTGGACGATGCGGCTGCGGCTGTGGCCGCCGGGGTGCTGCTGCTCCTGCTGAACGGATTGATTGACCATTTGCCGTAATGGCGGCATTCGGCCTCACGGCCAAAGGCCAGCACGATGGTCCATGCTAGTTTAGCGCCACAAGGGGAGGACTGGACTAATGCGAAGCTATAGGATCGCGGCCATTCCAGGCGATGGGATCGGCAAGGAAGTCGTAGCGGCCGGCCTTCGTGCGCTGGCCGCCTGCGCCACGCGCGACGGCGGTTTCAGTCTCGACGTGCAGCATTTCGACTGGGGCTCGGACTACTACAAGTTCAACGGCGTGATGATGCCCAAGGACGGCACCGAGCGGCTGAAGGCCTTCGATGCGATCTATTTCGGCGCTGTCGGCGCGCCAGACGTGCCCGACCATCTGACGCTTTGGGGGTTGCGGCTCGCGATCTGCCAGCCCTTCGACCAGTACGCCAATGTCCGCCCGACCCGCATCCTGCCCGGTATCGAGAGCCCGCTTCGCGGCGTCACGGCAGGGGATCTCGACTGGGTCATCGTTCGGGAGAATTCGGAAGGCGAATACGCCGGCCAGGGCGGGCGCTCGCATCTCGGCCTGCCTGAGGAAATCGCGACCGAGGTCTCGATCTTCACCCGCGCCGGCGTGACGCGCATCATGCGCTTCGCCTTCGAGATGGCGCGGTCGCGGCCGCGAAAGCTGTTGACCGTGGTCACCAAGTCGAACGCCCAGCGTCACGGCATGGTGCTCTGGGACGACATCGCCCGTGAGGTCGCGGCCGATTTTCCTGATGTCGCATGGGACAAAATGCTGGTCGACGCGATGACAGTGCGCATGACGCTCAATCCGCGCTCGCTCGACACAATCGTCGCGACCAATCTTCACGCCGATATCCTGTCGGATCTTGCGGCCGCACTTGCCGGATCGATCGGCATTGCGCCGACTGCGAACCTCAACCCCGCGCGGCGGTTTCCGTCGATGTTCGAGCCGATCCACGGCTCGGCCTTCGACATCACCGGCAAGGGCATCGCCAATCCGGTCGGCACGTTCTGGTCGGCGGTGATGATGCTGGAGCATCTTGGCGAGCCGGCTGCCGCGGCGCGCCTGATGCGCGCCATCGAGCGCGTGACGGCGGACGCCTCACTGCACACGCCCGATCTCGGCGGAAGTGCCACCACCGATAAGGTCACCGAAGCGGTGTGCGCGGCCCTACTCGGCGACAACGAGTAGGAAAGGAGCAAGCGCCTGGCATCGTTGTCATTCCCAGTGATGGCATCGGCAAGGAAGTCATGCCCGAAGGCGGGAGGCGCATCCGCACTCGCCGCCGCTCACCGATGATGTTCGTGCGCCTCCGTGCGGAAACCGAGCCCATCAAGTGTTTCGATCAGCACCTGTACAGGATCAGGCACACCGTGCGTTGACCGCCACGCGACAAATCCGTCCGGTCTGACCAAGGCGGAACCGCCGCTTTTAACCCCGAGCACGGAAGGCCACCGATGGTCCAAGTCAAGCAGATCCCCATTCGCACCCAACGAGTGGCACGTCAGCGGCATCCCGAGGCGCTGGCTTACGGAGTCAGCGGCCTGACACCATGCTTCGTCGGCGCAGAGGAGAAGAAGATCGCGGTCGCACAAATCGAGACTCGAAATCCGCTGGCCGGCACGTCCGACCGCGAAATGCGGCAAACGCGTGCCGGGGCGGCCCGACAGCTCCGTGGATTTTTGGAATGGGTGATCGTCCGGTGTGGATGCCAGAGCCACGATGCCTGCAGCGTAGCGTTGGCCAAATACCACGTCGTAATCCTCGACGATCGCAACAGGAGGAGGCAACCGCTTCGACGGATCGTCGAACCATTTCAGTAGGCGGGCGAGCGCTTGCGCCAACGTAGCCTCGATGACCGGCCGGCGCTCCATGTCATAGCTATCCAGCAACGAGGGATCGGCATGCCCGCGTGCTACCATCGCAAGCTTCCAGGCAAGGTTATGGGCGTCGTGGATACCTGAATTGCCACCGAAAGCGCCTGTTGGGGGCATCACATGTGCGGCATCCCCCACAAGAAACGCGCGGCCTCGGCGGAATTGGCGCGCTGTGAGGGCGGCCACTTCCCAGGAGCGCGCATCGACAAGCCTCGTCGTGATGTCCGGCCGGCCCGCACCTCGTATGATCAGTTCCCTGCACTTGGCTTCATCAAAATCCTGTGGTTTCTCGCCCTTTTCGGGAAAGTACTGGAGCGCCAGAAGCCATCGTCCACCCTGTCTGGGCGTGAAGGTCCCGTTGAGGTCCGTCACGAAGCACGACGTGAAGCGCTTGCCGCCTATCGTCGGAGGCATGTCCGTGTCAAAGACGACATTCATCCAGTGCTGAAGGCCGCCTGCCCCGCTGCGGCTGATCTCCAGCCTCTCTCGCAGGGAACCGTTCGCACCGTCCGCGACGATCAGATAGTCGGCCGAGATGACCTCCTTTGCGCAGGTCGCGATATCGCGAATTTCCGCGCGGACGACGGTCTCGTCCTGATCGAAAGTCACCAGCTCCGTGCTGAAACGCACGTCTGCACCGTTCCGCTCGGCGTAGCGGCGCAGAATCGGTTCCAGGACGTGCTGATCACACGTCGCTGGTTGCGTGGGGCTGAGGGCACTTGCATCCGGCCACGCCGGTCCGCCCCATTGAATCTGCGGATCGGCGAGATTCCTGGCGCGCGCAATAGCGCCTGCCTGCTGGTCCCCCGTCCGATTTGTACGAATCTCCTCCTCGAGGCCGAGGCTTCGGAATATCTCCATGCTGCGCGGGGAGATGCCGGCAAACTTGTACTGGATTGACGTGTCGGGATGACGCTCGACGAGGACACACGCAATGTCGTTGTGAGCCAAAAGGGCGGCCGCCGTCAGACCGTTCAGGCCGCCTCCGACGACGAGAACCGTGGTATTGGTCATCTCGGATCTCCTCTCATTGCTTTGACCACAAAAACATTTTGATTGATCAAATCATATGATTGGTCCAAGTATGTGTCAAGGCACGAAGGAGCGTGGAATGAGACCGAGCCAAGATCGCTTGCAGCACGCCACCGAGGCATGGCGCCTGATGTTTGATTTCCTGATGCGGTCCGCGCCGGACCGGTTGGCGATCCAGCAGAAATTGGGCCTGACGCCCAACGACTCCCGCGCCCTCTTCACGCTCGACAAAGATGCGGGCAAGCCGATCGGCGCATTGGCTGCTCAATGGCAGTGCGATCCATCGACGGCGACCTGGCTGGTCGACCGGCTTGAGCAGGCGGGGCTCGCCGAACGGATTCCGTCGCCAGGCGATCGCCGTGTGAAGCTTGTCAAGCTCACACCCAAAGGTGCCGCAACCATCAAGGAATTGATGAAGGAATATCACAAACCCCCGCCCGAGATACTTGCGCTTCCACGCGCTGATCTGGATCAGTTGATCGGCCTCGTAAGAAAGTTACAGGCTGGCAAATCCGTGAGTTGATCCTATCCCGGAAAGGCACTGGCTAGGATCGGGTAGCGCCGCGTCACACTTTCCATGCTGCCGCTCGAGCTGCTCTGGTGGTCGGCAGGTTCCTTGCTTTCCGGTTTTTTGACGTGGTCAAACCTTGGCCCATCCTATCGCGCATGAGAAGGTAAGGGGTGGGTTCGGCATCATCTGGACGACGCAGCGGCGGCCGTGGCCGCCTGGATGCTGCTGCTGCTGAAGAAGACCATTTGAGCGTTGTCGCAATGGCGACATCAGTCTCGTTGCGTCTCTACTTTCAGCATCACGCCTCTTCCAGTCTGCGTACACGAGCCCTGACCCCATTGCCGATGGCATCAGCGACTTCCGCAGGAAAATCCTTTGGGAGCGATGCAGAAACCAGTTCGACCGCCGCTAGCGCCTGTTGGCGCAGCTCATCAAAGATCGCCTTGACGGGTTTCGGACCGATCCCTGCTTTGGCGGCGGTCTGGATAAAATGGGGTGGCATGACGCTGTCGACGAGGTAGTGGCGTGTGTCACCAATAGCCATCGCCAGTTTCATTTTGTTGCGCTTGATCTGTCCCGCATCAAGGCTGGGCTGCGCTGAAATCACATCATAGAGCGGCGTTATGCGGAACCGGCCGCCGGGGGAAAGAAAGACGCTAAAATTCTTGGCGTGCCCATCTGTGGCGCCGAGAAGCCAAAAGGCAACCACGGCCTTTAAAACCGCAGCCTGGTCTACCTCCGGTTGGTCGCTTCCCTTCATCAAATTGAGGATAGCCGGAACGCCAGGCCCGCCGTCGGATTCGTATTTCAGTGACGGCGGCACAGAAAGGGCCTGGCAGCAGTCTTCCTGGGGCAAACGCAGGAGACGATTGTCACTGGTCCATCGGCGATCGAACCGCTCGACCGCGAGCACGCGATTGCCTTCGAACTCCTCGATTGCGACGACGGCGCTCGGGAGCCCTAGGGCGGTTGTCAGCTTGAGGCAGAAAAATTCGTTCTCGACGCTGAAGGAAAGATCGATGCCATTTGGCAACCGTCCAATCTGTGGTTTGAGGATGTGCGTCGTGGCAGTCGTCGCCAGCGGCTTGTACCAACGTCCTTTCCAGAACAAGAGCGCAGTCTTTTCCTGAGCGCCAGCGATCGAGATCCGGAAGTCCTCGTCCTCGCCAAGCCCAAGGGGAGCCGATGCCAGATCGAGGAGAAGACGAGCAATCTCGGTATCGTCAACGGGTTTGCCGTTGACAATACCGGCGGGGCCTGGCTCGACACCATCCGGCAGGAATTGCAATGCGCCGACACAATCGCGCCCGACAGCGGCAAGCAGGTCGTAAGCGTCTATTCCTTGAGCATGAACACGCTCCGCCATACGGCGGCGAATGGGGACGTTGTCGGGCAGGAGATTGTCGAAGACGGCGATGACGGGCGCACCGATATAACGATCTTCACGCAGAGGCAGTGATAGCGAGACGGGCAGCGCGTGCTCCCAAGCAAGCCAGGACGGATCGTACTGAAAATCGATCGCGCCGCTGGATTGTCTATTCAGCCGCCCGACGAGACGGCTGTTCAAGAAGACATTTAGCGGGATGTGCTGCCGCGGACGAGCCATCAGAAGATGTCCTCGATCTCAGCCGGCTTTGCCTTGGTACGAGGGCGGACGACGAATTCGAGGTCGAGCGCTGCGAGAATATCGCAAAGCGTTCCGAGCTGGGTCCCAGGCGCGCCACTCTCGACGGCCGAGATGGTCGCCTGACGCAGCATCGTTTGGTCCCCGACATTGGTCTGGTTGAGGCGGAGCTTGCGACGCTGCCGGCGGACGGCATCTCCAATTTGCTTGGGTGTTCGGGCGATTTGGTCCACAGCATACCTCTCTAGCCATGGTATTATACGCTCGCGCAGATAAACTTCAATATACGCTTTTCCGTATCGAATTTTGTATACTTTGAAGCGTATAAGCAGCAATATGGTCGGCGTATGATCTTCGATCCGCATGGACCGTCACCGCCATGCTTTCAGCTTGTCCGGCCGCCGCCGGCCAATGTGACCGAAGCGAATAGCCGGCATGCTCATAAAGCTCCAAGGCAAAGTGAGGTCAGTCCTAGCAGACTGCGGCAACGGATCGGTTTTTCAAACGGATCTTGCGGCACTCACCCAATCGAGGCGTGCGGCAGGGACAAGCCCATAATTGTAAAAATTGATGCCGTCGACATCCGGCGCCATCGCAGCTTTGACCTTGGCGGTGAGGATGTCGGGGCCGGCCATTTCCGGATAGAACAGCCGGTAGCCGGCGCCGAGGAACTTTTTCACGCCAAGGGCTGCGCGTCCGGCCGCCATCAGGCTGGCGACATCGCCGGGCTGCATGTCGTAGGCACACAGGATTGCCCCGTCACAGACCTTGCCGAGCGCCGCGAGATCGCAGCCGCCAAGCCAACCGTCTTTCAAATCGATGATGACAACGCGGGTCGCCGGATTGGCCACCTCGCGCAGTTCGGCGACCAGGCTGGTCACCGGTTCGAACCGCCACAGCAGGTAGCCATGGAGTTCCGGCCTTGGCAAAAAAGTGTCGAGGCCGCTCCCCGGAAAGTCTGGAAAGCGCCGTTCGGGCACGGCGCGCTCGCAGGTCTCGACGATCCATTGCCCGACGAGCTTGCGCGCTACTTCGCCGTCGACGCCGGCCTCGGCCGCGCGCGCAAGGCAGGACGGGCAGAAACATATCGACAACAGAAAATCGTCTTCCGGCATCAGCCCGACACCGTCTTTCTCATGATGGTATTCGTGGGCGAAGCCCATGAAGGACGGGCTTTCAAGCTCGATCCGGTCCGGCCTGTAGCTGTGCGAGATATCGGCGATCAGCGCGCGGACATAAGCGCGCGCTTCCGGATGTGATGGGCAGAGATTGTAGTAGTTGGCATCGCCGAAGGCGTTGCGGGTTACGGCCTGCGGATGAAGCATGCCGAGCCGGGTGTTGTGCAAGCAGACCGTCCAACACGAAACGCCGAGCCCGCCCACCTCGCGCCGGCGGACAAGGTCGCCAAGCACATCGCCGCCTTCCATGATCACCTTCGCCACCTTGGGCTGGATGGCTAGGTCGGCCCAGTGTGCCGCATCTGGCTTGAAATAGATGGTTCCGTCTTCCGGAAAATAGGCTTTCCGGCGCGGGCTGCGCGGCTGCAGAAACCGGCCAGCGTGATACGAAGTCGCCAGACTGATCATGTTGAGCCCGGCACGCTCGACAAGATCGCGCTCGACCATCTCCAAGCCCAGATCCTGGACATCCCAAGGATAGGTCCACATCGACAGTTGCATCCGGTTATCCTCAGTCTTGATCCTGATATGGGCGTATGGTCGGGAGGGCTTCTTATCAGTCGACCGGCTCGGCGACCTGCATGAGGCAGTCTCCCGCCTCGCACATCGTGTGCAGCCGGCGCGAAAGCACAATGCCGCTTTCGAGGAAGTGCAGGGCTTGCTCGGCGAGGTCGAGTCGTTCGAGGTCGTGGTACCAGCCCGCCAGTTGGCCTGAAGTCACGCTGTCGCCCAGCCTGACTGCCGGCTCGAACCAACCACGGCTTGTGGCATAAAGGCCCTGACTGTGCCGAGACAACGAAAGAAGCCGCGTCGGCGCCGAAGGTCCGGTTGCCGGTGCAAGAACCGGCGCCTCAACCACTCCCAAGGCGGCCATCAGGGCGTCGAGTGCGCGGGCGGTAATCTCCATCGTATCGACCGTGACAGTGCCACCGCCGCCGAACTCTCCGCTGACGCCGATGGCGCCGGCCCGGCGCGCCGCACCCATGGAGGTCGGTGAGGCCTGGCCGTTGTCGGCCACGAACCCATAGGGCATGCTGAGCGTCCGCATTAGCTCCACACCGCGCCGGTGCCGGTCGGGATCGGTGTTGTGCTCGACAAGCGTGGTCGGCAGATGCTCCATCGAGGTGCCGCCAGAATGAATGTCGAAGATGACGTCGTGGCGGGGAAACAGTTCCATCTCCAGGAAATTGGCAAGCCGGCTTGTTGGCGTGCCTGACGGGTCGCCCGGAAAGGCGCGGTTGAGATTGCCGCCGTCGAGTGGCGAGCAGCGCTTTGCGGCGATCACCGCCGGCACGTTCGCCATCGGCAGGATGGTGACGCGACCCTTGATCTGCTTGGGATCGAGCCGGCGCACCAGCTTTGCCAACGACAGCTCGCCTTCATATTCGTCGCCGTGATTGCCGGCCATCAGAAGCACCGACGGGCCTTCGCCGTTGCGGACAAGGCAGATCGGGACCTTGACCTGGAAATAGGGCGAACGGTCGATCGAAAACGGAATGCTGAGATGGCCGAGTGTCTTGCCGTCCCGGTCGAAGTCGAGCGTATGGCTGAGGCCGGTGTGCATGGCGGCGGCTCAGATAGCTGCGATCGCAGTGACCTCTATGCGGAGATCGGGATCGGCGAGACGCGCCTCGACACAGGCGCGCGCCGGCAGGCGCGCAGGATCCACCCAGGCATCGTAGATGCTGTTCATGGCATCGAAGTCGGCGATCTGCGGCAGGAAGATGTTGATCGCCACTAGCCTCGACTTGCTGCTGCCGGCCTCAACAAGGAGCGCCTCGACCTTGGAGAGCACGTCGCTCGTCTGACCCTCGATGCCGGCCTTGCGGTCGTCTGCCACCTGGCCTGCGATGTGCACGAGGCCGCCATAGACGACCGCCTGAGACATGCGGGAGCCGGACTGGAAGTACTTGATCATATCAGATCCTTTCGAGGTTCTCTTTTTTGGAAGTGGCCGCGATATCTGCTCAGCCGAAATAGGTAGGAAAGGCGTGGCGGACATACCCGGCCGCGTCGGCGCCGAAGATCACGCGATAGCGATCGAGGCAGGTGCAGGGGTGCGAGATGCCGAATTCAACGACGTCACCAACGGCAATATCGTCGCCCGACGCAATTGTCAGGAAGGCGTGCTGGTCGTTGAGCTTGAAGACCTCGGCACGCGTTTTCGGCAGCTGCTTGCCGGCACGAAAGATGGTCACGACCTTCGGAAAGCCCTGGTCGAACGACACGTCGCGCATGCCCATACCGCAGATAGCAAGGCCGGGCTCCGGCCGCGACAGTACCTCGGCCCAAAGACGTAAAGCCGGATGGAAGCAATTTCGTGCGGAAGCACCGACGCCGCCGATCGCAAAACCGTCGCGGGCATCGAGTGCGCCGAGCGACCTGTCGTAGACGCCATGGTCGTGAAAGAAGATGGCGCCGCTGCGCAGCACCAACGTGGCATTGCCGTCCCTGGAGACGAGGGGCGAAAGCGCTGCGACCACCTTGTCGAAGTACACCGAGCCGCCGGCGGTGGCGATCAGCGGGGTGTCGCCGCCGACGCGGGCGCGGAGCCGCAGGAACATATCGGCTGTCATTGCCAACAGCGCGGATATCGCCTCATCGGTACGGCCAGGATCGGCTTGCGCCGCGGCACCTTCGTAGGCTGCGACGCCGGCGATCAGCAGCCGCCCTCCGGCAGCTACAACCGCGTCGGCGATCGCCTCGGCTTCGCCGGTGGTCCGGGCGCCTGCCCTCCCCGCACCAAGTTCGACGAGCACGCGCAATGGCGGCAGCGTCGCATTGGCGCGCCAAGCTTCAGCAAGCGCATTCACGGCGTCGAAAGAGTCGGCAAAAACGTAGAACTCGGCGCTTGGCCAGGCGCCGACAAGGACAGCAAGTCGGTTCGCACCACCTGGTCCGCCGACCTCGTTGGCGATGATCAGCCGAGAGAGCCCGGATCTGAGCATCACTGTGGCCTGCCTTATGTCGGCGACGGTCGTGCCCCATGCTCCGGCCTCGACCAGGGACCGGGCAAGGTCCGGCGCCATCGGGGTCTTGGCATGCGGGGCGATCACGGCGCCCTGTTCTCGCGCATACCCCAAGAACAGGTCACGATTGGCGATGAAGGCCTCCTCGTCGAGGGTCAACACCGGCAACGACATACGTCCATGCGCTGGATGCCAGCGCTCAGATGCGACAAAGCTGCTGTCCAGGCCGAGGGTGCCAGGCGGAACGCCGCGGATACGATCGTCGAGCAGGAAATTTTCACGGGTCGCGAGCGACAGTACGGGTGAGTTTTCGGTCATCCGATGCTAGTCCTTTCGCTTTCGCAGGATGAAGTCCGGATCGATTTCCGATGCCGGCCACACCATGAGAGAGATGCGTGCCAAAGCGTTACTGCGGACCGATCATCGATGCCCACCATCACCTGTGGGATCTCGGCCTCGGCCGCCATCCCTGGCTCGCGCCCACGGCTGGCGAACGCGGCGGTCTGGGCGAGCTTGGCCCCTTGCGGCGAAACTACCTTCCTGAAGATTATTTGCGCGACGCCGGCCAGCACAGTGTCGTCGCCACCGTCCATATTGAAGCCGGTTGGGCCGGGGATGACTGCGTGGGTGAAACGCGGTGGCTTGAAACCCTCGACAAGTCGCGCGGCGTGGCCGCCCGTTACGTCGTTCACGTACCTCTGGCGAACCGCCAAGCGCCGGCGCTGGTCCAGGCGCAGGCGGCATTCGACCGTGTCGTCGGCGTACGCGACATACTGAGCTGGGATCCTGATCCCGCCCGTCGTTTTGCCGCCCGCGACGGCATCATGGACGATCCGGCCTGGCGTGCCGGCCTGTCCCTGCTTGGGCGCCGCCGGCTGGTTTTCGACCTGATGGTGTTTCCGCGCCAGCTCACCGGCGCGGCGCGCCTCGCAGCGGCATTTCCAGACCAGCTCTTTGTTCTCAACCATTGCGGCAGCCCGATCGATCGCGATGCGGACGGAATGCGGGTGTGGCGCGAGGGGCTGCGGCTTTTGTCGGAGCGCGAGAACGTCGCCATCAAGATATCGGATCTGGTCGCCTACGATCATGATTGGACGCTCGACAGCCTAAGGTCGGTTGTCATGCATTGCATCGACTGTTTCGGTACGCGGCGCGCGATGTTCGGCAGCGACTTTCCGGTCGCCGGCCTGCATGCATCGTTCGATGCGGTGTATGACAGCTTCAAGGCCATTGCAGGAGAGCTTTCCGCGGACGAGCAGACGGCACTGTTCTACGGCAATGCACGGCGCATTTATCGGCTGGACGATATGTCATCGGCGGGCCTGCTCTCTGCCTGAGAGAAGCAGCAGCCCCAGGATCAGCGACCCGAACAGGATACTGCGCCAGCCAGGCGATGCGTTGACCACGGTGATCAGCGCGGTGATCGTAACCAGCAGGATGGCGCCGGGGATGGTGCCGGCATAGGTGCCAAGCCCGCCGAGGATCGAGGTGCCGCCAAGCACCACGGCGGCAATCGAGGCGAGCAGATAAGGATCGCCGATACCGACATAGCCTTGTCCGTTCATGCCGAGGACCAACACACCGGCAAGTCCCGCACAGAAGCCGCTGATGCCGTAGACCGCCAGCGTGGTCGAGGCGACGGGAACCCCGGACAGCGCCGCGGCGAGCGGATTGGCGCCCATCGCGAATATCCGGGCGCCAAGGGATGTCGCATGCATCGTGGTCAGAACGATCACTGAAATGACCACCCACAAAAGCACGCCTGCCGGAATACCGACCGGCCGCGCATTGCCGAGCCAGCGGACCAGCGGGTTCTCGGCGGTCACGGCACTGCCGCCGGCGATGATGATCAGCAGACCTTGCAGGAATGTCGCCATCGCCAGCGTCATGATCATTGGATGAACGCGCAACAGCGCCACGCCCAGCCCGTTCACCAGACCGATTGCGCTCGTCAACGTGAGAACTGCAAGAACGGCGGTGAGCCCTGTCGGATCCGCCTGCCATGAAAGCAGCGGCAGGCTGACAGCGCTAACCGTGACGATCGCCGCGACGGAAAGGTCGATTCCGCCGGCAATCACCACGAAAGTTTGGCCCGCCGCGACCAGGCCGACCACCGCGCCCAATTCAACCAAATAGCGCAAATGCCCATAAGCGCCGAAGCCAGGTGAAGCGAAGCTCGCCGCGATCCATACCGCCGCAACTATAGCGATCGTAAGGAAGGGCCGGCTGCGCAAAATCGTCACGGCGCGCCTGCCGCTCACACTGACTTTCCGTGCTGTCATTGCTGCACCTTGCGGAATTGCGGGATGGCGACCGCCCCGATGATGATGAGGCCCTGGGCGACATATTGGGCGACCGGCGTGAAGCCGAGGAAGAACATGACACTGATCATCAGGCTGAGCAGCAGGCTGCCCGCAAGAGCGCCGCGCATGGTACCTTGGCCGCCAAGGAAACCGATGCCGCCGAGCACTGCGGCGGCTATGGAATTCAGCGTGAACGCCGTGCCGATGACTGGATCGCCCGAACCCGTTTGCGCGGCGATGAACAGGCCGGCGCCTGTGCAAAGCAGGCCGCTAATCGCGTAGGCGGCGATCCGGGCACCGTCGACCGGCACGCTGGAGCGGTAAGCGCCGACGGGATTTTCGCCTGCAGCATAGATGCTCAAACCAAGCGGCGTGGCGAGATAGAGTTTCCACAAAACCACGATGAGTACCAGCAGCACGAATGCCGCCGGCGTGTTGCCGGCAAGCAGGTCCGACAGCCACTCGGGTATGGCGCCCCCCGGCCTCGGCAGGATGAGCAGGGCAGCGCCGCCGATAATGAAGGAGCCAGCCAGCGTCACCACGATCGCCGGCAACCGAAGTTTCACGACGATGAACCCGATCGCGGCACCGATGCCGAGACCGGTCAGCGCCACCGCAGCGGCACCGCCGGCTACGCCCAGCGGTCCAGTCATCGTCGTCGCAGCGATCACTGCGCCCAGGCTGACCATGGCGCCGATGGCCAGGCTTATGCCGCCGGTGAGCATGAGGATCGCCTGGGCCATGGCGACCAGCGCCAGCGGAAACCAGCTCTGGGTGAATTTGGCGAAACCGGACGCTGTCAAGAGGCCGGGAAACAGGAAACCGTAAGCAATGACGAACGCCAGGACCACAGCGAACAGGCTGCGCACGCCGACATTGCGGCGCAGCTGAACCGGCCAGTAGAGCGCGCCGGCTTGGCTTGAGGATGCGACCGCGCTCATGCCGCAACTTTCTGCTGTTCGGCGCCCATTGCGGCGGAAACGATGGCTTCCTCGCTCAGTGCCTCGCGCTCGAGCATGGCCACGATGCGGCCTTCGCGGACCACGCCGACGCGGTCGCAAAGGTGCACCAGTTCGGGTGTGTCGGAACTGAGCAGCACGATCGCCTTGCCGGCGGCGGCGAGTTTGCGAAGCATCATGTAGATCTCACGCTTGGTCTCGACATCGACGCCGCGCGTCGGGTCGTTGAGGAGAAGCACAGGCGGCTCGTGTGGCATCCATTTCGCCAGCGCGACCTTCTGCTGGTTGCCACCTGAGAGTGCCTGTGCCGGGCGGTCGAGGTCGCCCTTGATGGCAAGCTGGGCGGCGAGACCCCTTGCCATATCGCGCTCGGCACGCCGACTGCGCAGCTTCAGCGCCGGCAGCCTTGCGAAGGCGGGCAGCATCATATTGGTGATGATGGGATGGATCAGGTGCAGGCCTTCGCGCTTGCGGTCAGCCGGGACATAAGCGAGGCCGAGCGCATTGGCGTTCGGCACGCCGCCGGGCAAACCCGAAACACCGTTTACGGTCGCGGATACCGTCCTGGCGGGGATCGCGCCGTAGAGGCCAAGCAGCAGATCTTCCTGCCCCTGCCCGACCAGGCCGCCAATGCCAAGCACCTCGCCCGTCCTGATGTCGAGATCGACGTCGCGCATCAGGCCGGCCGAAAATTTACGAACCGAGATGGCGTCGGCCGGCGATGGCGAAGGCCGCCATCGTGGAAAGAGATCGCCGGGGTCGCGGCCGACCATCAGCCGTACCAGCCCGGCGGCATCGGTTCCTTCCAGCGAGCAGTCCGCCGTGCAGGTCCCGTCCTTGAGCACGGTGACATGCTCGCACAGCGCCATCACCTCGTTCAGTCGGTGTGAGATGTAGAGAATAGCGATGCCCTCGCCCCGAAGCCTCTCCAGCAGGTCGCTGAGGATTTTTGTCTCAGTTGCCGATAGCGATGAGGTGGGTTCGTCGAGAATGAGCACGCGCGGCCGGCGGTAAAGCGCCTTGGCGATCTCCACCATCTGCCGGCGGCCGAGGGACAGGTGCCCCACCGGCGCAGACAGCGGTTCGTAAAGCCCGACAAGATCGCATGCGGCCCTGGCCCGGACGGCAAGCTCGTTGTAGTCGATCAAGCCGAACCGCTTGGGATAGGCACCGAGCCCGATGTTTTCGGCAATGGACAAGCTGGTCGTCAGGCTGAGTTCCTGCTGGACAACGGCGATTCCGGCCTGTCGCGCATTAGCGGGGGTCATGCGCGAGACCGGGCGCCCATCGACCTCGATCGCCCCGCCGTCCGGGCGCAAGGCGCCGGACAAAAGGTTGATCAGTGTCGACTTACCTGCGCCGTTCTCGCCCAGCAGTGCATGCACGCGGCCGGGCTGGAGAGCGATTGAAACGTTGCGCAGAACGGGGTTGCCGAAAAAGGACTTCGACACCCCCTGCGCGGCGAGAAGCGGAGCCGTGGTTGTCAATGCTACAACCCTTCAGGCTTATTTTTGGGCCAGCAGCTTCTTGAATAGATCCTCATCGTACGGCGAATAGATGTAACCGTCAGCCGGGAAATCCTTCGCCCGGGCGAGGTATTCGTCGATGTTGGAATTGTCGATCACCGGCAACGGGATCTTGACGAAAGCCGGCACATCCTCGCCCTCCAGTGCCTGGACGGCGGTGTAGGTGGCGAAGGCGCCGAGCCAGTTCGGCTGCATCGTCGCCCAGCTCTTCAGGCCCTTTTCCTTCCACAGTTCGAGAAACTGGCGCGCATTCTCGCCGGTGATCGGCACCTGGTCGCGGCCCTGCTTGTCGAGCGCGAGCACGGCGCCCGCCGACAACGCGCCGCCCAGCGACAGGATGCCGTCGATTTCGGGGTTGGCGAAAAGCAGGCTGGTGACGGCCTCCTGGGCGGGCGCGACATTGTAGGGCGTGTTCGTCTCGGCAAGCACCTTCACATCGGGATGGGCCTTAAGCTCGGCATCGGCGCCTTTGCGCCGGTCGTCGCTGACCGAAACGCCGGCTGGGCCATTGAGGATGAGGATCTTGCCCTTGCCGCCGATGGCGTCGATCAGGAACTTGGCCGCCTGATCGCCCCACTGTGAGGAATCGGTGTTGACCTTGGCGGTCACCTGGTCGGTATCGACGAGGCTGTCGAAGTTGATGATGGCGATGCCTTTGGCGCAGGCGTCCGCCAGCACGCGCGCCGGCGCGGTCGACGAACCAGCGATCAAGATGATGGCATCGACATCGGAATCGATCATCGACTGGATCTGCTGAATCTGGACGTTGGCGTCGCCCTGGGCATCGGTCACGACGAGTTTGTCGACCAAGCCTTGCTTCTTCAAAGTCTCGACTTCGGCTTCGATCGTGCCCTGTGTCTGCTTCATCCAGGTCGGCACTGAATAGATATTGGCCCAGCCGATCGTATATGGCGCTTTGCGATCGCCCTTGATGCATTTAGCGGCGGCGTTGGCCTGCGAACCGGCGCCGAGGCTGAGGAGGAGGCCGAGGCAAAGGGCACTGGCGGACGCGAAAAACGATGATTTCGTCATGATTGTTCCCTTCTGAAGTTATGCCTGGACGTGCGGGATCGGGACGAGAGAACCCGCCGGTTGCCGCATCGGAAACCGCCCGTTTTTCTCGTCAGGACTTTCTGCGCCTGGCTCGTTATTGTCCGATATTTCAGACAATAGGCCTGTATATCGGACAAACGGGATGCTAGACTGAGCCTTGACATCTTTCAAGCGTCTTGAGACGAGGGCCGAATGATTTTTGCGCGGGTGCGGCCTACATGAGCGATGGCGTCACTGGTCTAATTGAAACGGAAGCCGGCGCCGAGCCGCGCAATGGCGAACGGCGTCGCGGGATCGACCGCGTCATCATGCTACTCGAGGCCCTTCTGCGGCACCGCGCGCCGATGCGCGTCGGCGACATCGCCAAGATGATCGGCGCGCCGCGTTCAACCACTTATGAAATCGTCAACAGCCTGCTGGAAGCCGAAATGCTCGAAAATGTCGGGACGGAAGGCTACGTCTATTTCGGAAAGGCGATGCATCTGTTCGGCTGGGCCTACTCACATCATAATGCCCATTACCGGCGCATCATCGAAACCCTGGACAGACTTGGCGCGGAGACGGGCGAGACCGTCCAACTGTGCGGCCTGCGCGGGACCAAATATGTCGTCCTTGATTGCCGGGACTCGCCTGGCCCGTTCCGGATTTCAAGCGATGTAGGCGTCGAGGTGCCGATACCGTGGACGGCGTCCGGTAGGCTGCTGCTCGGCCATATGAGCGAGCAGGAAATACGGGACTTCATTCCGCCTGGCGACTACACGCTTCCCGACGGCCGCGTCATTGCGCCAGCCGAGTTCTTCGACGATGTCGCTCTGGCGCGCCAGCAAGGTTTCAGCGAGACCGCCGCTCTGGCCGACCGCTTCACCTGGTGCATGGCCGCGCCGATCCGCGACGGCAACGGAGCCATCAACAAGACGCTTTGTTTCGTGTTGCCCGTCGACACGCCAGAAGCGCGGCGCAGCGAATTGCTTGCCCTGTTATGCGAGCGCGCCAGTGGGTTGTCGCTCGCGGGAAGCTACTAAAAAATCGGCGCGCGAAGGTCTGGGGTGGGGTCCGTTCGTTCAGCCGCAGCAGCGAAGCCAGAAACTGGTACTCCGGTGAGTATGGCAAAGGCGGCAGCGCGCTCCTGCTACCAGATCATCGCATATTCGATCGGAAAAATCGGCAGTCGGCTTCGGCCTGGTTCAGACCTGCCTACGGAGTGTCGCCGACCATGCCTGAGAACAGCACTGAACGCGCTGACCGAGAAGAGAAAGCGAAGTGAAGTCCAGTATCGAGAGCCCTCCGTCGGCGATCACTCCTATGACTTTGTGGAAAGCGAGGTCGAATCCGACGCGCCGCTCCATGTCGGCGACATCGCGCTCGCCACTTGTCCAAGCTGGCTGGAATTCCGCGGACTGCCCGACTTCCTGCAGCGAAGGCCACGACTGGAACAATGGTATAGATCCTTCGTGGAACGCCCTTCAATGCGTGCCACGCCCTACGGCGGCGACACGCGAGATTGACATCGATCGCCAGGCTTTCGAGTTCCAGCATGTGTCCCTCATCAGCAAGCATTCTCGCGGTCATTTGCTGGGCGGCCTCGATGATAGAGCGCGAAACCGCGACCTTGCCAGGACAGCCTTGAGGGCGGCACATCAAAGGTCATTTCTTCGTCTGTGCGCGTCGCCTGACGCAGCACGTCAGGAGGCAGCCACTGCAACGAAAAGCGATTGTCCTTGCCTTTCGATGCGGAACAGGATGGGCTTTTTCTGCTGACGGGATTTCGTCCACTCTTGCTGGATATCCGACGGCTGCGTCACGTTGCGGGTATTGGCCGAGACGATGACGTCGCCAGGCCGAAGGCCGTTCTCGGCGGCGGGGCTGTTCGGCGCCACTTCCTGGATAAACACGCCGGTGGTACCCGGCTGCAGACCCAGTTGCTGGCGCGCTTCGTCCGGAATGGGGCTGAGCGACAGCCCGAGGCGTTGGTCCGCCCCTTCCGGACTCGGAACGGCACCGGTCTGTACCTCCTCGTCCTTGCGTTGACCGACGGTCAGTTCCACCTCCTGCTGAGAGCCGCCGCGGTTCCTTGTCAGCGTGGCTTTCGACCCTGGCTTTTCGTTCGCTGCCGCCAGCGTCAGGTCATGGACGCCCTGAATGTCCTTGTCGTTGAACCGGGTGATCACATCCCCCGATTGCAAGCCGGCCTTCTCCGCCGGACTGCCGGGCTCGACCGAGGCGACCAGCGCTCCCTTGGTGCTCGATATGCCAAGCGCCTGGGCAAGCGACGGCGTCACCTCCTGGAGACGCACTCCGATGAAGCCGCGCTCGATCCGGCCGGTGCGGATCAGCTGATCGGCGACGCTCCGTGCGGTTCGGGACGGCACGGCGAAACCGATGCCTATGCTGCCGCCCGACGGCGAGACGATGGCCGTGTTGACCCCGATCACTTCGCCTCGCGCGTTAAACAGGGGGCCGCCGGAATTGCCTCTGTTGATCGAGGCGTCTGTCTGGAGGAAATCGTCGTAAGGGCCGGCCTGGATGTCGCGCGAGCGGGCGGAAAGCACGCCGACGGTCACCGTTCCCCCGAGCCCGAAGGGACTGCCAATCGCGATCGTCCAGGCACCCGGCTGCATTGCGTCAGAGTCACCCCAGGCGGTGGTCGTCATGCTGGGGCGTGGATCGACCTTCAGCACCGCGATGTCGGTTGCTGGATCGCGGCCCACCAGTCGCGCGGGCGACGTCTCCTTATCGTAGAATACGACGTGGATTTCGGTGGAGTCGGCCACGACATGATTGTTGGTGACGATGTAGCCCTCGGGGCTGACCACGAAGCCGGAGCCAAGAGCTTCTCGCACCTGCGGCTGGACTGGCCCGCGGCCATCGAAGGGATTGAGAAAATCGTCGAGCATCGTTTGGTCCTGGATGATCTGCCTCGTCGTGATAGCGACCACGGCCGGCAGCTTCTGACGCACGATTGCGCTGAAGTCGTTCGGGATTTCCTGTGCTGAAACCGGAGCAAAGCCGCCAGCCGAGAGCATCAAGATTCCTGCGACGAGGCCCCTGCACAGTCGCTTCCTGGAAATGTAAGACATGATTGGTTCTCCTGCCCGACCGCCCTGGCGCTGCTGCGTGAGTTGTGCCAGACGCAAGAACTGACACTCACGCCGATTGTTTCACCGGTTCGAAAAAATGTTGATGGTGGGCTGAACCGCGAGAAATGTGGCGTTGCGGGGCCATTGAAATTTGGTCGAAACTCTCCAAAATTTCAGCTGGTAGAAATCGCGAGAGCCACCAAAGATGACATCAACAGAGGAGACTATTCAAAGCGGAGGACCATCGATGGAAGGAGCCATTTCGACGAGTTTTCCCCCAATCGGGCCCGAGGGGCCTGATGTTTTTCTTGACCGGTTGCTCCATCCAGCACGGCATTTCGAGCGACCTCAGGACGTGCTGGCTGACGTGACGCTGGACGTCCAGGAGAAGCGTGCAATCCTTTCGTCCTGGGCATCGGACGCCTGTGCAGTGGAATCGGTGCCGGCGCTGCGCATGCCGCCGGGAGCAACCGAACCGGTCAGCTTCGATGCCATCATGGACGCGTTGCGCCAATTGGATCAATTGGAGAAGCTTCCCGGCGCCGGTCACGGTCGTGAGATCGAAAGTATTGCGGTCACCGGTTTTACAGCATCCGTCGATCGACTTTGAGTGGAGCGCAGCCACGCTCTTCATCCGAGGCATCCGCCCGCCGGCCAGGATTGGCCGGCGGGCGGGATAGACGTGTTCTTAGCGACCAGTCGTCTGGCTGAAAATTTTCCTATAGCCCCCCTTGAACACGTAAAGCACTGTTATAAATAATTAATCGCCGGTCGCCAGATGGGGCCGGCGCAGGTCCAGGAGGCGTCAAGGCTCTCTTGGCGTCTCCTTGTATCCATGTTGCTCAAAGGAGGATGTGGCTATGAGGACAAACCTCGATTTTACCCCCCTGTTCCGGTCCAGCATCGGCTTCGACCGAATTTTCAACATGCTGGAGAATGCGAGCCGTATCACTGCGATAGACAATTGGCCGCCCTATGACATCGCCAAGACTGGTGAGGACGCCTATCGCATCACCATGGCGGTCCCCGGCTTCTCGCGGGATCAGCTGACCATCACTCATCAGCCTAACCTGTTGGTTGTGAGCGGGTCGCAATCTGGCGACGATGACGGCCAGTATCTCTATCGCGGCATAGCCGGGCCCGCCTTCGAGCGTCGGTTCGAACTGGCCGACCATGTGAAGGTCGTTGGCGCCAGCCTGGACAATGGGCTGCTGAACATCGATCTCAAGCGCGAGCTTCCCGAAGAGATGAAGCCGCGCCGGATCGCCATCGCCGGCAGCACGGCAAAGGCAGCACCGCGGCAGATCGAGGCCGAAAAGAACGCAGCCTGAAGTCAGCGTGAACCAGAAGCGACAGGCACCGGCAATCGTCCGGTGCCGCGCGGTTGAACGTGGAGGTGAATGACAATGAACATGCGTGACCTTATCCCGTGGGGCCGCAACAACAACCAGGCCCCGAGCATCTATAGCGGTGGCGACCCGTTCCTTTCGCTTCACCGCGAGGTAAACCGGCTCTTTGACGATATGTTGAGGAGCTTCGAGACGCGCTTGCCTGCTGCGGGGCAGCTTTCGCCTTTCGAGAGCGGCTGGCCGAAGGTGGAGATCTCGGAGTCGGATAATGAGCTTCGCGTCACCGCCGAGGTCCCCGGCATGGAAGAGAAGGACATCGAAGTTCTGCTCGACGAAGACGTGCTGACCCTGCGTGGCGAAAAGCAGTCGGAGACCGACGAGAAGGACTACTCCGAGCGCTTCTATGGTCGCTTCGAGCGGCGCATACCCCTTGGCTACGAGGTCGAGGACGACAAGGTCAAGGCGTCCTTTGCCAATGGCGTCCTGACCCTGACGCTGCCGAAGAACCCGAACGCGCAGTCGAAGGTGAAGCGCATCCCGATCACCCACTGACGCATGGAGCAAGTCGGAGGCGGCAGGCCGCTGCCTCCGGCGCATCCTTCGCCAAAATGGGAGGGATGAGTGATGCAGAAGCAAGAAAGAGAAGTCACACCAGTCGTAGAAAATCTCGAACTGGCAAACGACAACCGCGGGCGAGCGCCGCTGTTCGGCAGATCCGAGTTCCCGAGTGATGCGGTCGCACGGATCTACAAGCCTTGCCGCTCAGTCATGACCTCCGGCCGTGCGCGGCCGAAGGTCTGGCGGCTGGTGTTCGAGCGGCGTACTGCGCCGGTCATTGAACCGCTGATGGGCTACACCGGAGGTGGTGACACGCTGACCCAGGTGGAGCTCGATTTTCCGACGGCTCAGGCGGCCATCGACTATGCCGAACGGCAGGGGCTTGCCTACGAGGTTCAAGGAAGCCCGGCGGCCGAAAAGTCCGTCGAATCTTCTGATGCGGACAAGCGGCTGCAGGCCGGCGCAGACGTTGTCTTGAACCGCCTCCAGTTGACTTTGCTGCAGACCAGCTATGGCGCTGTTTCGCAGGCGTCGCATTATCGAGCGGCTCTGGCGGACTCGGAGGCACTTTTTGCATCGCCGATGGATGTGGTCGTCGACCCTCTTCTGACCGCCGACGAGAAACGCGCCATCCTGCGCAACTGGGCGTGGAATGAGTATCTGGTCGATCTCGCAACGGCCGAGGGGATGCCGGAGAACGCGCGTCCGACGCGGCTCGACGAAGTGGAACAGGCGCTGGTCGCATTGGAACCCTGGATGACGGCAGCGAACCTGACCGTCTCCATTCCTGAACAGAAGCAGAAGGCAATGTGAGGTGACGCTATGGATCCGCTCATTGTGTTCGATTGTGAAAATACCGTGCCGAACCGTTTCGCACTGGCTGTCGCCGCGGTGAGACGGGCTCGTGCACTCAGCCGGGGCGCCGAGCCTCGCCTGTCCGACAAAGTGACTGTGGCCGTCGAACTCGCCTGCGTGAGATCGCCGGCAACCGGTTCCAGCCCGACGAGTCAAGCCCTTCGTTCTGGCGGGTTCGGTTCCGCGCGATCGCCGGGTTCGGCCCGGCCGACGAAGAAAGCTTCGCGGTGGCGAAGGGCAATCCCTGGCCGCCGCACCCGCCTTCGCTCAGAGGGCGGTGCACTGACCATGTCAGGAAAGGAGGATGAACAATGGAGAAATGGCTGAAATCTGAAACACGTCCGGTGATCGACATCCTCAATGTGATCGCCGGCATAGCGCTGGTTCTGTCGCCTTGGTTTCTCGGCTTTGCGGCTGAACCCCATGCGGCCTGGAACGCCTGGATCGCCGGTGCGGTGATCGCCCTGATCGCCGTGGGTGCACTGGTTGCGTTCCATGCCTATGAGGAATGGGCAAACCTGGTGGTTGGGCTATGGACGCTGATCTCGCCTTGGGTCCTCGGTTTTTCGGCCCTGGCTGCCGCCATGTGGGCGCATGTGATTGTGGGCGTCATCGTGGCGGCCTTGGCTGCCGGAAACCTCTGGTTCTTCGGCGACCGTCCGGTTTCAACGGCCTGACCAGTCTCTCCGGCGGGCCTGGATTTCCGGGCCCGCTTTTTTCAACCGTCTTCGATGGGGTCTGCCGTTGCAGGCGTTGCGGCCAGGCACATCGGCAGCCGAAACACAGGCCGCTTTTTCACCGACGTGTATTGAGCCGGATCTCGCCCTGCAGCTCGTCATTTCCCGTGCTTGGCGCGCGGGGAAGAAAGAGATGAACGCTTGTTCCCTCGCCGACTGCACTCTCGATCCGAACATGCCCTCCAGACTGCTTGATGAAGCCGTAAACCTGGCTAAGCCCAAGTCCGGTCCCCTGGCCATCCGCCTTGGTGGTAAAGAACGGCTCGAACACCTGGGCCAGGACCTCCTTGCTCATCCCGCACCCCGTATCGCGGACCGTGACCCGAACGAAAGAGGCAGCCAGAGCGGGCACGTCTTCGATGTCGCCTGGAGTATCGCTGGTCTCAATCGCCAGCGTGCCCCTGCCGGCCATCGCGTCCTTGGCATTCACAGCCAGGTTCAGGATGGCGACGTCCAGCTGATTGGCGTCGACGAGGACAGGGCCAAGTGCCGGATCCAGCTCAAGGCTAATGCCGATCCCGTTCCCCAGCGTCCGCTCCAGCAGCATCGTGACGGCTTTGATTCGTCCATTCAGGTCGATTCTCTCCGGATACAGCGACTGTCCGCGAGAGAACGCGAGCAATTGCTGCGTGAGCGCACCGCAGTTTTGCGTTCGTTTCAGCAACTCTTCAATCAGAATCGCCGTGTTCGGATTGGCAGGATCCTGGCGCAGCTGCTTCTGAAGCAGTCGCAGCCCCGATTCGAACACCGCGAGCAGATTGTTGATGTCGTGAACGATGCCGGCGGCGAGCCGGCCGATCGCCTCGAGCTTTTGTGATTGACGTCGACGCTCCTGCTGCGCGCGTTGCGCGGAGACGTCGCGAAGACTGGCAAGCAGCGCCGGCCTACCATCCCAGCTAAGCTCGACCGTCCGCATTTCCACTTCGGCTGGTGCTCGATTGGGTCTGTGGACGGTGATTTCCGTGGTTTCACCCGATATGACCGGTCGCCCGAGGGGAATCTGGACGAGATCGGCAGCCGGACAACCGAAGATCGCGGCCGCCGCCGGATGCATAAAGCACCGTTCCCGTCAGATCCACGACGAGAACCCCGTCGGCCGTGGTTTCGATCAGCCGTCGAAAATCGAACTGGCTGATGCCCGTCAGACTTGCCTCGCCGTATTGGTCGAAGATTTCGGCTGCGGCGCGCGCCATCTCAACGCTCCTCACGCCAAGGACGCGGCGGAGCGCCGAACACGTCGGGCGCGCCATCGAAGGGCTGACCGAGATGCATCCCGGCGCTGTCGATTGTGAAGCGCCGAATCTGCTTGTCATGCTCGCTGCCGCGCATTTTCAGCACCATGATCCCCCGATGCATGAAATCCCCTTCCTGGATGTACCGCAACAGGATGATCGAGTCCGTGAGGGTTGAAATATGCTGTTCGCTGGCACTCTGGCCGCCGACGAGCGATTTGTTGGTGGCTGTGCAAAGGCCAGCGATCTCGTGTTTCTTGATGAAGGAAGTGAGGCTGATCAGGAATTCCCGGAAACCGGTCTCTGGTGCGATCCGTTCCAATGCCGACAGGCTGTCGATAGCGATCCGGTCAGGTTTGAACTCCTCAACGAGTTCGCGAATCATCAACAGGTGATCCGGCAAGTTCTGCGCTTCCGGGTAAATGCAAACGACCTTCAGCCGGCCATCCGCCTCCATGCCCTCGAAATCGACGCCCCAGCCGCGCGCATTGCGGAACAGCTGGCCGCGGCTCTCTTCGTAGCCGACCAGCAAGGCACGTTCGCCAGCCGCTGCGCCGCCTGCCAGAAAGTTGGTCACCAGCAGCGTCTTTCCGGTGCCCGTCGCACCGCTGACGAGGGTGACGCTGTCGCGGAAGAATCCACCGCCACACATCCTGTCGAGTTCCGGATTGCCGCTCGTCACCCGCTTGGTGCTGGATTGCTGCTCAAGCCGCAATGAAGACAGTGGCACTGCCACTATGCCTTGCTTCACCACGAGCGTGATCGGCACCTCGCCCTCGACGTGGCGGCTGCCCCGCATCTTGAGAACTTCGATCGTGCGCCTGCGCCGCTCGCGGTCGAGCGCGTTGCGCAGGATTACGACGTTGTCGGCAACGAACTCCTCGATCCGGTGGCGGGAGATCTCGCCATACTCGCTGTTGCGTTCGGCGGTCATCAGCACCGTCAAACCATCCCTCTTTAGCGCTGTCGCGATGCGAAGGAGCTCCCGACGCACCGATGTCTGCTCCGCGACGAAGTGGTCGAAGAGCTGGGTGACCGAATCCAGCACAATGCGCTTCGCCGCGGCGTTTCGCGCAGCGTGCAGGACACGCGCTAGCAAGCCTGACAAATCGAAATTGCCGATAATCATCTGGTCGTGGTCACGCGGGCTGGCGTCGACGAAAACCAAGTTGTTCGTCTCGCGCCAACGGCGGATGTCCCAGCCGAAGCTGGCCATGTTGACCTCGATCTCGAGCGGCGATTCCTCGAACGTGACGAAGACGCCTGGCTCGTCGAGCACGGTGATGCCATGGGCCAGAAACTGCGTTGCAAATACAGTCTTGCCACTGCCCGGCGTGCCTCCGACGATGGTGGTGCGCCCGCGCGGCAGGCCGCCCATCACAAGATCGTCGAAAGCCTCGATACCGGTCCTGACGCGTTCGAGCACAGGATCGATGAGGATCTCTTCAGCTGTGGTCATAGCCACTGTCCTTCTTGCGACAACCGAAATAGTCGAGAACCTGAGCGATGTTGCCGATGTCGCCAATCAGCCGGCGTGGAGGGGTGGTTGACTCATCCGAGAGCGCCGGCGTCGCTAGAATGCCGGCCCTTTCAGCCTCTTCAGGATGGGCGAGGACGTCGACGACCTGGATTTCGACACGGCCGGCCAACTCCTCCACTATCCTCAGACGGCTTTCCAGCGCCCGCCGGGCGCCCGGCGCATCGCCGGCGACATAGAGTCGAAGCAGGCCGTTGGCCCCTGGATTGGACCGATCATTGACGCTCATGTTCACGCCTTGCTGCAGGGAGTTGCAGTTTTCGGCGTGCACGAGGCGCCACGCCACGGAATCCAGTCGCCGGCATTTTTCTTCCCTCAGCAGAAGTCGGTCTGCCTGGAAGCCGATGCACCACGGCTCGCGCTCGGTGAGGCCTGGATCAGCGCCCCTTATGTCTTTGTAGATAGCTGTGCCTGGTTCGTCTGCGCACTTGTGAACATTTCTCCACATTTGGCGTTGTAGACGTCCCATTTGAAAAGAGGAGTGCGATGGAGAACCTGCAAAAAACAATCGGAGCCGATTGGAAACAACCTGCTTCGGGCACTCAGGGCGGACGACTGGGAGATCCTGCACCCAGGACTCGAACAATGGTGGGCGTCCGCCGGGACACTGCTGCACGAACCAGGCGATACGGTCCGCTTCGCTTACTTTCCTTGCGGATCGGCACTGGTCTCCTATCTTGTCGTGCTGAGCGACGGGCGAGCGATAGAGACTGCGCTGATCGGTCGTGAAGGAGCGGTAGGCGGCATCGTCAGCCAAGGCAGACTGCCGGCGTATGCGCGGGCCGAAGTTCAGCTTGGAGGGGTATTCTTCAGGATCGACCTGCACCATCTCGAAGAAGCCAAATTGCGTTCCTTGACATTGCATCACCTGTTCGCCCGTTACGCCGATTGCCTGATGGCGCAGGTGTTCCAATCCGTCGCCTGCAGCGCAGCGCATTCGATTGAACAGCGCACTGCAAGATGGCTGGTGGCGGCGACAGAACGGACGGGGGCACAGGAACTGGGTGTGACGCAGGAACAGCTTGCGACAATGCTAGGCGTCGGCCGCAGCTATCTGAGCCGAGTCATCCGCGACCTGCGGCAGCGCGGCGTCATCGAGACGCGGCGCGCTCGGCTTGCGGTGCGCAATGCTGACGGGCTGCGTTCCCTTGCCTGCGAGTGCAATGCGGCGGTCAGCCATCATTTCAACGACGTATTGAAAGGAGTCTATCCGGCGGAGGAAAACGGCTGACAAGTTCGCCGGGCCTGCCGCACAGGAAGGACAATGACTGACCCACTATCGTCGCCGGCCGGTCTGGGCTTCCCACTTTTTGCGCCGTACCTGGCCTGCACCGATGCCGCGCGGGCTTGGCGACCTATATCCGGTTCCCTGTGGAGGCCGCCATGGACATGAGCAACAGAAATACGCGGTTCAATATCTGGTACTGGGTCGCGGCGTTCGTGGGCGTGATGGTCGTCCAGTATATCTATGCCACGACGCAGCACGTCGCCGAGATACCGTACAGCCAGTTCGAGACCTTGCTGAACGCCGGCAAAATCGCCGAGGTGCAGGTTTCGGACCGCTTCATCCAGGGCCGCTTCAAGGAGCCGCAAGACGGCAGGCCGCAATTCATCACCACACGCGTCGAGCCGAACCTCGCCCGTGACCTGCAGGAGCACGGTGTCACTGTGACCGGCCAGGTCGAAAGCACCTTCCTGAGCGACCTGCTTTCCTGGGTTGTGCCGGTGCTCGTCTTCTTTGGCCTGTGGATGCTGCTTCTAAGACGCATGGACGGCGGCGTCGGAGGTTTGATGCAAATTGGCAGGAGCAAGGCCAGGGTCTATGTCGAAGCCAATACCGGCGTGACGTTCGACGATGTGGCGGGGGTCGATGAAGCCAAGGCCGAGCTGCAGGAGATTGTGGATTTTCTGAAGAACCCGGGCGAATACGGCCGCCTCGGAGGCCGCATGCCCAAAGGCGTGCTGCTGGTCGGACCGCCGGGCACGGGCAAGACTCTGCTCGCCAAGGCCGTCGCCGGCGAAGCCAAGGTCCCGTTCTTCTCGATCTCCGGTTCGGAGTTCGTCGAGATGTTCGTGGGGGTCGGGGCCGCGCGCGTGCGCGACCTTTTCGAGCAGGCGCGGTCCAAGGCTCCCGCAATCATATTCATCGACGAGCTCGACGCTCTTGGCCGCGCCCGCGGGACCATGGTCGGCGGTCACGACGAAAAGGAGCAGACGCTCAACCAGCTTCTGGTCGAACTCGACGGTTTCGATCCACAGATCGGCGTCGTGCTGCTGGCCGCGACGAACCGTCCTGAGATCCTTGATCCGGCACTTCTGCGCGCCGGCCGTTTCGACCGCCAGGTATTGGTCGACCGGCCCGACAAGCAGGGTCGCATCAAGATCCTGCAGGTTCACATGAGCAAGGCCAAGCTGGCGACGGATGTCGATGCGGAAAAGGTGGCGGCGCTGACGCCCGGTTTCACCGGTGCTGACCTGGCCAATCTCGTGAACGAGGCGACGTTGCTCGCCACGCGCCGCAAGGCGGATGCGGTAATGATGGGAGATTTCAACAATGCGGTGGAGCGCATCGTCGCGGGACTGGAGAAACGCAACCGGCTCCTGAACCCGAAGGAGCGCGAGATCGTCGCCTACCATGAAATGGGTCATGCGCTGGTAGCCATGGCCCTGCCTGGCGTCGACCCGGTGCACAAGGTGTCGATCATACCACGCGGCGTCGGCGCGCTCGGCTACACTATCCAGCGTCCGACCGAGGACCGCTTCCTGATGACGCGCGAGGAGCTGGACAACAAGATGGCAGTGCTGCTCGGCGGCAGGGCGGCCGAATGGATCGTATTCGGCCATCTGTCCACCGGAGCCGCCGATGATCTCGCCAAGGTAACCGACATAGCGCGCGCCATGGTGACGCGTTACGGCATGTCGGCAAAACTCGGGCACGTGGCGTTGGAAAAGGACCCACGCTCGTTCCTGAGCCCCAACCCGCTCGCCGGCGGACCGCGCGAGCACGATTACGGCGAAGCCGCCGCCGATGCCATCGACGCAGAAGTGCGCGACATTGTGGAGGCCGCGCTCGGACGAACCGTCAGCCTGCTCACCTCCCGGCGCGACGTGCTGGAAAGGGCGGCACGCAGGCTGCTCGAGACCGAGACGCTCGATGAGACTGAACTTGCGGCGCTGGTCGGAGACGTCTCGACGGCGGATCGTGCTGCGCAGGATAGTTCGCATAAGAAGAAGGCTGCGCTGCAGCCGGCCAGGACCGCGGCTGCAATCCCCACGCGCGGATCGGGGAAGTTTCGGACGCAATAATGATGTTTCGGACTGCTCCCGCCGGCACAGACCGCTCTTGGAAAGCCGTGCCGCACGCTAGGACGGTGACACGCAAGATCGACATTGATCTCTAGGCTTTCGAAATCCAGTATGTGTCGGTCACCAACCAAGCGTTCTCGATGCCATTTTTCGGTCGCCCTCGGTGATATTGCGCGAGACGGGTGACCTTGCCTCGCGCAGCTTTGAGGGCGACCATCAAGGCCTTTTCTTCGTCACTGCGCCTGGCTCCGCTGCAAGGGTAAAATCCGCATGGCACAAGTGATCGTACGGGAAACGTATCGCCAGCCCTTTCCAGAAGCATCATGAAACCTCGTCGGTCTTCACCCGTGAACGGCAATGCCATCCGGCCAGCGTCGGACAAATTTGAAAGCCACCGTTCCGGCACGTGCGTCACTCCGGCAAAGGCGATCACGACATCGAGGTCTGGCAGATCAATTGCCTGCGTTGCATCACCGCACGTCACTTCGACGTGCGCATAATGAGCAAGATTGCCTTGCGCGCGACGAGCTAGTTGTTCGTCGATCTCATATGCAATCACGCGTCCTTCAGAACCGGTCAGTTCAGCGAGGATGGCGGTGAAATAGCCGACACCGGCGCCCACCTGAAGGACGGTCTGGCCGGGAGTGATGTTCAGATGGTCGAAAACCAATGCCCAAAGCGACGGCAAGCCGCTGTTCAGTCCGCGTTTTTCGTCAAGCAAGACCAGAACGTCGTGGTAGATCTCATGAAGTGCGGCTGAAGGGCTGGTATGGACCGCCCCGATTTGCAATCTCGAATGGATACGCCATGGCCCGTCGCCAAGGTAGTGTTCGCGCGGAACCCTTGCAAAGGCCTCGATGACCGCAGGATTGTGCAAGACAGGTGATGCGACACGCAGGTCTTCGGCAAACCACCGGCGCGCTACACTAGCATCGATTTCTGTTGGCATAGAGTATCGGCTCCCGGATTGCGCGTACTCCATCATGCTCTCAGAAAACCGAGTGACGGCAAAGGGCGGCTATCCTCGTATGGACGGGGCGATGCGCGCTGTCCGTTTGCGACCGAGCGCGGTTTCGCCGAGCGCCTTCCGCGAGACTGTAAACCGTGGCGATATGGAAGAACACTGTCCCCGACGATCACATCCTCCGGCTGGCGAGCAGCCTTGTCAGCCAATCCGGGTCCATTTCCGGCACGGAGGACAGAAGCCGTTCGGTATAGGGGGCATGCGGCGGCGTGAGAATTTCGCTCTTTAATCCCTGCTCAACGACTTTACCCTGGTGCATGACCACAATTTCGTCGGCGATCGCCCGCACGGTGGCAATGTCATGGGTGATGAAAATGTAGGTCATGCCGAGCTCGCGCTGAAGCCGGATCAAGAGCTTCAGGATTTCCTCTTGCACAATCTGGTCGAGCGCGGACGTGATTTCGTCGCAGATTATCAGCTCCGGATCGGCGGCCAACGCCCGGGCGATGCAAACGCGCTGCTTCTGGCCTCCCGACAGTTCGGCCGGCAGACGATCCAGGTAAGTTTCGCTCATCTCGACCATGTGCATGAGTTCGCCGATCCGCCGATCCCGTTGTGCACCCTTGAGGCCAAGGTAGAATTCAAGCGGACGAGCTATAACTTCTTCGACCGTCTGGCGCGGATTTAGGGCGTTGTCGGGCATTTGATAAATCATCTGTATGCGTCGCAGGATCTCTTTTGGGCGCAACTTCACGGTCTTGGAAAGAGCCTGGCCGGCAAAGGAAATCGACCCCGAAAGCGGGGGCAGCAGGCCGGTAACGACGCGAGCGAGCGTCGATTTCCCGGAACCGGACTCGCCGACCACAGCCACTGTTCTTCCGCGTGGAACTTTGATCGAGACATCCTGGAGCACCTTAACCGCCCGGCCGTAGGCCGCGGTGACGTTGTCTATCGTAAGCAAATATTCATCGGCCGGAACTTCGGGCTTGGCGAGCTTGCGCACGGCCCAGAGCGTCTTGGTATATTCCTGGGTGGGCGAGGCGAGCATCTGGCGCGTTTCTGCCTCCTCCACGGTTAGTCCATGGCGCAAAACCATGATGCGGTCCGCCATTTGCGCCACCACAGCCAGATCATGCGTCACATAGATTGCAGCGGTGTTGAACTCCTCCACGATGTTGCGAATGGAGGCAAGAACTTCGACCTGGGTTGTCACATCGAGCGCCGTCGTTGGCTCGTCGAAGACGATGAGGTCCGGACGGCAAGCCATCGCCATCGCGGTCATCGCCCGTTGCAACTGTCCGCCGGAAACCTGGTGAGGATAGCGAAAGCCAATGGTCTCCGGATCTGGAAGCTGAAGACGCCGATAAAGATCGACCGCACTCCGGTTCGCTTTCTCTCGGCTGGCAATCCCATGCGCCACCACGGTTTCGACAGTCTGATCGAGGAGTCGGTGGGCCGGATTGAAAGAGGCCGCCGCGCTTTGCGCGACATAGGCGATACGGGAGCCTCTGAGGCGACGCCGCCCTGTTTCGCTTAGTGCCAGAAGATTGATCCCGTCGAACAGGATCGAGCCCTGTGTAATACGGCAGCCCGGCTTGGCGTAACCCATCGCCGCGAGGCCAATGGTGGATTTGCCGGCGCCTGACTCGCCGATCAGGCCAAGAACGTCCCCCCGCTTCAGCGCCAGATCGACCCCGCGGACAATGGGATACCACCGCTCGTCCGAGAAACCCTCCACATGCAGATTGCGGATCTGAAGCAGATCCTTGCCTTTTTCGCGCAATCCGGGAGCGCTATTTTTCATCCCGCAACCCGCTTGTTGCATGCAGGAACCAGTCCACGACGAAATTCACAGAGACCGTGAGGAGGGCAATCGCGCCGGCCGGCAGCAGCGGCGTGACATCGCCGTAGGTGATCAGGGTCGCATTCTCGCGCACCATCGATCCCCAATCGGCGGTCGGTGGCTGAATACCGACCCCCAGGAAGGACAGTGCCGCGATCGTGAGGAATACGAAGCAAAATCGCAAGCCGAACTCCGCGACCAGCGGCGGCATCACGTTGGGAAGGATTTCCTTGGCGATGATCCATTTCGGGCCTTCGCCGCGCAATCGCGCCACTTCGACATAGTCCATTACCGCCACGTTAAGCCCGACGGCGCGTGCGAGCCGAAAGACACGGGTAGAATCGAGCAGCGCAATGATGATTATCAGGCTTGTGATCGACGAGCCGAAGATCGAAAGCAGCACCAGGGCGAAGATAAGGCTTGGGATCGACATCAAGACGTCCACCGCACGCGACAGTATCTGGTCGAGCCATCCTCTATACAACGCGGCAAGAAGGCCTAGCGAGACGCCGACTGCGAAGGACAGCAATGTAGTCGCGACGGCTATACCGATGGTGTTGCGCGCACCGTAAATCAAGCGTGTGAGCATATCGCGGCCGAGCTGGTCGGTTCCCAATTTGAACTGCTGGCTCCACGGTGCGAAGGCCTCGCTGAAGACCTGTGTTTCGCCGTATGGGGCGATCCAGTGCGCGAAGACCGCAACGACGACATAGCCAATGATCACGAGGATGCCGAACCAGGCACTGAAGGGTGCCTTCTTCAGCGCCGTTTTGGCCCGGGTGGCGCGCGAGCGCCTCAGCCTGTGAACCTGCGCGATGGGTTCGTAGCTGGTCATCGTGGATGCAAGAGCCTGGGATTGGTGGCGATGGAAATGATGTCGGCGGTCAGATTAAGGAGGATATAGGTCGCCGCGAAAATCAAGGCGCAAGCCTGGACAACCGGAACATCCCTTGATTTGACCGCGTCGACCATCAGCTGACCGATGCCGGGATAGACGAACACCACTTCGACGACGACCACTCCGACGACGAGATAAGCAAGATTGAAGGCCACCACCGTGACGATCGGAGCCCATGCGTTGGGCAAGGCATGCCTGAGTACGATGGCAATCGGCGAGACTCCCTTGAGACGCGCCATGTCGATATAGGGGCTTGCAAGCATGTTGATGATTGCCGCTCGTGTCATGCGCATCATGTGTGCGACGATGACGAGCGTAAGCGTGGTCGCCGGCAAGGCTACTCTCCAGACCTGATCCCAGAACGGCGTCTGGTCGTTTACGTTCGACAATGTCGGGAACTTGGGAACTGCGTTAAGTATCCAGTTCAGTGACACTGCAAGCCAGTGCGGCAGGGATTGTGCGAACTGGGAGCCGATGAATGTGTCGCGCGAGATGACCAGATAGGCAAGCATATAGGCGACGAAGAACTCCGGGAACGAAATGGTTGTCAGCGTCACTGCGTTCACCACCCGGTCGAACCAGCCATTGCGGTAGAGCGCAGCGAGGATGCCCAGTCCCAGGGCGAGCGGAACTGCGATCAGCGCGGTCATCGATGCGAGGAACATCGTATTGTAAAGGCGCGGCGCGATGATCTCGGCGACGGTGCGCCGATATCCGGTGCGGCTTGCGAACGAAGAGCCAAAATCTCCGTGGAGCATCTGCCCGACCCAGACGAAATAACGCTCGACAGGCGGACGGTCGATGCCAATTTCTCGCTGGAAGGCGGCGACCGTTTCGGGTGTCGCGGATTGTCCGAGCATCGCCTTGGCGAAGTCGCCCGGCAGCATTGCAATCGCGGAGAAGATAATGATGGAGACGATGAACAGCGTGACCAGGCCGAGGCCAAGGCGCTGCAGAACCGTTCTTGCGACCGGGTTCATTTGCTCGCGTTTCCCGTTGCCGTCGCTGCCCTGCCGGCAGGGCACACGGCTGCAAGCCGAAGCCCAGTAGCCATCGCGGGTCCGGCCCGCTCTCTCACGCAGTGGCGATCCACCAGCGTTCGGCCATCTTCAGTCCATCGTTCTCCCAGTTCGGCGCCACTTCGCCATGTGCGAGCTTGTTGGATTTGGCGCTGACGAAATTGTTGAAGACCAGCACGATGCTGCCGCCATCATCATGCGTCAGTTGCTGCATCTCGGCATACATTGCCGCCCGCTTGGCCTCATCCGTCTCGGCGCGCGCCTGGACAAGCAACTCGTTGAAGCGGGGATTTTTCCAGAACGACTCGTTCCAGCTGGAATCGGCGGCGAAGGCTTGCGTGAACATCCAGTCGGCCGTGGCGCGACCACTCCAATAGGAAGCGCACCAAGGTTTCTTGAGCCAGACATTGTCCCAATAGGCGTCCTCGGCCTCGCGCACGACGTTTACGTCGATACCGCACTGGGCTGCCGTCTCGCGGATCAGCGCAGCCGCGTCCACCGCGCCTGCAAAAGCGGCATCGGCGACCGACAGGTCCACCTTCAGTTTCTCCATTCCAGCCTTTTTCAGATAATGCTTGGCTTTCTCCGGATCGAAACTGTGCTGCGGCTGCGGATTCGTGGCGAATTTAATCGCCGGCGCGATCGGGTTGTCATTGGCCACAGTGGCGTGACCGAGAAAGATCTTGTCGACGATCTCCTGACGGTTGATCGCCCACTTTAAGGCCATCCGGACATCCGGATTATCGAACGGCGCCATCGTGACATTCATCGGCAAGGTGTAATGGCCATAGCCGGTGACCTCGACGATCTCCACCTTGGGGTTGCGTTTCAACATGCCGAGGGTCTTAAGGTCGGCGCGGCCAATATAGTCCACCTCCCCCGTCGATAGCGCGGCCATGCGAGCGGCGAGATCGGTGATGGCGATGAACTCCACCTCGTCGAGATAGGGTTTGCCGTTCTTGAAGTAGTTCGGATTGCGCTTGAGTTTGGCCGAAACGCCGGGCTGGAAATTCTCAAGCACGAAAGCGCCGGTGCGAACGCCCGATCCCCAATCCGCCTTGCCGTCCTTGGCCGGCATGATGACCAGATGGTAGTCACTCATGATGTAGGGGAAGTCGGCGTTGCCGCTTTTCAGCGTGAAGACAACCGTTTCGGGGCCATCCGCCTTAATGCTGGCGACGGGCTCAAGCAGCGGCTTCGCCGCCGACTTAGTTTCGTCGCCCATATGATAGCGAAGCGAAGTCACGACATCGTCCGCCGTCACATTCTTGCCGTTGTGGAAGGTTGCGCCCTTGCGAAGCTTGAAGACCCAGGTTTTGGCGCCATCGGACGATTCAAAGCTCTCGGCAAGGTCCGGTTGGACGTTGCCTTTGGCGTCGACCTCGGTGAGGCTGTTGGACATCGAGCCCGAGAACGCTGTCTGTGTGAAGGTGTCCGGGTAGCCGGCCGGATCGATCGAATCCGTCGTCGCGCCATGTGCCATTCCGAGCTTGGCGAAGCCGCCCTGCAGCGGTTCGGCGCGGGCCGTGCTGACGAAGAGCTTATCCGCAGCGGTGACCGTCAGCCCAGCGGCCAGCCCAAGATTAATGAAATCGCGACGGGAAATCTTGCCGCGACCGATCAGGCTTTGAGCGATAGCAAGCTTGTATCCAGATTCTGACATTTGACTCTCCCATTGCGGATTTTCCGCGTTCTTGTTCGTCACGCACCCTGTGAAGAAATCTGCCCGTTAGCCGCGATCATCATTTCTGCTACTCTTCGAATCCGTACCTCAATCAGGCCGTCACATAGATGCTGCCCGCCTCGACCGTTACTGGAAATGTGCGCGCACGAACGGACGGATCGACCAGGGCCGCGCCTGATTTGATGTCAAATTCCCAGCCATGCCAGGCGCAGCGCACGATCTCGTTTTGGCGGTGATAGATGAACTGCGCCTCTTCGACCGGTGCAGTTGTTCCACATTGCGGCCCCTCGCAAAGGGGAGCGCCGCGGTGCGGACAAACATTCAGCAGCGCGTGGAATGAATCTCCGATGCGAAAAACGCCGACCGAAAGGCTGCGGATCTTGGCGATGAAGGGAGATCCGGTTTCGATCTCGTCGACTCTACAGATGTATGTCTTTTCGGGCATCGTCTGCTTCCTCAGGCAGCATTCGCCGCTTGCGCGCGCGGGATGCGCTTGTAAACCTCCAGCGCATTCAGCCCCATGATCTTGCTCTTCCAGGCAGGAGGGATTTGCAGCGTGTTGGCATCGTCATAGTCCCAATGCGGATAGTCGGAGGCAAACATCAGCGTATTTTCGCCGTCCATCGCCTCGAGAGTGGACCAGAGATGCTGAATATTTGCGGGCTGCTCCAGCGGCTGCGTGGAAAAGCGGATATTTCGCCGGCAATATTCGGACGGCAGCATTTTCAGCCATGGCGTCTCTTTGCGTAGGGCTTTGTAGTCGGCGTCCAGGCGCCACAATACCGATGGCACCCAGGCGACGCCGCATTCGATGACCACGAAGTAGAGGTCCGGCCATTTTTCGAAGACGCCATGCGCAATCATGCTTGCGACATGCGAAATGGCCGACATGTGCAGGATGGCATGGGTCTCCCAGAAGAATGTCGTCGGGGCCGGAGCAATCCCGGTCGAATTCACGCCACCATGGCCGCCCAGATGAATGGCAAAGGGCAGCCCCACCTCGGCGCAAGCCTCATAAATTGGATGGTAAAACGGATCGCCATAGGGCTTGACGGAGCCTTGCGAAGCGAGAACCTGAACCATGCGCGGGTGATTGCCCAGACGGCGTATCTCGGCGGCCGCGAGCTTCGGATCCTGTGGCGCGACGATGGTCGAGCCCATGAAGCGATCGTCCTTCGGCAGCCATTGGTCGATCTGATAGTCATTGTAGGCGCTGACGAGGGCGCTGGCATAATAGGGATTGGCGAGGGTGGAAGCCTCGATCGGCTCATCGCCGGTCAGGATCGCCACATCGACCTTGTACTTGTCGAGGTGTTTTTCCTTCATGATGAGATAGTTGTCGGCTTCTGTTTTCGGACGGACGTCCTTGCGTGAGAAGTCCTGCGGATGAAACCAGGGACGATGGCCATGCGGGAAGGCGCCAACGGGACCTGTCTTCTCGCCTTCAACGAACATGTCCTTCCATAGGCCGGAAAGGTAAGGCTCCAATACAGTCGCGCTCGACCAGTAATTGTGACAATCGCAGTCGACTATGAACACGTTGCTCAGCTCCGTAGCTTCAGCCTGGACGATCTGCCGGCCGATTTCACCGCGTGCAGCTTCCGCCTTGAGTATTGTTTGATCAAGCTTATGATCCTGCGCAATATGATCGACTTTTTCGATCGGAGGTCATGTGCAGCTAGATCACATCGAAACCTTTCTCGACATCATCGAGTCGCGAAATTTCAATCGTACCGCCGACCGGCTGGGGTTGACCCAGTCGACGATCAGCACCCGCATCAAGAATCTGGAGAGCGCGATCGGGTCCGAGCTCTTTCTGCGCGGGCGCGCCGGCGCTGAGCCGACAGCCGCCGGGCGGCGGTTCGAAGCCTATGCCAGATCCTTGCTGTCGACGTGGTCGCAAGCTCGACACGATGTGCGAGCGTTCAACCGTTTCGAGGGCACGTTGCGCATCGCCGCACAGGTGGGGATGACCCGTTCGGTCCTGCCGGGATGGGTCGAGACACTGTGCCAGGCGCTTCCAAAATCCTCGATCCATGTCGAGTCGGACTATTCGAACCAGATGGTCAGCGACCTAAGCATGGGAAATCTCGATATTGCCGTGCTTTATGCGCCTCGCTACCTGCCTGAGATCGCCTACGAGCATCTGATGGTCGAGGAATATGTGATGGTTTCGACGGCTGCCAGAACGCTGTCTGATGTCGACCCTGAAACCTACATTCGCCCAGGCTACACCGCGGTGCTGGAAAAGACGCACGCAGAGCTGCTGGCCGAGCTTGCGATCTGTCGGCTTTCGACGGGATCGGAAACTCTGGCGGAGATCATGCTGCGACGAACGGGCGGCACCTGCTACATGCGCAGCGACGATGCGCGCCGGTTCACGGCCGAGCTCCCATCGTTCCTCGTCGAGGGAGCGCCGACGCTGCACCAGCCAGTCCACACCGCGATCCTTGCGCGCCGCAAACACGAACCCATTATTCGCAAGGGCATCCGAGCTCTCCAGGTGGCTGTAATGTCCCTGGAAGTGTAATCGAAATTACCGATCATAACGGCAGGATTGCGCGGCTGTTCAGCGGGGTTTGAAGTGGCATCTTGGCTCCACTTCAAACCCGAGTTGAATGATGAATGCTTACGCGGCCTTTGCAGCCTCCGGCTTCGCCCCAACAAAGCTTCACCGCCAGTGGGCACAGACCACGCCGCAGCTTGTGCTCTGCCGACGCGTGATCGACGAGACGCACGACGTGAAAACATTCGTTCTCACACCCGCTTCAGATCGGATGTTCTGCTTCAGCGCTGGCCAATATGTTGTGGTGCACCTGAGGATCGAGGGCGCCGCGGTGACACGCTCCTACTCTGTTTCATCACCGCCGACGCGACCGCTCGACCTGCAGATCACCGTGAAACGGACGCCGGGCGGGCTCGTTTCGAATTGGCTCCATGACAATTTGAAGCCGGGCGATGGCATCGAGATCGAAGGGCCGCTCGGCTCGTTCAATCTCGACGATCTGCCGCATGCAAAGTCCCTCTTCCTTTCAGGTGGCAGCGGGATAACTCCCGTCATGTCGATGCTGCGGGCATTTACCGACCGCGCAGCAAACCAGGATATCCACTTCATTCATAGTGCGAGAACGCCGGACGACATCATTTTTCGGCTCGAACTGGACGCACTTGCCGCTCGCTTTCCCAATGTTCATGTGACTTGCATTTGCAGTCATGGAGACCCGGCCTGGACGGGTCCAACCGGGCGAATTAACAGTGAGATGCTCCTGACCTTGGTTCCCGATCTCCATAGCCGCACGATTTTTGCCTGTGGGCCGGAATCCTACATGAAGGCTGCACGCAGCTGCCTCGATGCAATCGGGCTCGCCCCTTCACAGTATCATGAGGAGAGCTTCGGGGGCGGCAACTTTTCGCGTTCGCTATCCGATTCAAAGGTTTCGTCTTCGGTCCGCTTCGCCCGCTCCGGCCTTGCATATCACTGCGCGCCCGGAGAGACCCTAGGCGGACTGACCTTGGAGGACAAATCGGCAGGCTACATCCTGGCGTGCTGCAGCCGCCCACAAGGCGACATTTTGCTTGATCTATAATTGTACCCATCGCGGAACGAAATCGGGCAGCCTTTGCGTTCAACGACCAAGCCATACTACTGCGACCGCAAGTGATTAGGTTTCGGAACCCGGATGGGCTCGCCCGATTTCTGGCGCAGCTCACGCTGGGCATCGCAAACGACAAAAGTCCTACCCAGCAATACGCTTGAGCTATCATTCAGCCGTTGCATGGGATGGACCTCGACACAAAGAGGCGCGGCAATTCGGCTCCAGCTACACCGTCGCAGCCGGATCAGGGGCGTTGCGGTTGAGATGAACCGCAATCGAATTACGGTTCACCAGGCGAGCAGCGAGGACACGGTGTTCAAACGGTGCGGTGTCGCCAGCCAGCCTCTTCAAGAGAAGCTCGGCTGCCGTCGCCCCGATCAGATGCGCCGGCTGCGCGATGGCTGTGATACCTTGGGCCACGAACTGCATCCAGTCGAGATCGTCGAAGCAAAGCAGCGAAACCTCTCCCGGAATCGCAAGCTTCAGTGCGGATGTCGCCTCCAGAACGCCTGTCGACATCACACCGTCGGCGGTAAACAGGGCGGACGGCGCATTGCGCATTGTCAGCAGATCGAGTGCCTCCTTTCGGGCTGCCTCGCTGGAATAGACCGCCACGCGGCGGATCAACTGTGGATCCGGCGAAATGCCCGCAGCGCGATGGGCTTCGAGATAACCCAACAACCGTTGCCAGCTTGGATGATGGTAGCGAACGTCGGAGCTGGAGAGATCAGCGTTTGTCACAAAGGAACCAACATCATCGCGTTGGTCCGGCCCGAGTTCCGCCAATATTCCGATGCGGCTGTGTCCGGCGGCGATGATCGCCGCTATGCTGCTACGCGTTACAGAAACGTTATCGACCACGACCGAATCGGTTTCCATGCCCGCCACGATGCGATCGAACTGCACGACGGGACAGCCGGCCGCGACTGCGTCACGAAGATGATCCGGCTTGTCCAAGAAGGTCGATGAGACGACTAAACCATCGACCTGCTTTTCCAACAGCAGCTGCACCGCCTCTCGCTCGAGTTCGGCATTTTCGTCACTATTCGTAACGATAACCCCGAAGCCGCCACGGCGCGCGACGTCCCCTATTCCGCGCAGCACGCTTGCATAGAATGGGCTTTCGATGTCGCCCACGACAACGCCGATAGTCTGGGTCTTACCGGTGATCAGACCTTTGGCCAGGCGATTGGGCCGATAACCCAGCGCAGATGCCGCGGCGCGCACCTTCTCCTGGACCTCAGGGCTGCTGTACCCGTAGTCACCAAGCACGCGCCCAGCCGTGGCAGAGCTCACTCCAGCCCGGCGAGCGACTTCGATGATAGTTGCGTTTTTGGATCTTTGAGTCACCCAGCAAGTCCCGCCGACCATGCAACGTCGTGGCGACGAACTAGCGGCAGTTAGGCACGCCCCGCAAGGCCGAACACCCCAGAACCCGCCGCTGCGCACACCATTTGAATCACAGCACCTCCGACAGAAAGCGTCGAAGACGCGGGCTCTGCGGATTGTCGAATAGGTCTTCTGGCCGGCCTGCCTCGACGATCCGCCCCTCGTCCATGAACACGACCTGGTTCGCGACCTTGCGAGCGAAATTCATCTCGTGTGTAACGACCACCATCGTCATCCCGCCCCGCCCGAGGTCGGCCATCAAGTTCAGGACACCTTTGACCAATTCTGGATCGAGGGCGCTGGTGACTTCGTCGAACAGCATAATTTCGGGTTCGAGGGCGAGCGCACGCGCGATGGCCACCCGCTGCTGTTGCCCGCCCGAGAGATTGGCCGGCCGATGGTCCTTACGCTCCAGCAGTCCGACTTCATTTAGCCTCGCCAAGGCCGCGTCATTAGCCTCCTCGCGCGACATGCGTTTAACTTTGCGCAGCGCCAAGGTGATGTTGGCGAGCGCGCTACGGTCGGGGAACAGATTGAACTGCTGGAAAACCATGCCCACGCGCCGCCGGAGTTGGTCAGGGGTCTGCTTGTAGATGCTTTCGCCGTCGAGCAGAATGTCACCGGCTCGGCATTCTACGAGACGGTTGAGGCAGCGCAGCAAGGTCGACTTGCCCGATCCGGACGGACCGATGAGGCAGGTGACGGTCCCGGGCTCCACTTTCAGACCGACGTCATGCAGCACCTGGACGGCGCCGTAGGCCATGTCGATATTTTTGACCTCGATGCCGGCACCCTTGAAGCGTGTGGGCGCTGCTGCAGGCAACGTCGCTGCTCCCGGCACGACGGCTTCGGCAAGCTCGGCGACCTCTTGGAGGCCACTCTGCACGGCGGTTATTCGTTTGCCGACGCGCATGCGCGCGTCGATGTAGTTGACGAGATGGGTCAGCGGCACCGTGATCACGAGATAGAACACTCCGGCCAGCAATAGGGGCGACAAGTTGCCGGTCAGCACAGCCTGGTCCTGGCCGACGCGGAACAGTTCGCGTTCGGAGGCGAGCAGACCAAGGAAATAGACCAGGCTGGAGTCTTTGACATTGCCGATGAACTGGTTGACCAGTGCAGGCAGGACGCGACGGATGCCTTGCGGGATCACCACCAGGCGCATGCCTTGGCCATACGTCATACCGAGAGTGCGCGTGGCGTCGATCTGACCCCGCTCGACGCTCTGAATGCCGGCGCGGAAAATCTCCCCGATGTAGGCTCCGGCGATCAGGCTGAGCGCCAGAATGCCCAGCGGATAAGGCGATGGACCGAACAGATCTCGGCCCAACCGCGCGAAGCCTTGGCCAATGATCAGGATTGTGACAATGGCAGGAAGCCCACGGAATATATCGGTGTAGACTCGGGCAAGGAGTTTCAGCGGCCGGTTCTCTGAAATTCCCATGACTGCGAGGACGATACCGATCAGCGTCCCGAAAAACGTCGAGGCAAGGGCCAGGATCAAAGTGTTCTTGAGGCCGACCATCACCATGTTTGGCAGAACTTCTGCCATCGCCTGGAAATCAAGGAAGCTGCGGGCGAAGGTATCGAACCAGCTCATATCAAGTCCATCTATAACTCGGCCGGGCACCGTTGCTGACGGGCCCGGCCGGAAACGAAAATGAATACGCGCGAATTTACTTCTTGGGCAGATATTGATCCGGCATCGGAGTGCCCGGGAACCATTTCTCATGCAGCCGTTTCCAAGTGCCATCGTCCATGGCCTTGCGCAGCGCCTTGTTGAGCGCCTCGCGGAAGGCATCGTTGCCTTTCTTGACCACGAACCCGGCCGGCGCATCGAAGGACGGCACGTTCATTGTTATCTTCAGGTTCTTGTAGCGCTCCACATACTGCTTGGCGGACTCATAGTCAGTGAAATGGCCATCAATCGTCCCGTTATTCAGCGCCGCCACCGCAGTGTTGTTGTCGGGAAATTTGACAATGTCGCCCTTGAGGTTCTTCTCGGCATAGATTTCCTGCAGCGTTCCCTGGATCACGCCGATGCGCTTTCCGGCGGTGCTCTCATTGCTCGTCAGTGCCGGATCCGCCGAAATGATCGACAGGTAGCCGGCGAGATAGCCGTCGCCAAAATCCACCGTCTTCTTGCGCTGCGCCGTTGTGCCGATGGCGGCGACAGCGACATCGAAGCGGCCGTTGGCAACGGAGGGCAGCAGCGCCGAGAATTCCTGGCCGGTGAAAACGACCTGCTCCTCCTTGAACCCGAGCCGGCGCGCCACATCACGGAAGAGTTCGGCGTCGAAGCCGGTGAAGTTGCCGTTGGCATCGGTGAAGACATAGGGTTTCGCATCGCCCATGGTTCCGACGCTGATCACCGTCGGGTCGATGAGGTTATAAGGGTTGTCCGCTGCGTTTGCCTGAGTTGACGAGGCCAACGTGCCAAGTCCTGTCAACAGCGCGATCGTCAGCGCCAGACCGGATTTCAAAAGTAGGCGCCTGCTCGAATTCGTGTGCATGTCTTCTCCTCTTACGATTGGCCGAACTCGGCCTTGCGATCCCACTCGACGTCTCATCTATCAAAACGCTCTTGGACGGCGTTCGGTCAGGAACGTGAGAACGTTATCATTTTCTCTAGCATTGTCCATTTCTCGCGTCAATTGTTTCGGAGAATTTCGCAGCTAGATGGTTTCCAGTGTTAAGCGTGGGGGATCTTCGGCGTCATCTTTCCTAAGTCGATTGCTGTCGCATGGCCGATTGCCCCGTAGTACCGGCAGGTAGCAGCCGCCGCGTCCGCGGCATGGCCGAGGATGTCTTGAGGCGCCTCTTTCTTAAGCAGGCCGAACAGCGTTCTTGCGATGAAGGTGTCGCCCGCGCCCAGGGTGTCGACGGGTTTGACCAACCGCGCCGGGGTTCGGTAAGAGACGGTGTCGCCGTGAAGCACCGCGCCGGCTCGACCACGAGTCACAAGAACCCACTTTGAACCACATGCAAGCAATTCGGCCGCGATTGCGGCCAATTCCTTGTCGTCGAGACCGTCACCCGAGACACAAGCCAGATAGCAATAGGGTCCAATCTCGCGTCGATGTCCCGGGTCCCGTCGCGTGGAAAAATCATAAGACAACAGTGACTTACTTGATACAGCGGCAACCCACGGGTCCAAACCGCTGGACTGGCCGATGTGGACGGCCTGAAAGCCCGAGAGAAAATCCAGATCTTCTTGCGTCGGCGTAAACACCGAAACTCCGAGATCGAAGTCCAGGAAAATCCGATCGGCGTTGCGGTGACCTATGAGGCAGTAAGCGGTCGGTCCCTCGAGACGCCGTAATCGGGTGATGTCCACGCGCTCCGACGCCAGTGCACTGCAGATAAGGTCCCCTGCCCGGTCTTTGCCGATCGCTCCGACATAGGCCGATCGCCCGCCGAAGCGGCTGACATAAACCGAGACATTGAGGCAATTTCCACCAGGATACATCTCGTCGCGAGCAAGATAACAATCGACCACGTTATCGCCTATCGCGGCAATCTTGACCATTGCAGGACTTTCAGTTTAAAGGGTGTGATAACGTTCGCACAATGGCCGCCCACCTGTCAATTGTGGGCCCGCCCCTAGCTCTGCCAACGAGACGAGGAAGCTCATGATTTCCGCCCTGCCCTCCGACGTGGAACGCGCCCTGACCGCTACGGCGGGCACGCAGTTTTCGCACCTATTCCTCGTGGCGTGCGGCGGTTCGCTCTCGATCATGATGGCAGGCAAATACTTCGTCGACCGTCACAGCGGCGCATTCGCCTGCGACATCTACAACGCGGATGAGTTCGTCTGCCGAGACCCGCGACGGTTGGGACCTGACGCGCTCGTTGTCCTTTGCTCGCAGACCGGCACCACCCGCGAAACTGTGCGAGCGGCCAATCATGCAAAGAATCGAGGCGCAACGACAATCGGCATGACGCTCGACCAGATATCGCCCCTCGCGCTGGCGGTCGACCACGCAGTCGCCTACCAGGCCTCCTACACGACGGGCAAAGCAATCGATTCAGCCTGCAGCAACTACGGCGTGCTCTATATGTTGCTCGCCGGCCTGATCGATGCTCGGGAGGATGCCGGGCTAACTGCCGATCTGCTGAGGAGCCTGAGCCATCTTCAGCCGGCGATCGAGCGTGCGCACCGGACCTATGCCGACCGGTTTCAGGCCTTCGCCCCCCGTTTCGCGCCGCGCAATGCGATCCACACACTGGCCAGCGGTGCCAGCTATGGTGCGGCCTATTCGTACGCCACCTGCGTGTTGATGGAGATGCAGTGGTACGATTCGCAGGCCATACACGCCAACGAGTTCTTTCACGGCCCATTTGAGGTGGTCGACCGGGACGCTTGCTTCGTGGTCTTAGTGGGTTTGGACGAAACGCGGAGCCTTCCCGAACGTGCCCGAGACTTCCTTTTCAAGTACGGCAGCCGGGAAAACGTCCTGGTGCTCGATGGAACTGAACTCGACCTCAGTGGTATGTCCGAACACATCAAACCCTATCTCGTGCCCTTGGTCTTCTTCGACACGCTTTGGCGTTTTGCCTACGAGCTGGCCGCCCTGCGCGGCCGGCCAATGCTTGAGGGCCGGCGCTACATGAAGAAGCTCACCGACTATTAGTTCCGCCGCGCTCTGCAGCCATCCAACAACTCCCAGCCCGGCTTCTGCGAAGAAGGATTTCTCCATGACTGCATCACCAAAGCCGCGCCATGTCGTTGTTATCGGCGCGGGCATCTTCGGCATCTCTTCCGCGTTGCACCTTGCTCGTCTTGGCCTTGATGTAACGCTTGTCAACGACGGCGCGCCAGCCAACGGTGCATCCGGCCGTTCACTTTCCTGGCTGAACTCAGCGCGACGTGCGGACACTGCCTACCACCGCTTGAGGCTTGCAGGCATCGACCGTTATCGGACCCTGGCCGCCACAAGGCCGGAAACGGAATCGTGGCTTCGCTTTGACGGCGGCCTCACCTGGGATGCGGATGACGAGACGAACCAGATCGCGTCCGTCTGCCAGTTGGAGCAGGATATTGGTTATGACGCGCTTCTGCTCGGCCCTGCCGAAGTCGGTGCAGTGGTGCCCGGCGTCAACGCGAGCGCAATTACCCCCCAGGGCGCCATCTTCAATCCTGGCGAAGGATGGGTTGACCTGCCGTCTTTGATCAGTCTGCTGCTCAATGAGTTCCGCTCCCGTGGCGGCAAGTTTGTTCGGGACGCTGGACGCGTCCGGATAGATGCCACAGGTGGTCGCGCGCGTGGCGTCGTCACTGCCGACGGTGTGCCGGTAAAGGCGGATGCAGTGGTCCTTGCGGTCGGGCCAGCGACGCCTATCATGCTCGCAGAGATCGGAGTTCGTGTCCCCGACGCCACGCCAATTTCACTTCTCTTGAAGACCAAGCCGATCAAGACCGAGCTCCGTGCCGTGCTGAATACGCCCCGCGTGGCGGTTCGCCCGACGCCGGATGGCGCACTTGTTTTGGATTCGGCGTGGTCGGAGGAAGAAGTCGTGGTCAACTCTGACGGAACCTACACCGTGCACGACAAGACCGTCAAAGGACTGCTCGAGGAGGCTAGTGCGGTGCTCGAGGGCAATCCGCGGCTCCAACTCGCTGCCTATGCAGTTGGCCCGAAGCCCATCCCCGGCGACGGCGAGCCAGTGCTTGGCTGCGTCGAGACCGTTGCCGGACTTCACGTCGCCTTCAGCCACAGCGGCGCCACGCTTGGATTGATCGTCGGCGAATTGCTTGCCAAAGAAATCGCCTCTGGCAATCCGCATCCCATGCTTGCAACGTTCCGCCCTAATCGTTTCAGCTGAAAGGGCAATTTGGGGCAAGGCCGAACTGTCCAGATGGGTCGCGGGCCTGGGGAAGAGCGGCGTGATCAGGTTGTCGTGCTACGGCAACAGAGACGGCGAGAGATCGGCGCTGCGCGTCCAAGCGCGAACGCTCGAAGAAGAATGCCCCGCAAACTATGGTCAGATAGCCACTCGCGATCCACTGGAGTGCGCTAACCGCGACAAGTTGCGCAAGCTTCCGCCCGCAAAATCAGACACTGCGCATAATCAGAAGCCGTTGCCCCAGAACGATTTCACCTTGTCAAGAGACGGCCCGCCTTGCGGCGTGCGAGGGGTCGGCAATGACTTGACCAAGCCTTGACCAAGGGTCAGGATTGCGCCTATCGTCGCGTGCAAGAGCGATTGTCGAGCAATCCACACTCAGCTCGGCAATGAACACGGCTCACCACGTTGACCCGACGCGCGCAAGGACAGGAAATGACCATCACGGTGAAAGTTGGCGAGGCCAAAACGCATCTCTCGGAACTGCTTTCAAGGGTAGAAGCCGGCGAGGAGGTGATTATTTCGCGCGGCAATGATCCCATCGCTAAACTGTCGCGGATTCAACGGCGCAACGATGTCGAAGCCGTGATCGAAGAGATCAGCGCTGCCCGCGCCCGCGCCAAGCCCGTGACGCAGGACGAAATTCGGGCCTGGCGCGATGAAGGGCGCCGCGCTTGATGGCGATCATCGTCTGATGCCTTTCGTTGTCGACCTTTCCGTGGCGGCTGCCTGGATTCTTCCTGATGAAGACAGCGAGGCGGCGGCCGCCCTGATGCGACGATTGCCGGGAGCAACGGCGCCTGTCCCTTCCCTGTTCTGGCACGAGGCGCGTAACGTCGTATTGATGGCCGAGCGGCGTGGCCGCATCGCGGCGGGCGAAGCTGCCACCACCATGGCACGGCTGCGCCGATTGCCGCTGGAGGACGCCGGCGGCGGGTCGGACGGCGCAGTGCTGACATTAGCGGCTTCGCACGGGCTCAGCGCCTATGACGCCGCCTATCTGGCGCTGGCAATCGAAACCGAGTTGCCGCTGGCCACCCTCGATCGGAAGCTCGCACTTGCCGCACGCCGCCAGGGAGTCCAAATTCTCGGGCCGCTCGCGAATGGCAATTGACCTCTTCGCTCGGCCACCTGCCTATGTTATTCGACGTGCAGAAGTCTTTGACGCTCTCGATTCCGTGCTGCCTCTGGACCACCGCGACTTTCTCGCCGAAGAACCCGAGAAGATCGCAGGTAGACCGCACCAAGAGTCTCTACCTTGTTGGAATCAGATGCAGTGCAGACTTCCCGCCCTTCACGGCCGCCGCTGACAGCTTGCGGTCAAAGCTGGCAAGTTGGCCGCCGCGCGCCTTGGCAAGCGCGAGAAGGTAGGTAGCCGTCACCTGCGCCGAGGTCAGGATTTTGGCTGCATCAATGTCGCCGGAGCGAACCAGGCTCACATCGTCGGGCCAGAAGCTGTGCCCGTGCAGGGTCCGCAACTTGGTAACGATTCGCGCAACAACAGCTGGTGAGCCGGGAGAACTGGGATATCTTTGGTTGCCGACGATGCGCAGGACGCCGTTTTCGGTGACGGGACACGTAGCCCATGCGGAGTTTACCGGTCTCTTCGAACCAGCCATGCGCGTCGTCATGGGCGACGTGGCCAGGATCTATCAGTGCGATCAGCACATTCGAGCAGGAGCGTCACGGCAGTTCGTCTCGCAAGGCATTGACCGTCTCAAGCGTGACAGGAGGTGCATCCGGCCGAGGCGACAGAAGAGGAATCCCGTTGCGCTCGCCGCCGGCTTGAGGCCGACGCAGCGAGCGCCGGGCGAGATCGGTGATGACCTCGCCGAGGCTGCGATCCTGCTGCCGGGCGATGGCCTTGGCTGCAACCAGGACATCGTCATCGATCGCCAATGTGGTTCTCATGTTGCCCTGCTTGGTGCGCATCAAACATCACGCATCATATAGAATAGCGACGTCGGATACTCAACCGGTGCGAATAGCCGGCGGACTTGGCGTGGAACGCGTTTTGTGCCGGAAGGATTGTCGCTTCACGGCTTCAACCTTTGTATGCGACGAGAACTGCGCCCCCTGCTGCAATCAGTGAAACGCCAAGCCAGTTCGGCAGGGACAATTGTTCACGGAGGAAACCCACTCCGAATACCGTGTCAAGCGCGCCGCTTAGCCTGGCGTCACCGAGCAACTCCCCCTCCCATAATGCAGCATCAGGGCTGCGGTCACATATCTTGATTGTGTTTTGCTGACATCAGCCAGATCCAGCCACGTCGACAACGGCCTTGATCAGACCGGACTTCTGCTGCGCCCAGATTGCGATGTCGCGTGGGCTGTCGCGCAGGGTGGTGCGATGGGTGACGAGTCGGTCGATTGGTATTTTTCCAGCGCGGATCGAGGCAATGACGTGCTGGAAATCGCTACGCGTCGCGTTGCGACTGCCGATCAGCATCATTTCCCGCTTGTGGAACTCTGGATCTGAGAAGGTTATGTCGTCCGGCACGACGCTGACCATCACCATGACGCCACCATGGGCAACATAGGCAAAGGCAGCCTGCATCGAACGGCTGTTTCCCGTTGCGTCGAAGACGACGTCGAAACCTGCTCCCGCAGTTCGCTCCCCTATCGTTTCGACGATCGATCCCTTCGACCCGTCGATCACCAGAAAGCCCAATTGTCTTGCGGCAAAGGCCAGCCGCTCGGCATCGACGTCCATGACGGTCACGTTGAGTTGCGCTATGCGCGCAAAAAGCGCGGTGCCAAGGCCGATCGGCCCGGCGCCGATAACCAAGGTGCGAATGCCCGGCCCCGCCATGGATCTGCGCACCGCGTGAGCACCGATGGCCAGAAACTCGACCGTGGCAGCCTCGACCGGTGACAGGCCGGCCGCTGGTATCAAGTTCTGCGCCGGCACGAGAATCTGCTCGCTCATGGCACCGTCACGGTGCACGCCAAGCATCTCGATCGACATGCAGCAGTTCGGCTTTCCCTGGCGGCAGGCGGCACAATTTCCGCGGGCAAAATAGGGGTTGACGAGGATTTGCTCTCCAACCGACAGGTCCACCGGCGCGTTGATTGCAGCGATTGTTCCCGAAACCTCATGGCCCATGACGCGCGGATAGGCGAGATAAGGATGCCTGCCCTCGAAGATGTGGTAGTCGGTTCCACATATCCCGACATAGGCGACATTGATCAGTGCCCAGCCTTCGGGCGGAGTGCCTGGTGCCTGCTGCTCCTCAAACATCAGCCTGGCCGGCTCAGCGCATCCACTTCTTTTGCGGGTGCGCCAAATTAAAATAATCCCCCCCCGTCCAATGGGGGCGCCCGCTGGGGGCGGGGGGGCCCCCCCCCCGCACCGCTGGTGGATCACTCGAAGTCCTTGACGTTCTGCAGCGTCACCAGTCCGGCGCCGGTATCCACATTGGCCTCGACGGGTTCCCCGCGGATGGCCTTGACGACGGTGTCGATGCCAAGCTCACCCATTTTCGCTGGAAATTGAGCTACGCTGGCGTCCTCCGCTCCCGACTTGATCGCTTCGATCTCACCGCAGCACGCGTCGAAGCCGACCACTATGAGGTTGTCGTTGGCAATGCCGGAATTGCTGATCGACTTGACGGCGCCAGGGATCGGCGGACCGCAGGCCGAGTAGATCGCCTTGAGATCGGGATTGGCGGTGAGGATGTCTTCGGTCACTGACGTGCCAAGTTCCAGCGTGCAGTTGGTTGCGCCCTTGCCGACGACATCGACCTTGACGTCGCCCAATCCCTCCATCATGCCCGTGACCCGGTCATCCAGAGCCGGCACCCCGGGAACGCCTTGCAGGATACCGATCTTGTCACCCAGGCGCCCCACTTGAAGCCGGAAATACGCCTTCTCCCGCGAGAGCCTAAACGCCTCAAACCGGGCCATTGGTCCGGACGCGAGAAGGCCCTGGCTTTGCGTCCGGGACAGCCAGGACCCACTTATCCGACGGTGAATTCTGCGCTGCCTAAGCAGTGCGGCTGCACGCCCCTTTGCGATCCCGTTTGGGATCCACATTGAGGTTAACTCTGATGATCTGCCCCATCTTGTCAGAAAAGGACATTTCGCTTGACCTTACGAGTAAAGGAAAGCAATCAGCCTTGACAAAAATCGCGATGAGGATTGCGCGGACAACTGGGCTTTGATGAGCAGATGGTTCTCCGTGGTCTGTTCGACCGCGAGTGTCTCGGCTCGACGGGCATCGGTCGTGGCGTCGCGATCCCTCACGCTCTGCTGGGCACGATCTCTTCGCCAGTCGTGTCCGCTTGGCCCAGCCGTTGACTTCGACGGCCTCGACGACGACCAGTCGATCTCATTTAGCCTGTACTCTGGCCGAGCTCTGCTAATTCCGCCTTCCTCCCTGCCCTTCGCAAAGATGCCGGCTGCTTCGAGTAGCTCATGTTCGGGAGTGACTCCGATTGGCACGGTCAGCTGATGGGGTGCTGGCGATTGTCGAAAATGAGCCGCTTCCGGGAATTTTCCACCAATTTGCATACTTCTCGTGTCGGGTGTCTGGGCAGTTCAGCAATGCCTAGATTCCTGACGCGGCGCATAGCGCAGTGAACAAAGAGGGCTCTCCACCAGCCGATGAGGCGGCCTTCGCGGAGGATTGAAGCATCTTCGGGTGTAACCCAACAGAATGTCTGCGTCGTCACATTAATCTGAGGCCGCGTCGCGCTCTGGCAAAGCACGGTCTGGTTCTCCCGCGGGCACTGCGATCGATCAGCTCCGCATCGTTGAGCGCAGAAAAACCCGCCTCGACTGCCGCTGAGCGCGCCATCCCCGCCTCTGGAACGGTTTACATACTTTGCCGTTGCTAAAGGCACCTGCAGGAGCCAGGCATGAGAGTGTTCCAACCAGTTTTGCCCCTCGCCGTGTTCGCGTTGCAACTCTTTGCCGTGGAGTCATTTGCTCAGACCGAGCAGCAAGATCCTCCGGGGCAAGGCGCATCATCGACAACCGAAGATGCCGAGGATGTCGGCGTCGACGTTTCGCTTGGCAGGCACGAAGTGAAACAGCAGATCGCACGGGAGCTTGGAATTTCCGAGGTGGAAGTGCCTCTGGCAGTTCATGTGCCTATCGAGCTCGCCAAGCGGGTCTGCGAGAAAGAGGTATTCGACGCACGCTCCAATGTGAACCGAAGCTGCACCGCGACGAAATACATCCCGGAAATTGCCGAAGCAGCACGAAATCGTCCGCAAACCTCTGCCGTTCCGGAGCAATAGTCGAAGACGAATACTATAGGATAGAGAAGGGGTGCTTGGCTTGCTCAGGGCGATCGACAAGGCGCCGCCACGAAAGTGTGGAGCGCTTGCGCGTAAGTTTTCAGGCAGCGTCGATATCCGCTTGGCTTCCGCGAGCAGTTGCGTCGAGGTGAGTTCAACTACATCGCAAAACAGGTCCGCGGTCCCTATACACTGCTGATCTGCTCGGCAACTTCGTCCAGGTTCGACCGCTGAGGGCGCCGACAGTTTCGTCATTCAGGACAGCAAGATCGTCGTCTGGTCCATTCACTAAGGTTGCACCCCAAGGCGGCTGGGTAAGCCGGCGGGCCTCTTCCACTCACCGCATCGGACTCGTCACAGCCTTTGTTCAGTACCGGCGTCATCCACCAGAAACGTCCTGATCACACATGCGGCGGCATTTCCTCGAATCGGCCGAAAAGCGGCGCAATTCACCCACACGTCGATCCTGCCGAAACGCGACACGGCAAAGCTGCGCATTCGCTCCACGGCCGCATCGCCCGCCATATCCGCGGCAAAGGTCAGCGCCTCACCGCCCAAGCCGGCACACTCCTTGGCGACCTTGTCGAGTGCGTCCGCGTTTCTTGAGACCAGCACCAGCCGTGCGCCTTGCGCGCAAAACCCAGAACGGTCGCTCTGCCGATGCCGCTGGAGGCGCCGGTGACCACCACGACGGCTCCCAGCACGTCGGCCATTCGTCAAAACCCTATCGGGATCGTTCCGAGCGAGAGTTGAGCTCCTCACCTTGTTCGGGATGCATCCCTACCCTGTGCTCGTAGACAAGCGTTCCGCCTTTCCAGCCGGTATAAAGGAGTAGCAGAACGACAATCGTGGACAGCGCCAGGCCCCAGGGCAAGGCGCCCTCGGCGGCACCGGCACTTAGGCGCAGGATGAAGCTGGCCAGCGCCAGCACCACGGCCACGACGTTGCCGACCATATGGTGCCACGCGGCATTGATGGACCGCACCCTTGAATTTCCAAGAAAATCGGCAAAGCCGGCCAGCGCCGCGGCAGCGCTCATCAAAAGGGCAAAGCCGAGCAGCCAGAAGGATGCTTCGGCCCAGAATGCATTGCCGGTCGACCAGAACACTAAATCCGACAGGAATACCGATACGAGCAATGCGATCGGGAAAGGGATGAGCATGGGGTGAATCGGATGGCTGCCGATCTTTGCGGTGGTTGCAACGCCCAGCAGATGATTTGCGCGATCGTCAGCCATGCCAAACAACGTTGAAGGCGGCCCGGGGGTTCCAATCCGGCGCGAACAGCTTCGATCAGCGCTATCGAGAGTTGTTCTCAGCGGCGCGATGCGCAGGATTAAAACCTGCGACTTAAATATTCCGAGCCGCGCAGCCGAACCGCCATTCGGCCTCGGCGGCCTTGGAAATGCCGATCCTGCGGCCTGTCAGAACGTGCTGCGTTCGCGCGGTGGGCTGACGTAGGCCGGGTCTCGACGATGATGCCGCCGACGCCGTGCAAAGCGCCGGCCCTACCTGTTGTTTTTGAGGAGACGAGCTTCCCTCAGGATTGAGCCGCGATCGAAGCCGACCAGCGACACTATCTCGCGTATCTGATGTTCGGATGCGCCTGACTCTCGCGCGAGTTCGCTGACGATTTCAGGTTTCAGGCCGGGCCGTGCTTGTTCTTCCGCCATTACATTGTGCCTGGTGTCGGGCCCAAGAGTGCGATAGTCGCCCCCAAGCGCAGCGGCCATGTTGTGTTGCTAACGATTTGCTATTGTACGCTTTCGGACCAATTCTAGCCAGGGGATTCGCTCAGGACCGTCCAAGCGCCTGCCGGGAAGCCTCGACAGAAGTTCTTCCTCGTCCACTAGTCCGGCTATGTAATTTGCAATGATCCGGGACGCCAGCGCTTCGCGTCGCTGTTCAGATAGAGCGTCGGACTTGAGCCGGTCGAACACGCGGCCCAGCAGCGCTAGTTCAGATGGATAGAAGACGCCCGCCTCTTCGGCTTTTCGGTGGATCGGCATGTGATCCTCCCACGCCGGATGAATATGCTGCGCAACTAATCCCATTCGGCGACGGGAGTTAAGAACGAGCGGTCGCATCCCTGCAGGTGGTGTAGCTCGGCGGTACCGAAGCCGCTCGCGAGCGCGCCCTCGATGGCGCTGTTAGCGAGTGGCTTTGCGTTGGTCATCGAAAGTTCGCCGGTAAAGTGGGGTTTGCTGACACAACCGGATTCGAAGGAACCATCGATGACCGATGACATGATGAACCTGCGCGCGCCCGTGGAGAAGACTCCGGATTGAACGAAGCCGCTGACGCGTCATTTGGTGCGTAGGTTTGCGGATGACGCTTCTGATTTGAAAGATTGCGGCTGTTGAAGCGCAATCTTGAGAACAGGAGTTTGAGATGGCCCAGTTGAGCCCTCTTCGCCGACGAATGATCGAGGACATGACGATCCGCAATCTGTCGCCGGCTACCCAGCGATCCTGCACGCGGTGACCAATTTTCGCGCTATTTCGACCGCTCACCGGACCGGCTCGGCCTGGAGGACGTCCGCGCCTCCCAGGTCCATCTGGTTTCGGCGGGAGTCTCGTGGCCGGCGCTGAACCAGACGGTGTGCGCGCTGCGGTTTTTCTACGGCGTGACGTCCACTTCATGAGGAACGTGCTGGCCCATGCCGGCAAGGGCGCTGCGTCGTTTCCGCTTTCATCGCCAGCGCCTTCGCCCAGGAAACGCCCGAGGTCGCGAGCACGCAATGGCGCGCCGTGGCTGATCAGATCCGGCCCAAGGTCCCGAAGCTCGCCACCATCATGGACGACGCCGAGCCCGACATGCTTGCCTAAATGACTTTCCCCAAGGAGCACCGCGCCAAGCTGCACTCGATCCAACCCGATCGAGAGCCTCAACGACGAGATCAAGCGGCGCACCGAGGTCGTCGGCATCTTCCCAAATGATGACGCCATCGTCCGCCTGGTTGGCGCGATCCTGCTCGAACAGAACGACGAATGGGCCGTGCAGCGCGCTAGACACATGACGCTGGAAACCATCTGCCAAATGAGCGTCTGCCTGAAGGATTTCCGCTGTCATCGAGTCCTTCGGCCGGATTTTTCGCAGCGGACCTTTGCCCGCACCCTCGCGCCGCTAATCCGAGAGGCAGCGCGATAGCTCCTCACTTGTCTCCCAATCAATACGTGATCCTCGTTCCGGAACGTCCGCAATGGACGCGGAGCCGAGATGCTCAAGCCGCTGCTGACGCGGCGGACTAGAATCAGGGGTCAACCCGACCGTCGCTCGCTGCTGGCTGCCGGTGTGCCGTGGCCGAAGGAACAACAAGAGACTGGTCCAGTTAGAGCCATGCATGCGTCGATAGAAATGAAAGAGGAGATGACAATGGCGACGAAAAAAAGCTCTCAGGGCAGCTCCAAGGGCTTGGAAGACCTTTTCTATGATGGTCTGAAAGACATCTACTACGCCGAACGCAAGATTCTGACGGCCCTCCGGAAAATGGCAAAGGGCGCGGAGTCCGAAGAGTTGAAGGCGGCGTTCGAAAAACATCGTGACGAGACAGAGGGTCAGATTGAGCGTCTGCAGCAAGTTTTCGACGCGTTTGGCAAGAGAGTCCAAGGGAAAACGTGCCCGGCGATCGACGGCATCATCGAAGAAGGACAAGAGATTTTGGAGGAGTTCCAGGAGGCTCCGGCATTGGACGCGGGTCTCGTGGCTGCAGCCCAGTCCGTCGAACATTATGAAATAGCGCGCTACGGAACTCTTGTCACATGGGCCGGCTTACTTGGTCTGAAAGACGCAGTCCCGCTACTCGAACAGACGCTCAAGGAAGAAAAAGCAACCGATGAGGCGCTCACCCGACTAGGCGAAGCAGGCGTCAACGAACGGGCGATGCAACAGGCCGCATAACTTCGGATCGACTCGACGCGACCGCGGCCAAGGCAGACGAGATTGGAGCTTGGTTGTATTCGCCAATCCTGGCACACGCGTATAGGCCGCCGAGCCGTCGACGTGGTTGGTAGCCGACCGGTTTCGACTAGCCACCGGAACTGACAATGGGGACTGCGAATGCGATCACTTGCGCACGTCTTGGGCGACAGGATGTTGGTATGAACGAGGATACCGCTCGTCGGCCCACGGCAGGCTCTTCCGGGTTCGACAGCTTTTTCATGGCTGGTTTCGAGTGTTCCTCCCACAGGCGCGCCGACGGGGCCCGTCTTGATCTGATCCGCGCGACCTCACATGACATCCATGCACATGGCGACTATCGCCGTTGTGCCGAGCTTGGGCTTCGCACGATCCGCGACGGCTTGCGCTGGCACCTGATTGAAACGGCGCCCGGAGTCTTCGACTGGTCGAGTTGGACGTCGGCGATCGAAGCAGCCCAGGCGGCCGGGGTGCAGATTATCTGGGATATCTTCCACTATGGCTCGCCAGACCATATCGACCAAGGTGGCCCGGGGTTTATCAAGGACTACGTCCGTTTCGCCGCGGAAGCTGTTCGGGTTCATCGCTCCGCAACCGGGGTGGCTCCCCTGGTGTGCCCGATCAACGAGATTTCGTTTTTTGCATGGGCGGTGGAGGTCGGCTATTTCCCCCGCGTCGGGCCGAACAAGCGTGGATGGTTCAAACGACACCTTGTCAGGGCAGCGGTCGCCGGCGTGAGGGCCATGCGGGAGGCCGAACCCGGCTGCAGGTTCATCTGGGCTGAACCGCTGATCCATATTGCTCCTCGTGACCGTACTCACCCCGAGCGGCGGCGCGCCGAAAATGCTCGCCAGGGCCAATTCGAGGCGTATGACATGCTGATCGGGCGCGTGGAACCGGAGTTGGGCGGCAGCGAGGACGTTGTGGACGTCATCGGCCTCAACTTCTATCCGCACAACCAATGGTACTTGAATGGCCCAACGATACCGATGGGGCACCACGAATACCGTGCACTTTCGGAAATGCTGGTCGAGGTCGCCGAGCGATACAAGAAGCCGATGTTCATCGCCGAGACCGGCGCCGAAGGTTCAGGCCGGCCAGCCTGGCTTCACTACGTTTGCGACGAAGTGCGCGACGCGACGAGCCTCGGTGCACCTGTTCAGGGTATATGCCTGTACCCGGTGACGGCCTACCCAGGTTGGGACAATTCGCGCCACGCCGAAGTCGGCTTGTTCTCCACCATTCATGCGGACGGCTCGCGCACTGTTCGCAAGCCACTTGCGGACGAGTTGGAGCGCCAGCGCCAATCGTTCTTGGCGTTTGAGGAACAACAAGCAAGGGCGCCTTAGGCTCGCTGATAGGAACAGTGCGCGCTTTTCAGCTGCATCAACAGCACAGCATATCTAGAGCTGTTCGCCGAGAAGCCGAGAAACATGGGCCTCTTTGGCCGTGGGTCGCCCGACGCCGGTCAGGCCGGCGCATCATTCACTCGGCCGCCTCGCGCTGCGTCGGCGTGACGAGCAT
>NZ_JAMYPW010000016.1:0-111414 GCF_040320565.1 Mesorhizobium sp. M0664
GTGTTTTTGTTGTGGGCGCCGCTTTGGGGCGCCCCCATAACCCTGGGGCTTGCGTTAACCGAGTGGGGGCGTCTTGCCCGGGGGGGCCCCGAGCCGGAAGTTGAGATCGTGGACCTGGATAGCCGTCAGCTCACGCCGGCAAAAGTGCCTCGCATGAGCAGATCCGGCAGATAGCTTGCCGGCTTACCGCCAACCGCCTGCCCACCGGTCAGGCCGCCTTGTATTTCAGGGCCGAAGAACGAATACGGAAAGGGCGTGACCGGCCGGCTCACCGCATCGAGCCGTGCCCGAAGATCTTCGGGAATGTCGAAATCAAGCGCGCCGAGATTGTCCTTGAGCTGGTCAAGCCTGGTGGCGCCGACGATGACGGACGCAATGCCTGGCCTGTTTGCCGTCCAGTTCAGGGCGACCTGGGCCATGCTGCGGCCGAGCTGGCCGGCAACCCTCTCCAGTTCGGCGACGATTTGCCAGTTGCGATCGGTGAATTTCTGGAAACCGGGATTGGTCGAACCACGCATTGTCTCCAGCCGGCCACCATCCTCGACGATTGTATCGAAACGGTATTTTCCGCTGAGCAGGCCGCTGGCCAATGGACTCCAGACCATGATTCCGGCGCCATAGCGCGTGCCGAACGGCACGAACTCGTGCTCGATGTTGCGCTCGGCCAGCGAATATTCGAGCTGAAGCGCCGAAACCGGTTCATAGCCGCGATGCTCGGCGACGGCCTGCGCCCGGCTTGCGTACCAGGCCGGCACGTCGGACAGGCCGACATGCCGGATCTTTCCGGCGCGCACCAGATCGTCCAGCGTCCGCATCACCTCCTCCGGCGGCGTCAGCCTGTCCCAGGTATGGAGGATGTAGAGGTCGATGTAGTCGGTGCCGAGCCGCTTCAGCGAACCGTCTATCGCCCGCAGGATGTTCTTGCGGCCGTTGCCCCCGGCGTTCGGGTTGCCCGGTTCGGCGTTGTAGGTGAATTTGGTACTGATCACCGCCTTGTCGCGCAGCCCGCGCTCGGCGATGAATTCGCCGAGCCAGGTTTCGGCCGTGCCACCGGTATAGAGATCGGCGGTATCGAAGAAATTGCCACCGGCTTCGATATAGGCATCAACCAAGGCGCGCGCGGTTTCCTTCTCCGCGCCCCAGCCCCATTCCGTGCCGAACGTCATGGTGCCGAGCGCCAGGCGGGTGACACGCAGCCCGCTGTTGCCGAGCGTGTAGTAGGACATGGTCATGGATTTCTCCTGCAGTTTGAAAAGCGGGATTGAGGTCTTGCCTGGGATACGCAGTCAGGCCTTGGCCAGAGCATCGACCACCACCTGGAAGCGGCGCGGATCGAAATAGTCGTGGTAGGCGCTGATCAGACCGCTCTTGAAGTGGAAAATCGCGATATTGCTGTTGGTGTATTCAGTGCCGCCGATCAGCACCGCGCGGTTCTTGTACTCAACGACGATCGCGTCCGAATCCGCTGCCGGATAGATGGCTGTCAGCTGCGAATCGAAGGATTCGAAATTACCGAAGAGGCCTCGGAAGGCCGCCAGGATCGCGGCCTTACCATCGATGCTGTTTCCAAATCCTGCCGGTGGGTAGAAGACAAGTATACGGCCATCTTCAGCCCAAAGGTCGCCCCATGCCTCAATGTCGTTGCGGTGCATCAGATCAAAGAATTTACGCACGGTCTCGAGATTACGGGTTCGTTCGGAATCGAGGTCGGTCATTAGACGTCTCCTTGGCTGCTCGGCGATTGCCGTGTGATGTAGCCAAAGATGCGCCCTCCTTTCCCCACCGATAAGATTGCATTATCCGAATGGACTATGCGATATCATGCATGAATGGACCGCGATCTGCTTAGCCACCTACCTATAATCGTTGCCGTCGCGCGGCGTGGCGGCTTCGCGCCGGCAGCCGCCGAGCTCGGCATGAGCCCGTCAGCGGTCAGCCATGCGGTTCGGCTGGTAGAGGAGCGAATCGGCCAGCCGTTGTTTGCCCGCACCACGCGCAGCGTCTCGCTGACCGAGGCTGGCACCGCGCTTGTCGCTGCGGCGGAGCCGGCGCTGGAAGACATTGCCGACCGGATCGAACGTATCCGCTCTGTCAAAGGCCGGGCAAGCGGACTGCTCAGGATCGACGCGCCGCGTTTGGCGCTGCCTCTGGCGCTGATGCCCATCCTGACGGCGATGGCGGAACGTTACCCCTGACGTGACGGTGGAGATCGTCACCGACGAACGTCTGAGCGATATCGTCGGCGAGGGTTTTGACGCCGGCATCCGGCTGGGCGAGATGATCGCCGAGGATATGGTGACGGTGCGACTGACAGGGCCTTTCCGCAGCATCATCGTTGCCTCGCCGGCCTATGTCGCCCGGCGCGGGCGGCCATGGGCGTTGGCCGATCTCGCCGTGCACAACTGCATCGGCTATCGGCTGTTGCGATCACGTGCGCTCTATCACTGGGATCTATCCGATCAGGGCAAGGATATCAGCGTCGAGACACGCGGCAGCGTGGTCGTCAGCGATCCGCTGTCGGCAAGGGAAATGGCGCTTGCCGGCATCGGCCTCGCCTATCTGTTCGAGCCGCTTGTCAAGCCTGACATCGAGGCAGGCCGGCTGGTCGAAGTCCTTGGCGAGGCATCGATCGAGGAACCGGGACTGTTCCTCTATTTCCCGCGCCGCGCCGCGATGGCCCCGAAGCTCCGCGCCTTCATCGACACCGCGCAAGAAATCGGCCGGGCATCCTCGCGGATACCCGGCCGAAAAAAGCCTCTCAAACGAATAGTTACTTCTTGACCGCTGCCGCGACTTCCGCCGCGAAATCGGTCTCTTCCTTCTCGATACCCTCACCGAGCGCGAAGCGCAGATAGGCAGCGATTTTGGCTGGCGCGCCTATTTCGCTCTCGGCATCCTTCAGCGCCTTCTCGACGGTAATGTCGGGATTGAGCACGAAAGCCTGCTTGAGCAGCACGACCTCTTCATAGAACTTGCGCAAACGGCCTTCGACCATCTTCTCGATGATCGCTTCCGGCTTGCCGGACTGGCGCGCCTGGTCGGCGAAGATCGCCTTCTCGCGTTCCACTGCGGCCGGATCGAGCTCTTCGGTGGTCAGGGCCATCGGATTGGTGGCAGCGACATGCATGGCAACCTGACGGGCGAAGGCGTTGGCGGCATGCGCGTTGCCCGTCGTCTCGATGGCCACCAGCACGCCGAGCTTGCCAAGGCCGTCGGCGACCGCATTGTGAACGTAGGTTGCGACAGCGCCGTGCTCGACCGTGAGCTTGGCCGAGCGGCGGAAGCCCAGATTCTCACCGATGGTGCCGACAGCGTCCTTGATGGTCTCGGCGACCGATTTGCCCGATCCCGGATAGGGAGCGGCGGCAACGGCCTCGGTCTTGCCGCCATAGGCAAGCGCGACCTTCGCGACATTGGCGACGATCTCCTGGAACGCAGCATTGCGGGCAACGAAGTCCGTCTCGGAATTGACCTCGACGATCGCTGCCTCGCGGACGCCGGAATCTACGCCGATCAGGCCTTCGGCAGCGGTACGGCCAGCCTTCTTGTCGGCCTTTGAAATGCCCTTCTTGCGCAGCCAGTCGATGGCTTCTTCCATATTGCCGTTGGTCTCGTTCAACGCCGCCTTGCAGTCCATCATGCCCGCGCCGGTCAAGTCGCGGAGTTCTTTGACCTGTGCAGCCGAAATGCTCATTGTCGCCTCTTTGTCTAAATGCACTGACGCACCATCGATTTTCGATGATGCGCCTGGTGCTGGTAGCGCTTACCGCGCCAACATATTGGAAAGATGAAGGCCGCAGCCGGCCTTCGCTACTATGCTTCCGGGGTCTGGGCTGCCGGGCTCTCGGCGGCCGGGGTCTGATCGAGCGCCGGCTCGACCGGAGCCTCGACCGATGCGCCGATATCGACACCGAGCGCGCCCTGCTGACGGGCGATGCCGTCGATAGCTGCCTTCGCGATCAGATCGCAATACAGCTGGATGGCGCGGGCCGCGTCGTCATTGCCGGGGATCGGGAAGTCGATCTTGTCCGGGTCGCAGTTGGAATCGATGATGGCAACGACCGGGATGCCGAGACGCTTGGCCTCGAGAATGGCGATCGCTTCCTTGTTAGTGTCGATCACGAACATCAAATCGGGCGTCGAACCCATATCCTTGATGCCGCCCAGCGCCTTGTCGAGCTTCTCACGCTCGCGGTCGAGGTTGAGGCGCTCTTTCTTGGTCAGGCCCTGAGCCTCGCCGGCCAGCATTTCGTCGAGCTTGCGCAGGCGCTGGATGGAATTCGAGATCGTCTTCCAGTTGGTCAGCATGCCGCCGAGCCAACGCGAGTTGACATAGTACTGGGCCGAGCGCTGCGCGGCATCGGCGACGATGTCGGAGGCCTGGCGCTTGGTGCCGACGAACAGCACCCGGCCGCCCTTGGCAACAGTGTCGGAAACCTGCTTCAACGCCTGGTGCAGCAAAGGCACTGTCTGCGAGAGGTCGATGATGTGGATGTTGTTGCGGGCGCCGTAGATATAGGGCGCCATTTTCGGGTTCCAGCGGTGGGTCTGGTGGCCGAAGTGAATGCCAGCTTCCAATAGCTGGCGCATGCTGAAATCAGGCAGAGCCATTCTTATTTCCTTTCCGGTTAGCCTCCACGGACACAGGCATTTTTGGACTTTGTCCTCGAACGCCACCGGAGGTTTCAGCCGGATTTCTCCCGGGCAGACACCAAAGTCCGTGTGTGGAATGAGCGCGCATATAGAGGGGAAGCGCGACAAACGCAAGCGCTGTGGCGTCTTGCGGCTCAGCGTGCGGCGATCAGCGCACCGGTGTCATTGCCGCATCTTCCCCTTCGGCACCCGCACACGCCGGAAAACGGCGACGATCTCCTCGCGGCTGCACTCGATGGCGCCTAACCGCACTGCGCGGTCGCGCTCGAACCCGGTTATGTCATAGTGCGGCGCGGATGTCTTTGGCGGTCCTTGGTAGGACGCGCGCTTGATGCCGAGCTGCCCGGCAAAGCGATGCAGCTCGTCGGTGTCGTCTGCCAGCAGATGACACCAGCGGTGGCCGACCCATTTCCAGATCGCCGCATCGACATAGACCGCCACAGGCTTGCCGCACTCCTTCATCTTGCGCCGACCAACACACCGCTAACGATGATAGAAGGGATTGGCATAGAAAATGAAGCCGCCGCCAGCCTCGAGTTGCGTCATCGTCCTGGTGACGGTCTCCTGCATCCGGTCGTGCAGTTCGGCGAGTGCCTCCTCGACGGAGCCTTGATAGGCGTGCAAGCCTAGCGGCTCCGGTACCCGGACATAGGCGCGACGTGGGCCTGCCGGCTGCGGCACGAAACGGTTGATCGCATCGCGCAGCGTACCCTTGCAATAATCGTTGCGGATCCGCTTCAAATGTTCGGCGATCTCCTCCTGCGTGATGCGCGGGTTGGCTGAGGCCCACGGCCCGACACGCTGCAGGCGCTGGATCGCATCTGCCAGCGTTCGGACCTGCTTCTGGCTTCCGCTGCCATCCGTGCTTTCCCGCAGCCAGCGCCGCGAACGGCGCAAAAGGTCGGCATTGTCGAGCGTGCCGGCGTCGACCGAGACAAGTTCGGCAAGGCGACGGCCGAGTTCGGTCAGCAGGTCCTTTTGACGTGCGTCATACGAAGCCCGCTCATCGGACCGCAGGCCATATGCAGCCTCATCGCGAGACAGCAACGTCGCATAGATATGATGGATGCGCTCCGGCAGCGAATCGGCGGCACGGCGTTCGATTTTCAGGCTGTGCTCGACATAGGCGCATTCCTTTGCCAGCGCTGCCTCGACATTCCCCGTGAAAGCAAGCTTCCAGATCACGGGCGCGATCCAAACCTTGAAATCCGGATCCGTCAGGCGGCCGCGCTTCAACGCCTCGAACCCCATTTCGACCGCGCCCGGCAGCAGCGGGGCAATGATGTTGGCATGCCAGCCGACACCGCCTTCGGGATGCAGGAGCACGCCGTGCCCCTTCAGCGCCCAGGCCACCGAATGTTCCTTGGCGGCCGCGCTGTTGCCCGGGATTTGCGCGATCAGATTGTTGGCCAACCAGAATTTCTGCATCAGCCGGCCAAGCCCGTTGACGACGCCGTGCGTGGCCCAGGATGCCGCCAGCGGGCTCACCCGCGAGACGACCTCCTTGTCGATCATCCAGTCGGTAAAGAATTCGGGATGGTTGGGCGTGATGAACGTCGCCTTGCCCGCGCCGCAACAAGCCTTCAGCCTTTGCCGGTCATCCTCTGGAAAATCGATGTGGCGGACATTGGCGACGCCGCGCAAACCGGCCAGACGGTTGAATGGCAACAGGTCGCGAAAGCCTGGAATGCCGTGCAGCATGACAATCCGGTTGACCAATGTCATAGCGTTGATCAGCGTCGCATTGGGCCGCGGCGCCACAAAAACGTCGATCCTGCTCAACCTGCTCCCCCGCGGCGCATACCGTCATAAGACGTTGATAGGCAATTGCGGCATGCTCAAGTCGATGCGACTTGCCCCGCAAGATTAAGCGCTACTATCCCGGATAGCGGCCGGCGGCTTGCCGTTCACTCGAGCTTATTTAGACGGGCAGGTCTTAGGCTGATCGAACAGTGACAGATTGACCAATTTGCCGGTCATCGAGAACTCGCCATAGTCCATGACGAGATCGCGCGTGATGCCGTTCTTGTGCAGCTTGAAGCTGATCCGGTATTCCGGCACCTCCTCGCCGCCTTTGTCGGCATCATCGAAATAGGCGATGTCGACCGGCCAGTATTTGTCGGTGGCGAGCTTGGCCAGCGCCGGCGCTTCCGGATCGGCATTGTCGGCATCGGCTTGCTTGCCGACGACGACGGTGGTGGTCACCACCTTGTTGGCGTCCTCAGAGCCGTCGAACAGGTTGGTTTCGTAGAAACGCTCGCCCTTTTCCGCCTTGCCGATCATTTCGACCATTTGCTGGGTCGGGAACTGGGTCGGCGCGAGTTCCAGGCTGTTCTTCTCGGGCTTGTCGATATCGACCTTGAGACCGTTGGCTTCCTTCGTTGCGGTACCCTTGACCTCCTTGTCGAGGTTCTGGTCGACAAAGGATTTGTTCACGAAGGAGAAGGTCTTGCCCTCGCCATCCTCGAAGGTGGTCATCTGCTGGTCGGTCAGCCTTGTGTTGTCGCTGGTTACGATCTGGGTCACCAAACGGAACTTTACCGTATAGCCCTCGCAAGGCGAGCCGTTGAACTCGTAGACCATGCGGCCGGTGATGCCGGTAATGCCGGAACGGTCTGAAGCCTTGTCGAGTGAAATGTCGTAAACAGCACGATGCGCCTGCAGCGCAGGCACCGCAAAAGCGGGAGCCGCCCAGGAAGCCGCTGTCAAGAGAACGGCGTTGAATGCGAGGCGCGTTGCGCGCATGGGGTGCTCCGATCATCGCGGCTAGTGGCAAGCCGCATGGAAAGATGGTCCAGCTTAAAAAAAGTCGTGGCGGAAGCGAGGCAAAAATAGCAATTTCGGCCCGGCCTGCGCGGCACCTTCAAGCAATAGGGAAATAGCATGAGCGAAACAATCGAAAAGCGGCTAAGCGATCTCGGCGTGACGCTGCCGGCCGCCGCCGCGCCCGCCGCCAATTACGTGCCCTATTGCCGGACCGGCAATCTGCTGTTCACCGCCGGGCAGTTGCCGCTCAAGGAGGGCAAGCTCCAGGCGAGCGGACTGCTTGGCCGCGATGTCGACACCGCGACCGGCAAGGAAGCCGCAAAATACTGTGCGATCAACATATTGGCCCAGGCTCAGGCGGCACTTGGCGATCTCGAGAAAATCCGTCGCTTGGTGAAGATCACCGTCTTCGTCGCCTCGGCACCGGATTTTGTCGAACAGCATCTGGTTGCCAACGGCGCCTCGGATTTTCTCGCCGCCGTGCTCGGCGATCGTGGCAAGCACGCTCGCTCCGCCGTCGGCACCGCCTCCCTGCCGCTTAATGCCGCAGTGGAAATCGAAGCGATCTTCGAAGTCGAATGACCGGGACTGCAACCATGACCGATCTTTCCTGGCTGACCGCCCGGCCCGTCGCCCATCGCGGCCTCCACGACATGAACAAGACGCGCTGGGAGAACACCCTTTCCGCCTTCGCTGCGGCGGCCGAGCGCGGCTACGCGATCGAATGCGATGTGCACCTGTCGTCCGACGGCGTCCCCGTCATCATCCACGATGGCGATCTGCGGCGGCTGACCGGCGAGGACGGCTTCGTCTGGCAGCGTACGGCTGCAGAGATCACGGCGCTGAAGGTCGGCGGCACCGCCGACCATTTGCCGACGCTGCAGCAGGCGCTTGATCTGGTCGACGGCCGTGTGCCGATGGTTGTCGAGCTGAAAGGTGCTGCCGGGCATGACGAAGGCCTGGTCGAAAGCGTCGGCAAGATGCTCAAGCATTACAAGAGCAAGACCGCGATCATGTCGTTCGACCATTGGCTGATCCGCGAGTTCCCGAAATATGCACCCGGCATACCCGGCGGGTTGACCGCCTACGGCAACGACAACCACCTGATCGAGGCGCATTTCGCCATGCTGGCGCATGACATCGCCTTCACCTCCTACGCTGCCGGCGACCTGCCGAACCGGTTCGTCTCCTTCGTGCGAGAGAGACTCGGTATGCCGGTGATCACCTGGACCGTGCACGACCAGCCTGCCGTCGACCTGACCTTCAAATATGCCGACCAGATGACGTTCGAAGGATTCGAGCCCGATCTGGTACGGCTTGCCTGAGCGGGCTTGTATGGGTCCGCAGCGAGCTTAAGTAAGCCTCATGGATCAAGGGGACGACTGTGAAAGACAAACGGCGAATGCGGAGCTGTCGATCCGCATCGCCGCGGGCATCGGCGCCTTTACCAGCGCTGAATGGGACAGCCTCGGCGGCACTACACGCGGCGATGCAGAATACGGCTACAACCCGCTTGTCTCATTCGCTTTTTTGAGCGCGCTGGAAGATTCCGGCTGCGCTGTTCGGCGCACAGGCTGGCAAGGCCATCACCTCAGGCTGGAAACCGCGCGAGGCATGTTGCTCGGAGCGGTCCCCTGCTATCTGAAGTCGCACAGCCAGGGCGAATATGTCTTCGACCATGGCTGGTCGGACGCGTTCGAACGCGCCGGCGGGCGCTACTATCCGAAGCTGCAATGCGCGGTGCCGTTCACACCCGTCACCGGCCCTCGCCTGCTGGTCGGCAGGGGCGAGGACATCCCCACCGTCAAGGCCGGTCTTGCGACCGGCCTGAAGGCGGTGACGGATAAGCTCGGCGTGTCTTCCGCGCATGTTACTTTCGCGCCGGAGGACGACGTCCAGGTATTGGCGGCGGCCGGCTTCCTGCATCGCACCGACCAGCAGTTTCACTTCTTCAACGAAGGCTTTTCGAGCTACGACGATTTTCTCACAACGTTAGCCTCGCGCAAGCGCAAGGCAATGAAGAAAGAGCGGCGCGAGGCCCTCGCCGACGGCATCTCGATCGACTGGCTGACCGGCAAGGATCTGACCGAAAAGGCCTGGGACGACTTTTTCGCGTTCTACATGGATACCGGCAGCAGGAAATGGGGCCGGCCCTACCTCAACCGCGATTTCTTCTCACTTATCGGCGAACGCATGGCCGACGACATCCTGCTGGTCATGGCCAAACGCAGCGGGCGCTACATTGCAGGTGCCATCAACTTCATCGGTTCAGACGCGCTCTACGGCCGCAATTGGGGCTGCATCGAGGACCACCCGTTCCTGCATTTCGAGGTCTGCTACCATCAGGCGATCGATTTCGCCATCTCGCGCAAGCTGAAGGTGGTTGAAGCCGGTGCGCAGGGCGAGCACAAGCTGGCGCGCGGCTACCGGCCCGTGACGATGCATTCGGCGCACTACATCGCCCATCCAGGTCTGCGCAATGCAGTGGCCGACTATCTCCAGCGCGAGCGGCGCGAAGTCGAGCGGATGAGCGAATATCTGGAAGAGCACACCCCGTTCCGCAAGGACATGGCGCAGTAGAGTAGCGAGCCCCAATCGCTCAGCCGAGCGGGCCGGCACGGCCGATGTCGACCGATCGTCTTGCCCGCCCGGAACAGCTTCGCTACACCAGACAGCGAGCCAAGAACCGGAGCGCGCGCCATGGCCGAAGCAACCTATGACAGCAGCAACATCTTCGCCAAAATCCTGCGCGGAGAAATCCCTTCGCACCGCGTCTACGAGGATGACGCGGTCATTGTCTTCATGGATGTGATGCCGCAAGGACAGGGTCACACGCTGGTGGTGCCGAAAGCGCCGTCGCGCAACTTGCTTGACGCGGATCCGGCGGTGCTTGGCCCGCTCTTCGCTCACGTCCAGAAAGTTGCGCGGGCCGTAAAGAAGGCCTTCGATGCCGATGGCGTCACGGTTATGCAGTTCAACGAACCAGCTTCGGGGCAGACTATCTTTCACCTTCACGTCCATGTCATTCCGCGCTTCGAGGGCATTCCCCTGAAACCGCACAGCGGACAGATGGAAAAGCCTGAAGTCCTGGCCGAAAACGCCGGCAAGATACGGATGGCGCTGGCAAGCTGAACCGGTGCAACCGCTCTGGCGGGCGCCGGGCGGTTAACCGGAAGGTGTCACAAAAAAAGCCCCGTTTCCGGGGCTTTTTTACTGGCTGGTTCGTCAGTTCTTACGCGGCAGTTGCGGCACAAGGCTGCGCTTGCCGCCGTCCTTACCTTTGGGCTCCGGCTTCTGCGCCACCGCCTTTTTCGCGGCGGGCTTTTTCGCCACCGCCTTCTTGGCCTTCGGCGCGTCGTCCGGCTCTTCCTTCTTCGGCTTCACCGGCGCCTCGTCGGCGAGCGATTCGAGCTTCAGGCCGGTCTCGCCGGTTTCCTTCTTCTCGACGGTGACACGCACCGTGCCGCCCTTCTTGAGCTTGCCGAACAGCACCTCGTCGGCCAGCGGCTTCTTGATGTGCTCCTGGATGACACGGCCAAGCGGCCGGGCGCCCATGCGCTCGTCATAGCCCTTGTCGGCCAGCCATGCGATTGCATCCTGCGACAGGTCGAATGTCACGCCGCGCTCGGAAAGCTGCGCTTCCAGCTGCATGACGAACTTCTGCACCACCTGATGGATGACCGGCACCGGCAGCGAGCCGAACGGAATGATCGCATCGAGACGGTTGCGGAACTCCGGCGTGAACAGCCGGTTGATCGCTTCGACATCGTCGCCTTCGCGCTTGGTCGAACCGAAACCGATGGCCGCGCGCTGCGCATCGGACGCGCCCGCATTGGTGGTCATGATCAGGATGACATTGCGGAAGTCGATCTGCTTGCCGTTATGGTCGGTCAGCTTGCCGTGGTCCATGACCTGCAACAGGATGTTGAACAGGTCCGGATGCGCCTTCTCGACTTCGTCCAGCAACAGCACGCAATGCGGATGCTGGTCGACGCCGTCGGTCAGAAGGCCGCCCTGGTCGAACCCGACATAGCCGGGAGGGGCACCGATCAGCCGCGAAACGGTGTGGCGTTCCATATACTCCGACATGTCGAAGCGGATCAGCTCCACGCCGAGCGACGCGGCGAGTTGCTTGGCCACTTCCGTCTTGCCGACACCGGTCGGACCCGAGAACAGGTACGAGCCGATCGGCTTTTCCGGTTCCCGCAGGCCGGCCCGCGCCAGCTTGATGGCCGAAGTCAGCGCGGTGATCGCGGTGTCCTGGCCGTAGACGACGCGCTTCAACTCGATGTCGAGGCCTTGCAGCACCTTCTCGTCGTCGGCGGAAACCGTCTTCGGCGGGATACGCGCCATCGTGGCGATCGTCGCTTCGATCTCCTTGATACCGATGGTCTTCTTGCGCTTGGCTTCCGGCACGAGCATCTGCGAGGCGCCGGTCTCGTCGATCACGTCGATCGCCTTGTCCGGCAGCTTGCGGTCGTTGATGTAACGCGCCGAGAGCTCGACCGAAGCCTTGATCGCCTCGCTCGTGTAGCGGACCTTGTGGAACTCCTCGAAATAGGGCTTGAGGCCCTTCATGATCTCGATGGCGTCCTCGACAGTCGGCTCGTTGACGTCGATCTTCTGGAAGCGCCGCACCAGCGCGCGGTCCTTCTCGAAGAACTGGCGGAACTCCTTGTAGGTGGTCGAGCCGATGCAGCGGATCGCGCCCGAAGACAGCGCCGGCTTCAACAGGTTCGACGCATCCATGGCCCCGCCGGAGGTGGCCCCCGCCCCGATCACCGTGTGGATTTCGTCGATGAACAGCACGGCGCCGGGATAATCCTCGAGCTCCTTGACGACCTGCTTCAGCCGCTCCTCGAAATCGCCGCGATAGCGGGTGCCGGCCAGCAACGTGCCCATGTCGAGCGCGAAGATGGTGGCATTGTGCAGCACTTCGGGAACGTCGCCCTCGACGATGCGCTTGGCGAGGCCTTCGGCGATTGCCGTCTTGCCGACGCCAGGATCACCGACATAGAGCGGGTTGTTCTTGGAGCGGCGGCACAGCACCTGGATGGTCCGGTTGATCTCGCTCTCGCGACCGATCAATGGATCGATCTTGCCGGCCTTGGCCTTGTTGTTCAGGTTGACGCAATAGGCAGTCAGCGCGTCCTGCTGCTGCTTCTTCTTGCCGCCTTCCTCTTGCGGCTCGGCTCCGCTCTGGCTGCCTTGCTCGTCGTCGGCGCCGCGCGGCGTCCGCGTCTCGGAAGCGCCGGGGCGCTTGGCGATGCCATGCGAGATGTAGTTGACCGCGTCGTAGCGGGTCATCTGCTGTTCCTGCAGGAAGTAAGCGGCGTGGCTCTCGCGCTCGGCGAAGATGGCGACGAGCACGTTGGCGCCGGACACTTCCTCGCGGCCTGACGACTGCACATGGATCACCGCGCGCTGGATGACGCGCTGGAAACCGGCAGTCGGCTTGGAATCTTCATCGTAGCCGGTGACGAGGTTGTCGAGCTCGGTGTCGATATAGGTGAGGACCGTATGCTTCAACTCGTCGAGATCGACGTTGCAGGCACGCATGACAGCGGCCGCCTCGGTGTCGTCGATCAGGGCGAGCAGCAAATGTTCAAGGGTTGCATATTCATGGTGCCGCTCATTGGCGAGCGTCAGCGCTTGGTGAAGCGCCTTTTCCAGGCCTTGGGAGAAAGCCGGCATGTTACCTCACTTCTTCTCCATCACGCATTGCAGCGGATGCTGATTCTGTCGGGCGAAATCCATGACCTGAGACACTTTGGTCTCGGCCACTTCGAATGTATAGACCCCGCACTCGCCCACCCCATGATTGTGAACATGAAGCATTATGCGTGTGGCGGCTTCGCGGTCCTTCTGGAAAAAGCGCTCCAGCACGTGGACCACGAATTCCATGGGTGTGTAGTCGTCGTTAAGAATGAGGACCCGATACAGACTGGGCTTCTTGGTCTTGGTTTTTGTGCGCGTGATGACGGCCGTGCCGCGACCGGCCTCATTGCCGTTGCTGCCGTTCTGCATTCGCACCACGTAGCTCGTGGCAGTCAAACCTATAGTCACGTAGTCCTGCCTCTTTCGAATCCTCATGCATGCTCGACATGTAGGTGTTCGATGGACGATTTTAAGCCCTTCTGTTTAGCTGACAATATGGCTAGGTGGCCAAACTTGACCGATTTTTCAAATCGTGAAGACCGCAGGCCCCCGATTTCGGGCCGGCATGAAAAAACCCGGCCGCGCGTTCGCGACCGGGTCTGTCTTTGCAAGCCCAAGGGCCGGCTCGGAATGTTCGTCGAATTTACTTCGCCTTGGCGACGATCGATTCGAACGGCTTGTAAGCTTCCTTGGCGAGTTCGGCATAGAGATCGCCAAGCTTGGTGGCCTCGGTGACGAAGCTCTCATAGGACTGCTTGGCATAGTCGGACTGGATATCGATCGCCTTGTCCAGCGACTTGGCGGAAAAGAGCTTCTCGACAGCGGCGCTACCGGCTTCGAAGCTTTTCTTGGTGTACTCACCCGCCTCGGCGGCGATAGCCTGCGCCCCCTTGGACAGCGAGGCGAAGCTCTTCAATCCGGTGTCCGCAAATTCCTTGCCGTATTTGCTGAAATCTTCATAGGTCTGGGTCATTTCACGCATTCCCTTGAACGGTTGCCTTGGATGATAGACGCGGCTTGTCCGGGCCGCGTTGTGCAATGCGTGTAAATATATTGTGCAGTGCACAAAAGTCAAGATTCCCGCGGCAATGCGGATCGTGAGCTGCCGGCATTCGCTAAGATTCGAATAAAGAGAAGCTCAATCCCACAGAAAATGGTGAACGCGGCGGTTACCATAAACGGATTGGTAACGCTGCCTGCGTTAGCGTGGCCGGAGGTGAGGCAGGACCCTTTGCCGCCTCCAAGGCAACGGAAATTCAAAGGAACTATCAGTGCGTAAGGCGTTGTCGGGCTTCGTTTCCAAATCCGTGTCCCCCTTCAAAACGATCATGATCCTCGCCATGGCGATGAGCTTCGTCGTCGCGGACGCGGCTTCATCCATGGCGGCCAAGTCGGCGGCCATCGTCATCGATGCCAAGACCGGCAAGGTGCTTTATTCGTCGGATGCCGATGGCCGGCGCTATCCGGCTTCGCTTACCAAGATGATGACGCTCTATCTGACGTTCGAGGCGTTGGCGAAGGGCAGGATCAGCAAGAATTCCCCGGTCGTGTTCTCGGCCAATGCCGCTGCCGAACCGCCGACGAAGCTCGGCGTCAAGCGGGGCGGCTCGGTCACGGTCGAGACCGCGATCCTGTCGATGGTGACCAAATCGGCAAACGATTCCGCAACGGCGCTTGGCGAGACGCTCGGCGGCAACGAAGCCAATTTCGCCCGCATGATGACCGCCAAGGCGCGGGCGCTGGGCATGAGGGGAACCGTTTTCCGCAACGCCAACGGCTTGCCTGATCCCGGCCAGTTCACGACCGCGCGCGACATGGCGATGCTCGGCATCGCCCTGAGAGAGCATTTCCCGCAATATTACGGCTATTTCTCGCAGCGCTCCTTTCTTTACGGGCGGCAGCGCATCAACGGCCACAATCGTCTGCTCGGACGCATCAAGGGCGTCGACGGCATCAAGACCGGTTACACCCGCGCCTCCGGTTACAATCTGGTCTCCTCGGTCTCGGATGGCGATCGGCGCATCGTAGCGGTGGTCATGGGCGGCAGGTCCGGCGGCAGCCGCGACAGCCAGATGGCCGGGTTGATCAATGCCTACATGCCGCAGGCGTCGTCGCGCGGCGGCGGCGTGCTGATTGCCAAGGCCGGCGGCGGCAATCCGATTTCAGCCTTGGCCAAGGTGCTTCTACCGAAGCATGACGCGCCGACACCGGACAGTAAGCCGGACGACGATGCCGTTGCCTCTCTTGTCGAGGAAAATGCGCCCGTCGTTGAAGAGACCGCTCCGGTCGTTCAGGCCAAGAGGGTCAAGACGACGGCTGTGTCGACGGTGGACGACGTGGCGACAGCCCGGGTCGCCGCAGCCTATGCCGAACCGGCGGCAGAGGTCGATCCGGTCAGCACGGCGTCGGTGCCATCCGGCTGGGCAATACAGGTCGCCTCTTCGCCAAAACAGGCCGAAGCGAAGGCTTTCCTCGACAAAGCGACGAAGCAGGCGCCCTCCGTTCTGACCGATGCCTCCGGTTTCACCGTCGCCTTCGACAAGGACGGTGTCACCTACTACCGCGCCCGGTTCGGTGGTTTCGGTTCGAAGACGGCTGCCTGGAAAGCCTGCAACGCTTTGAAAAAGAAGAAGATCGAGTGCTACGCCGTCCAGCAGTAAGCGGCGCGCGAAACGATATCTGTCCCGAAGTTTTTGCGTCGAAGGAGACTAGTTGTGATTGGAGAGCAAGACGTCCTTGGCTTCATTGATCCGCGCCGCCAGGAAGGACGTGCCACCGATATCGGGGTGCAGGCGCTGCATCAGGCGGCGGTGCGCCTTGCGGACATCCGCCGCGGCAGCCCCCGCTTCAAGACCAAGGATCTTGTAGGCCTCCTCCTTAGTCATGGCGCCAGAACTTGGCGCAACACCCAGCCCTTCGCCACCATTCGCATCAGCGTCTTTGCGCCAGATGGGAAATCGGCCGTCAAGATACGTCTCTAGCAATTGGCGGCTCTCCGGATCGCCGGAGAGTTCGCGATAGAGTTGCTGCAATTCGGCAAGCCCCATCGAGCCAAGCATCTTGCCTTCATGGCGCCCGGCCAGCACAAGGCCTTCGAGGCCGCCGGTATCGTGATCGAGTTCCATCTCAAGCGCCGCCGTACGAACTGTCGAACGCTTGCCCGCCGCCAGTTTGGCTGCCGGCCGATTCATGCGCATGGAGCCGTACCAGGCGAGCGCAGCCGACAGGATCAAGCCCCCGATGCCCTCGCGCCCGACCAGCAGCACGGCGACGCCGACCAGCCCGAGCAGCACAGGTCCAAGCGTCCTCATGCCGCCTGCAAGCTTCGCCGGATCGGCGCGCAGGAAGATGGTGAGCATGCCGAGAAACACCAGAAGCAATGCTACGAAAGCGATAATCGCGCCCATCAGTTTCCGCCGCCCCGCATATGCTCGATCATCAGTCGGTCTTCCGGCCTGCCCCGGGCCTCCAGTGCCTTCAGCCCGCCGGTGGCAAACACGGCGACGGACGAAAGCAGGCCGGCCAACGTCGCGGCAGCCCGCCGATCGAACCTGAACCAGGCCCCTTTCGACAGCCGCGCAATTTCCTTGAACGCCTTTTCCGCAGCGGCATCATGGCCCTCCTGAAAGACGAAGACAGGAACGCCGTGCAGACCGAGGCTGCCGGCCTTTTCGGCCAGATCATCTATGTTTTCTTCCATCGCGTCGCCGATATAGACCAGCGCGTTGACCTTGGCCGCCGCCGTCTGTTTCAGCGCGTGGGCGAGCACCTTGCCGATCTGGGTACGGCCGCTGCGGCAGTTGATGCGCGTCATCAGCTGTTTCAGAGCTGCGGTATCGGTGACGAATGCGGATGAGCGGCACTCGCCAAGGCCGCGAAAATAGACAAGTTGAACCTTGAGCGCCCCGGCCTTGCCGACGGCGTCGAACATCTCGGCCTGCAGCGCACAGGCGAGATCCCAGGTCGGCTGGCGGCTCATTGTCGCGTCGAGGGACAGGATCAGCCTGCCTGAACAGGTGGCGGATGCAGCGAGCGTCCTTGCCTGACGGAGAAACGCGTCGATCTCGCCGGTGCTCGATTGAGACTCGACCGGCGCAGGATTGGCCCTTGCAGGCACGGGCTGCTTCTTGTCGCTCATGACATTCAAGATGTGGCGTTGTCCCCCGGCTTGCAAGCCCAGATGAGGCGACCTGGAGGACCTGTGATGATGGCACCTGCGGACAGCGCTTCGGCTGGTGGTCTTGGCGTTGCGCTTCTCGGCGTCAGAGCAGGCCGAGATCGGCAAGCTCACGCCTGAGCTTCGGCGGCATCTCGATCAGCCCGGCTTTGCCCTTGCCGAGATCGGCCGGCGCGTCCGCCGGCTTCAGGTAGCGCCACCCCTGGAATGCACGGCGCGGTTGCCAGTCAGTGCGCACGACCTCGGGATCGAGGATCAGATGGCAACGGCCGATGCCCTCGTCATCGGTGAAGGGCCGGATTTCGGTGATCAGCTGGCGGCATTGGACATTGCCCTTGATCACCCAGTAGAGCGAGCCGCCGTCGGTAATCTCGGCGCCACGCGTCGGCACCATGCGGGTGGTGTGGTAGTGCTCGGCCGGTTCGCCGGCGCGGCGCCGCTCGTCGAGACGGAAGGCAATCCACTCTTCCAGATCCTCGACGCTGTCACAGCCGACGCAAAGCTTTATGAGATTGAGAGACATCGTTTAAGGTTTAGTCCAGCACGCGAACGCGTCAACGGTCTGATCGACTTCTCCACAGTGGTGGTCCATGCCGCCAGATTGGCGCTCAGCACTCCACGACATTGACGGCCAATCCGCCAAGGCTGGTTTCTTTGTACTTTTCGTTCATGTCGAGGCCGGTCTGGCGCATCGTCTCGATCGCGGCATCGAGCGGCACGAAATGAACGCCGTCGCCCTTGATGGCCAGCGAAGCGGCGGTCACCGCCTTGACGGCACCAAGCGCGTTGCGCTCGATACACGGCACCTGCACCAGGCCGCCGACCGGATCGCAGGTCATGCCGAGATGATGTTCCAGCGCGATCTCGGCAGCATTCTCGACCTGCTCGGGCGTGCCGCCCATGACGGCGCACAATCCCGCCGCAGCCATTGCCGAAGCCGAACCGACCTCGCCCTGGCAGCCGACTTCCGCCCCCGAGATCGAAGCATTGGTTTTGATGATGCCGCCGACGGCCGCCGCCGTCAGCAGGAAATCGCGGATGCTGGGCTGGTCGGCTTCGGGATGGAAATGCAACCAGTAGCGCAGCACTGCGGGCAGAGTGCCGGCCGCCCCATTGGTTGGCGCGGTGACGACACGGCCGCCGGCAGCGTTCTCCTCATTGACCGCCATCGCATAGATCGACAGCCAGTCGTTGGCGAGCAGCGGGTTAGGCCGGTTCTGCTGCCATTGCTCCTGCAGCTTGTCGTGCAGCATCCGGGCACGGCGGCGCACCTTGAGTCCGCCCGGCATGATGCCGTCTTGCGACAGGCCGCGCTCGATGCAGCCCTTCATGGCGCTCCAGATGCCGTCGAGGCCGGCGTCGAGCTCCCCGCGCGACATCTGTGTCTCCTCGTTGACGCGCTTCATCTCGGCAATGGAAAGCCCGCTTTTCGCTGCCATGGACAGCATTTCGACGGCGTTCCTGAACGGATACGGAACCTTCTTGCCTTCGGTTGTCGCCGAGCCCCTCGCTTTCATCCGCTGCAGTTCTTCCTCGGACACTACGAAGCCGCCGCCAATCGAATAGTAGACGCGCCTCAGCAGCAACCGGTCGCCGGCATCATGGGCAGAGAACGCCATGCCGTTGGCGTGACCCGGCAGCGGCGTCTTGCGATCCAGCACCAGATCCGTTGCCGGGTCGAAACGGTAGGACGGATGGCCGGGCGGCGAAATCCGTTTCTCGGCGGCGATGCCAGCGACGATGCCGTCTGCTAGGTCGGGATCCACCGTCTGCGGCGTCTGGCCCGCGAGGCCGAGCACCACGGCTCGGTCGGAGCCATGGCCGATGCCGGTGTAGGCGAGCGAGCCATGCAGGCTGGCAGCGATCCGGTCGATCTTGGCGCCGGCCGGGCGCGGCCAGTCGTCTCCCGCAATCTCGTCGAGAAACCGCCGCGCAGCCGTCATCGGCCCCATCGTGTGCGAACTCGATGGGCCGATGCCGATCTTGAACAAGTCGAAAACCGAAAGGAACACGTGGGTGTTTTCTCCTGGGACCCTGTTGAGGTCTACATATAGGAATTCCCATGATGTTTTCCGCTGTTTTGAAGATTGCGGCGCTGCGCCTGCCGACCTTGTTTGCTCCGGCAGCGACATTCCAACTTCGGCCATCGAAGCATTACTGCCGCCTGTGGTAAAAGCAACGCATGAGCGATTCCTTTCACCTATCGACGGCCGACCTTGCGGCGCTGGGGTTCTTCCTTACCGCGTGGGTGCTGCATACGCTCGCCGCCGATGGAATGCTGGTCAGCCGCATGTCGCTGACGAGGGCTATGAACACGCAGCGCGAGGCCTGGATGCAGACCATGGCCGAACGCGAGATCCGCATCGTCGACACCGCTATCATGAGCGGGCTGCAACAGGGGACCGCCTTCTTTGCCTCCAGTTCGCTGATTGCGATCGGCGGCTGTTTTGCCCTGCTCGGCGCCTCCGATCAGGTTCTGACCGTGCTGAGCGACCTGCCGTTTGGCGCCACGTCCTCACGCGCAGCCTTCCAGACGAAGGTGCTCGGGCTGGTGCTGATCCTGGCCTTTTCCTTCTTCAAATTCGGCTGGGCTTACCGGCTGTTCAACTATTGCTCGATCCTGATCGGCGCCGTGCCGATTCCGCACGGCGAGGCGTCGCGCAATCCGGTCACCGAAACGGCGGTGTGGCGTGCCGCGCGCATGAACATGTTGGCCGGAAAGCATTTCAATTCGGGCCTGCGCGGCGTGTTCTTCTCGATTGGCTATCTTGGCTGGTTCGTCGATCCCGCGGTGTTCGTCCTGTCGACGCTGCTGCTCCTGGCGGTGCTGGTGCGCCGCCAGTTTTTCTCGGCGGCGCGGCAGGCGGTGCTCGGTCAGCCGCCCGGCCCAACATCCGGCGCCGGAAAAGGCCGGTCTATCCGGCCCGACAGCCAGTAGGCAATCAGCCCGATCCATTCACGGGTCGCGATGGTTGTGGTCTGCAGTGCTTCGTTGGCATCCGTGCGGAACAGGCCGATGCCTTCCCTGCCGGAGGTGCGGTAGTCGACCGGCCACGGAACCGTCGCAAAACCGGCTTTGTCGAACAGCGCCTTGGCGCGTGGCATGTGGAAGGCCGAGGTCACCAGCAGCCAGGTCTCGCCCGGCTTTGGCGTGATCAGTTGTTTGGTGAAGACCGCATTCTCGTAGGTGTTGCGTGATTTGCCCTCAAGGATCAGCCGATCGGCCGTCACGCCGAGCGCAGTGAACAGGCGTGGAGCTGTCGCCGCATCGCCCTCGTCTTCGCGGACCATTGCAATGGGGCCACCTGAAATGACGACCTTAGCTGTCGGAAAACGCAGTGCCAGCACCGCTGCCTCGACCATTCGATCGCCACTGGCGTTGAGTTCATAGCCGCTGCGGACGAAGTTGATGGCGCTCTCCATACCGCCGCCGAGCACAATGATTCCGTCAACTCGTTCCGGCAGGGCTGGCCTAGGGAAACGCTCCTCGAGCGGATTAAGCATCACTGCGCCGAGCGAGGTCCACGCCGAGAGTCCAAGGACAAGGAATGCCAGCACGCTGCCGGTGGCAAACAGCCTCTTGCGCCCGACCAATGCCGCAAGCAATCCAGCCAGCAGCAGGATGATCGCGAGATTAAGCGGCTGGACGAAGAGCCACAGAACCTTGGAGACATAGAAGAACATCCCTCACCCCTCAGATGAGAAACGATCCTACCACCATTTTTCCGGCTGAAATGTGCCGGCCGCCTGTTCGATGACGTGGGCGGTCTGGAACAGCGTCTCCTCGTCGAAAGGCCGGCCGATCAGCTGCAGGCCGAGCGGCAGCCCCTTGGCGTCGAGCCCGGCTGGAACCGCTATGCCGGGCAAGCCGGCCATGTTCACCGTCACCGTAAAAATGTCATTGAGATACATCTTGACCGGGTCGGCGGCCATGTCCTCGTCGGCGATGCCGAAGGCAGCGGAAGGCGTTGCCGGCGTCAGGATGACGTCGACGCCTGCTGCAAACACATTTTCGAAGTCACGCTTGATCAGGGTTCGAACCTTCTGCGCCTGCAGATAGTAGGCATCGTAGTAGCCGGCGGAAAGCACATAGGTGCCGATCATGATGCGGCGCTTGACCTCCCGCCCGAAGCCGGCGGCGCGGGTCTTTTCATACATGTCGACAATGTCCTTGCCGGGCACGCGCAAGCCATAGCGGACGCCATCGTAACGGGCGAGGTTGGACGAGGCTTCGGCCGGCGCCACGATGTAATAGGCCGGCAGCGCATATTTTGTGTGCGGCAGCGAGATATCGACGATCTCGGCGCCGGCATCCCGCAGCCAGGCAATGCCTTTCTGCCACAGCGCCTCGATCTCCGCGGGCATGTCGTCGACACGATATTCCTTTGGGATGCCGACCTTCATGCCTTTGATCGGGCGGCCGATCGCCGCCTCGTAGTCCGGCACCGGCAGGTCGACGGACGTCGTGTCCTTCGGGTCGACCGAAGCCATCGACTTCAACAGGATCGCGGCATCGCGGACGTCGCGCGCGATCGGCCCGGCCTGGTCGAGCGAAGAGGCGAAAGCAACGATCCCCCAGCGCGAGCAGCGGCCGTAGGTCGGCTTGATGCCGACCGTGCCGGTGAAGGCGGCGGGCTGGCGGATCGAGCCGCCGGTGTCGGTCGCGGTAGCGCCGGCGCACAGGAAGGCCGAGACGGCTGACGCCGAGCCTCCGGACGAACCGCCCGGCACCAGTTGGGCATTGTCCAACGTGCGCGCGGTCCTGGTGCCGCCCGCCGAAACGAAGCCGCCCTCGCCCTGATGTGTCGTCGGCATCACCACCGTGTCGAGGCGCGAACGCCGCCACGGGTTGATGACCGGCCCGTAATGCGAGGTCTCGTTGGACGAGCCCATGGCGAACTCGTCCATGTTGAGCTTGCCGAGCATGACGGCACCATCCGCCCACAGATTGGCGGTGACCGTCGATTCGTAGCACGGCTTGAAGCCGTCCAGCACATGGCTGCAGGCCTGGGTGTGGACGCCTTCGGTGCCGAACAGATCCTTGATGCCGAGCGGGATACCCTCAAGCGACCCGCCCTCGCCCTTGGCCAGTTTCGCGTCGGAGGTCTTGGCCATGTCGCGCGCCTTGTCGTCGGTGACCACGACGTAGGCATTGAGCGCCGGATTGGCTCGCTCGACCGCCGATAGATAAGCCTCGGTGATTTCGGTGGCGGTGATCTCCCTGGAGCGCAATTTGGCGCGGGCCTGCGAAATCGTCAGCTGGGTAAGGTCGCTCATCAGGCAAGGCTCTTTTCGTAAAACACCGACCACTCGGAATCGGGATAATCCAGTACCGGGCCGCAGCGCGAAAAACCGGCGCGTTCGTAGACGGTCCAGGCGGCGGGATGACGGTCGCCCGTCTCCAGCACCAGACGCTTAAGCCCTTCTTGGCGCGCCAGCGCCTCGATACGCTCGACAATCTTCGCGCCGATCTTGTGGCCGCGATGCGACGGTCGCGTATACATGCGCTTGACCTCGCCTACGACAGCATCGTGGCGCTTCAGTGCGCCGCACCCGATGGCAAGGCCGTTGTCGCGGGCGATGAAGACGGTCGTGTTGCGGTCCGCCATCTGCTCGACCGTCAAGTGGTAGCAATGCTCTGGCGGCGTCAGCTCCAGCAATGTGGCGTTGAGCTCCTCGATCAGCCCACGCACATCGTCCTGCAGCGGCGTCTCAGCCGCGATGTCGATTGCCATCGGCCTGCTACTCCACGACCTTCGGCACAAGGAAGAAATTTTCTTCGGTCGCCGGTGCATTGGCGACGATGTCGGCTGCCTTGCCGCCGTCGGTGACGACGTCCTGGCGCTTTTTCATTGCCATCGGCGTGACCGAGGTCATCGGCTCGACGCCGGAAACATCGACCTCGTTCAACTGCTCGACAAAGCCCAAAATGGCGTTCAATTCGCCGGTCATGCGCTCTGCATCCTCCTCGCTCACCGCAATACGGGCAAGATGCGCGACGCGCTTCACAGTTTTTATATCAACGGACATGTTTGTGCCTCGGGGAAAACCAGCGCTATAGCGGCGCGGCGCGTGCCACGCAACATGCATCGTGCCTTCAACTGCCCTATGGCATCGCCACGCCGTCGCAGAGGAAATAACTGCCGCCGTTGCCGCTCTGCTCGCCTTCGTCGGCGGCAGGCCGAACCGATACCAGGTCGATCTGCTTCGGGCTCATCTGTGTCAGTGAGAGAACATCGGGAAAGACGTAGCCCGGCTCCTGGCATATAGCGGTCACCGCCCAGCTCGGTGAGCGTGTCGCTTTGGTGATCTGCAGGAATTCACAATTATATTCGATGCTTTCCAGGCCATTTGCCGACAGCACGATATTGCCGCCCTCGATCACCGTCTGCAGCGTATCCTTTTTGGCCTGCGCGCAGAGGTCCTCCGATTGCAGATAGACGCCCTCGATGAAATTTTCCGCGGCCAGCGTCGGCGACGCGGCAACCAGCATTGAAATGCAAAGAGAATTTCTCAAGCGCATCGTATCGTTCCGGACCGGCTTTCTTTACAGCGTAATCGTCTCGCCGATCTTCGGCAACGCAACTTTCACACCCGATCCATCCAGCCCGGCCACGAATTTGTCGGCGGTCTGATCGATCATCGGAAATGTGCCGAAGTGAGCGGGAACGACCGTCTCGAACTTGAAGAAACGCTGGCAGGCAAGGGCTGCTACCGCGCCACCCATGGTGAAGCGGTCGCCGATCGGCACGATGCCGATCTTCGGTTCGTGCAACTCGTTGATCAGCGCCATGTCGGAAAAAATGTCGGTGTCGCCCATATGATAAAGCGTCTTGTCCTCGGGAAAGTGCAGGACGAGCCCGCCCGGATTGCCGAGATAGGTATTCTGGCCACCCTCGCCCGGAAAGGACGATGAATGCAGAGCCTGAACGAAGGTGGTGGTGAAGCCGCCGCAATCGACGGTGCCGCCGATATTGCCGGGATTGATCTGCTTGTCACCGACACCCTTGCCGACCAGGTACATGCAAATCTCGAAATTGGCGACCAGCATCGCGCCGCTCTTCTTGAGCACTTCGACGGCGCCGCTGATGTGGTCACTGTGGCCATGGGTGAGCAACACGTGCGTGATCCCTTCGGCCGGCCCTTCCCAGCCGCCCGCCCATGACGGATTGCCGACCAGATAGGGGTCGATGAGGATTTTCGCGCCTTCGATTTCGATTCTGAATGCCGAATGTCCGTACCAGGTCAGTTTCATCAATGCTTTCCTCGATTTTTGCTTCGGTAGAGGATAGAACGCCGACGGCGAAATTAAAGTGCCGCGCACGCTTTGCGCGTATAGGACGTGCGGCGTCGCGGTCAAAGGAAAAGCCGTTGGGCATCATCACCATCGAGGAGTTGCCGGCCCGGCTGGGCGGCGGCAAGACCCTGGCCGGTCTCGACCTTGGCGACAAAACGATCGGCGTGGCGGTTTCGGACCGCGGCTTGTCGTTCGCGCACCCGCGCCCCGTCATCATGCGCAAGAAATTCTCGCTCGATGCCGCAGTGCTGCTCGCCCTGTTGCAGAAGGAGAATGCCGGCGCCGTGGCAATCGGCCTCCCCATCAACATGGACGGCTCGGAAGGCCCGCGCGCCCAAAAATCCCGCGCTTTCGTCCGCAACATGGCTGGATTGACCGATCTGCCGTTCGTCTTTTGGGACGAAAGGCTGTCGACGGTGGCGGCCGAGCGAACACTGATCGAGATGGATTTTTCCCGCAAGAAACGCGCCGGCAAGATCGATTCAGCGGCGGCCGCTTTCATCCTCCAGGGCGTTCTCGACCGGCTTCAGGCGCTCGGCGTCGATGCCTGGTCGAAATAGCGGTTGCGCATCGCCGTGATCCAGCCACCAATCGTCTTGCGGCGGCGAAATGCCCAGAACGCCACCAGCAGCACGCCGTCGAATACGCAAGCTTTCGCCACCATGCCCGGAATGAGCGCCGGATCGACGCCGAGCATCTGTCCATAGAGCTGGAAGACGAGATCGTGTAATTGGCGGCTCAGCATGACATAGCCGAAATTGATGTCGTTGAGCGACAGAAAGAACCAGCCCCAAAACAAGAGGAGCGGAGCCGCCCACAGCGCGAACAAGGTGCGCATCAGCGGTCATCCCTCGAATCCAGCCGGCCGGAAATGCGGGCAAGCGAGGAATTATGCGCCGCTGCCTTGGCCATGACATGCGCGGCCGCTCGGATTTCGCCGGTCCCTGGAGCTGCCGCGGCAACGGTCGACCGCCGCTCCGCGAGCACCGCGACATAGGACGCCAGAAGTGCCGCCAATTGCACCGCGACAATCATGAACAGCCCATTGATACCTTGCGCGGCGCCGCCGATGACGATCAGCGACAGCACGCCTAAGGCGGAAATGAAGGCGATTCGCATGACGCTGTCGGCGGGATCCGGGTTGGTCGTGTCGCTGGTCAGTGCTTCAACAAAGGCCCAGCAGAACAGCACCGCGACGACAAGCAGTGCCACGGCGAGCGGCGCCACGACGACGGCGTTTTCGAGATCGGCAAATCGAGTGTTCTGGACGGGAACGCCCAGTACGCCAAGGGCCGTCGCCACGCCTCGATTCCCGTCGATGCAAATGAACGCCAGCAGGGCGAAAACGGCCGCCCAATGCAATGCCAGAAAAGAGCTCAGAATATGCCGCATGACGCTCCTGCTTCGCAGGGCAAAGCCGCTCAAGCTGAACAATCCTTGCCTTAACCATAACACTGGGCTTTGCCACCGGCCGCCGCAATGGAAACCATTCGTTAAGGTTAACGGCCATCCACAGGCTCGCGAGAGCGGCAGCGAATTGGGCGACGGCCCTTAGTTGATCGGCGGGTAGAGCGTATCGATGATCATGCGCGCATCATGGCGGGAATCGATCATGCCATAGGTATTGCGCCACTGGCCGGCGAGGCGCGTTTCGACGAAGGCGTCGGCGATCCGCCCTGCCCCCAACCTGCGAAGCTCTGCCGCCGCCGCCGACAATGCCAATTGCTCGGTCAAGAGCCGCGCCGAGCCCTCGTCGGTTGCAGCGACCTGCATTGCCGCTTTGAGCACGCCGACGGTGCCGCGTCCGCCGGCGCCGAGATCGCGGTCGATGCCGGCCAGCACGTCATCGAACAGGCCGGGTGCACGCCCCAGCACACGTAGCACGTCGAGCGCCATGACGTTGCCGGATCCCTCCCATATCGCGTTGACCGGAGCTTCGCGATAGTAGCGGGCGAGCGGCCCCTCCTCGACATAGCCATTGCCGCCGAGGCACTCCATCGCTTCATAGAGCAGCGGCGGCGCAATCTTGCAGACCCAGTATTTGACGACCGGCGTCATGGCGCGCGCGAAGGCCGCCTCGCCGCGGTCGCCGGCCGCCTCGTCGAAGGAGCGCGCCAGCCGGAACGACAGCGCAGTAGCGGCGGCAACGTCGAGCGCCATATCGGCCAGCACCCGCTGCATCAGCGGCTGCTCGACCAGATTGGTTCCGAACACCTTGCGGTGGCGCGTGTGGTGGACGGCCTCGGCCAGTCCGGCCCGCATGATCGCCGATGAGGCGACGGCACAGTCGAGCCGCGTCAGGGTCACCATGTCCATGATCGTCTTCACGCCCGCGCCGGGCTCGCCGACCATCTCGCCGATGGCATTGACGAATTCCACCTCCGACGAGGCATTGGATCGGTTGCCGAGTTTGTCCTTCAGCCGTTGAAAACGGAAGCCGTTGCCGGATCCGTCGCCGAGCAGGCGGGGAACGAGAAAGCACGACAGTCCCTCCGGCACCTGTCCGAGCACCAGGAAGGCATCCGACATCGGCGCCGACATGAACCATTTGTGGCCGGTCAGGCGATAAAACCCGCTGCCGGCGCGCTCGGCCCTGGTGACGTTGGCACGGACATCGGTGCCGCCTTGCTTCTCGGTCATGCCCATGCCGAGCGTCAGCCCGGCTTTTTCGACCGGAGGCTTCTGGCTTTGATCGTATTTGCGCGTCGTCACCCGAGGCGCCCATTCGCGAAACAGCTTCGGGCTGGCCATCAGCGCTGCCAGCGAAGCGCTGGTCATGGTGATCGGGCAGAGATGTCCGGTCTCGAGCTCAGCCGTGAGGTAAAAGCGTGCAGCGCGCACCTGGTGGCGCCGGCCGATCTCGGCGTCGCCATTCTCCCAGACCGACGAATGCAGCCCGTTGGCAACAGAGCGGCGCATGAGCGCGTGATAGGCGGGATGGAACTCGACCTGGTCGATGCGCCGGCCCTGGCGGTCATGGGTCCTGAGCTTCGGCATCTCGACATTGGCAAGACGGGCCAGTTCCTGCGCCTCATGGGTCAGAACGAACCGGCCAAGCCCGTCGAGGTCCTTGCGCACCGGATCGGAAAAGCGCTCGGCAAGCTGGATCAGCAACGGATCGCCCCGCCAGGCGTTGCCGCCGGCCAGCGGCGGCGGCTGGTTGGTCACGTCGTCAGTCACGCTTCGTCCTTATCACCTGAAGGCTGCGAATCCAAAGCCAAGGCGGTTTATAGCCTATGGCCAGCGGCGCGCGACGAAAATACCGGGGAGAACCAATCCAATCCCAAGCCGGTGCTTGCAGCCGCGGAGCCTCCCCCCTATAGCAGCGACTTGAGATGACCGACGCATCGTCCCTGCCGCTTTATCCCCACCGCCATCTTCTGGGCATCCGCGATCTTTCCCCTGCCGACATCGAGCTTCTGCTCGACCGGGCGGACAGGGCCGTTGCCATCTCGCGGCAGTCGGACAAGAAGACATCGACGCTGCGCGGCCGCACCCAGATCAATCTCTTCTACGAAGCCTCGACCCGTACGCAATCGTCATTCGAGCTGGCCGGCAAACGGCTCGGCGCCGACGTCATGAACATGTCCGTAGCGAGTTCGTCGGTGAAAAAGGGCGAGACGCTGATCGATACGGCGATGACGCTGAATGCCATGCGTCCCGACATATTGATCATCCGCCATCAATCGGCCGGCGCGGCAGCACTTCTTGCCCAAAAAGTCGGCTGTTCGGTGGTCAATGCCGGCGACGGCGCCCATGAGCACCCTACCCAGGCGCTGCTCGACGCACTGACCATCCGCCGCGTCAAGGGTCCGTTGTCGAAGCTGATCGTGGCGATCTGCGGCGACATCCTGCATTCGCGCGTGGCCCGCTCCAACATCATCCTGCTCAACGCGCTTGGTGCCCAGGTCAGGGTCGTCGCCCCTTCGACGCTTTTGCCCGCCGGCATCGAGAAGATGGGCGTCATCGTCACACGTTCCATGGCCGAGGGTCTGAAGGACGCCGACGTGGTAATGATGCTGCGCCTGCAGCGCGAACGCATGGAAGGCGCTTTCGTACCGTCGGTGCGCGAATATTTCCGCTATTTCGGCCTCGACGCGGAGAAGCTGAAGGCGGCCAAGGACGGTGCGCTGGTCATGCATCCCGGCCCGATGAACCGCGGCGTCGAGATCGCCTCCGAGATCGCCGACGGCCCGCAAAGCGTTATCCAGGAACAGGTTGAGATGGGCGTCGCCGTGCGCATGGCGGTTATGGAAGCGCTGCTCGACCCCCGTCGAAATCACGAGGGCCGCGCCTGATGAGCATTACGGTCTTCCGCCGGGCCCACATCGTCGACCCGTCGCGCGGCATCGATGAGGTCGGCACCGTCATCGTTGAAGGCCGCAAAATCGTTGCCGCCGGCAAGGCGGCCTTGAACCAGGGCGCGCCCGACGGCGCCACCATCATCGACTGCGCCGGCAAGACTATCATCCCCGGATTGATCGACGCGCGCGTCTTCATCGGCGAACCCGGCGGCGAACACCGGGAGACCATTGCTTCGGCGAGCATCGCTGCGGCGGCCGGCGGCGTCACCTCAATCGTCATGATGCCCGATACCGACCCGGTGATCGACAATGTCGCACTGGTCGAGTTCGTGCTGCGCACCGCCAAGGACACCGCAATCGTCAACATCTTGCCGGCAGCAGCGATCACCAAGGGGCTGGAAGGCCGCGAGATGACCGAATTCGGCCTGCTGCGCGAGGCCGGCGCGGTCGCCTTCACCGATGGCCGGCATTCTATTGCCAGCGCGCTGGTGATGCGCCGCGCGCTGACCTATGCGCGCGATTTCGGTGGCGTCATCGCGCATGAAACCCAAGACGCCGACCTCGCTTCGGCCGGCGTGATGAACGAAGGCCTTTACGCAAGCTGGCTTGGCCTTGCCGGCATTCCGCGCGAAGCCGAATCGATCCCCTTGGAGCGCGATCTCGCGTTGGCTCGCCTGACCGGCGGCGCCTATCACGCTGCCAAGATTTCGACGGCTATGGCGGCAAGCGCGGTAGCACGCGCGAAAGCCGATGGCGCCAATGTCACATCAGGCGTGTCGATCCACAATCTGTCGCTCAACGAGAATGATGTCGGCGAGTACCGCACCTTCTTCCGGCTGACGCCGCCGCTGCGCGCCGAGGAAGACCGGCTGGCGATGATCGAAGCGATCAAGGACGGCACCATCGATCTCATCGTCTCCTCGCACGACCCGCAGGACGTCGACACCAAGCGCCTTCCCTTTGCCGATGCCGCGGCCGGCGCCATCGGCCTGGAAACGCTGCTAGGCGCAGCGCTGCGGCTCTATCACAATGGCGACGTGACGCTGCTCCGGCTGGTCGAGACACTCTCGACCGCGCCGGCAAGATTGTTCGGCCTGCCCGGCGGCACGCTGAAACCGGGGGCATTGGCCGACCTTTCGCTCGTCGATCTGGACGAGCCATGGGTCGTCAGCGAGAGCGGCATCCGCTCACGCTCGAAAAACACCTGTTTCGAAGGCGCACGACTGCAAGGCAAGGTCTTGCAAACGATGGTGGCGGGCCGCACAGTGTTTTCGGCCTAGGACGAAAACAGGTGTCACGGCTTAAAATCCGCTCAGCCAAGGAAAGTTCGGGGGAACAATGGCTTACAGTCCCGTCTTGGCATTGGTGTTCGGCTATCTTCTCGGCTCGATCCCGTTTGGCCTGCTGATCTCCCGTGCCGCCGGCCTCGGCGACGTGCGCAACATCGGCTCCGGCAACATCGGCGCCACCAATGTGCTGCGCACCGGCAACAAGAGCTTGGCCGCGGCCACGCTTCTGCTCGACGCCCTTAAAGGCACCGCGGCGGTGCTGATCGCAGGCCGCTTTGCGCCCGAGTTCGGACTTTGGGCCGGCTTCGGCGCGTTTTTAGGTCATCTCTTTCCGGTCTGGCTCGGCTTCAAGGGGGGCAAGGGTGTCGCCACTTACCTTGGCGTGCTGATCGGCCTTGCCTGGCAGGCGGCGCTGATCTTCGCCGTCGTCTGGCTGGCGGTGGCCTTCCTGTTCCGCTTCTCCTCGCTTGCGGCACTGACGGCAGCAGTCGTGGTGCCCATGGCGCTGTATTTCCTGAGCACGCCGCAGATTGCCGGGCTTTTCGCGGCGATGAGCCTAATCGTCATCGTAAAGCACCGCGCCAACATTGCGCGGCTGCTTGCCGGCACCGAGGGTAAGATCGGGGCCAAGGAGTGAGCGAGCCCGACGCCGGGCCGCGCCTCAGCGACCGGCAGCGGCTGAGCTGGCTTCGTCTGATCCGCACGCCGAATGTCGGCCCGGCTTCCTTTCGCGACCTGATCAACCGGTTCGGTTCGGCCGAAGCAGCGCTATCGATGCTGCCCGAGCTGATGATTTCGGGTGGCGCCAAAAAAATCGTCCGCATCCCGTCCATTGCCGAGACCGAGGCGGAGCTGGAGACCGCCCGGCGGGCTGGCGCCCGCTTCGTCGGCATCGGCGAAGCGGATTATCCGCCGCTGATGAAAAGCATGGATCATCCGCCGCCGCTGCTCGCGGTCAGGGGCAATAGCGCGGTGTTCCGCTTGCCAGCGGTCGCCATCGTCGGCGCTCGCAACGCATCGCTGGCCGGCATCAAGATGGCGCGGATGCTGGCGGCGGATCTCGGCCGCGACGGCTATGGCATCGTCTCCGGCCTGGCGCGCGGCATCGATACGGCCGCGCACCATGGCAGCCTTGCGACTGGCACAATCGGCGTGCTCGCCGGCGGCCTCGATTTGCCCTACCCGCCCGAAAATGCCGGCCTGTGCGACGAGATCGCCGAGCGCGGCGGCGCCATCATTTCCGAAATGCCGTTTGGCTGGCAGCCACGCGCACAGGATTTTCCGCGCCGCAACCGGCTCGTCGCCGGTGCTGCATTGGGATTGGTGGTGGTCGAGGCCGCACAGCGCTCCGGCTCACTGATCAGCGCCCGGCTTGCCGGCGAGATGGGCCGGCTGGTTTTCGCCGTTCCCGGTTCGCCGCTCGATCCGCGCGCCGCCGGCACCAATGGCCTGCTCAAGGACGGCGCCATCCTTGTCACCGAGGCCGCCGATATCACCAGTGCGATAGCGCCGCTGGTCGGCGGCTGGTCGCCAAGGACATCGCCGCTTGAAGAGCCGCCCGACTTTTCAGCAACACCGCCGCCGCGCGAGGACGACCGCGACCGCGTTGTCGAGGCGCTCGGCCCGACGCCGGTAGCAGTCGACGAGATCATCCGTCACACCGGCCTGCATCCCGCTCAAGTGTTCATGGTGCTGCTGGAGCTCGACCTCGCCGGACGGCTCGAACGCCATCCCGGCGGCAACGTCTCGCTGATCTGACCGAGAGCTTGCGCATGTCACCGCAAGCAATCCCGACGTGATTCCGATGGCCGATCCGAGCAACAAACCAAAGCAGATGCTGTTCACTCGTATGACGGCCCTCGTCTGGTCAGCGCTGAGTGTCATGCTGGCGCTGCAATGGTCGACGGATCTCGGCATGTCGGGTTTTCCCGACGGCTACATAACGCCCTTCGCAAGAGCGACCAGCACGCTTCTGGGCATTCTGACGGCAGCCTGCATGGCCCAGGGTCTCTACTTTTTCCTGGCCGGTGTGTTCGGCAGGAAGGTAAGCGCCGTCGGTCTTTGCCTGCAAATCCTTGCCGCAGCGGTTCTCACCGTGGTGCCAGTGCTTATCTTGAAGGATTGTCCGCATTCACAGCTGTGCAGCAGAGCGTATGAGGCGCTCACCGGCACGATGATGGACGATGGGGCGGGCGGCTAAGGCCACTGCATGCGTTCGGCACGAGGTTGTCACCCATGTCTTAGGTACAATCTGTTACCTATGTCTCCGGGTTGGACAATCTTGATTTTGGTGAGCGCGATGGGATTCGAACCCATGACCTACTGATTAAAAGTCAGTTGCTCTACCGGCTGAGCTACGCGCTCCCGCGGGCTCAGAAAGGCCGCCCTCGAAATTGCGCGGAACATAGGGAGAGTGCCTCTGCCGGTCAACCGGAAAAAGACGGCTCGCAAACCGGACTGTCCTGCAGTGTCATCATGCCTTGCGGAGCGCTTCGGCGTCGACGGAACGGCCTCGTTCTCGCGCAAGACCGAAGCTCGCCCTATGCCGACAAAGGCAAGCAGCAAATCGGAAGAACCTTTGCGGATCAGCAACTTGGGATTTTTGGCGGAACAATTTGCGCAGCCTGTCCGTTTTTCCGCGATAAGGGACTAGCGTTTCAAGGAGAAGACCATGAATAGGATCATGTCGGGCCTGCTGGCGACCACTCTTTCGATCTCATTCGCTGCCGCGGAGATCGTGCCAGTCAACGCTCAGCCCAGCTATGCGCCCCCGGCCCAGGGGCTCACCTCGAATGTCCAGACCGTCCAGTACGAGCCGTGGCGGAGGCACCGGAATTTCAATCGCGATTTCTCGCGTCGCGATTTCCGTCGCAATTTTTCGCGTGACGAAGGCATGTACTGGCGTGGCCATCGCGGCTATCGCGAATATCGTCGCGGCTATCGCCGTCACGGCGATTTCTGGTTCCCGCTGGCTGCGTTTGCTACTGGAGCGCTGATTACCGGCGCGATCGTCAACCAGAATCGTGTCTATCGTGGCGATGCCCACGTGCAGTGGTGCTATGACCGTTATCGGAGCTATCGCGCTTCTGACAACACTTACCAGCCCAACTACGGTCCGCGCCGGCAGTGCCGGTCGCCTTACTGAGTCCCAGATTAGAGGCTGCAAGCCCGCGCCCGCAACGGCGCGGGTTTTTCATTAGTGCGAATCCGGTGGCATCCCTGCCTATTGCGCACTTAGCGTCCTGCGCACAGCGTGGCGCCAACCTGCCAGCTTGGCGGCACGTGTCGAAGCATTCATGTCCGGCTTGAACCGGCGCTCGAGCGCCCAGCTCCTGGCGAATTCCGCGGCCTTCGGCCAGACACCCGCCTTCGAGCCGGCCAGCCAAGCCGCACCGAGTGCTGTCGTCTCGAGAATTGTCGGCCGGTCGACCGGCGCATCGAGAATGTCGGCCAGCCGCTGCATCGTCCAGTCCGACGCCACCATGCCGCCATCGACCCTGAGCACGGTCTTGACCGAGGCGCCTTTCCAGTCCCGGCGCATGGCGTCAAGCAGATCGCGCGTTTGGAACGCAACGGATTCCAGTGCCGCGCGGGCAAATTCCGCCGGCCCCGAATTGCGGGTCAGCCCGAAGATGGCGCCGCGCGCCTCGGCATCCCAGTGCGGTGCGCCGAGCCCGACGAAAGCCGGCACCAGATAGACGTTCTGCGTTGGATCGGCTTCCGCAGCCAATTTGCCGCTCTGCTCGGCCTTGCCGATCACTTTGATGCCGTCCCGCAGCCATTGCACGGCGGCGCCGGCGATAAAGATCGAGCCCTCCAGCGCATAGGTGGTCTTGCCGTTCAGCCTGTAGGCGATGGTGGTCAAAAGCCGGTTCTTAGAACGCACCAGATCGCTTCCGGTGTTGAGCAGCGCAAAGCAGCCGGTGCCGTAGGTCGACTTCATCATGCCTGGCTCGAAACAGGCCTGGCCGATTGCCGCCGCATGCTGGTCGCCGGCCACACCGAGGATTCTGAGCTCCGCACCAAACAGGCTCTTGTCCGTGATTCCAAAATCGTCGGCACAATCTTTCACCTGTGGCAGCATTCTTGCAGGTATGCCAAGAATGGCCAGCAGCTCGTCGTCCCAGGCGTTTTGTTCGATGTTGTAGACCAGCGTGCGCGAGGCGTTGGTGGCGTCAGTGGCGTGGATCTTGCCGCCGGTCAGCCGCCAGATCAAAAAACTGTCGATGGTGCCGGCCAGCAGTTCGCCCTTCTCGGCGCATTTTCTGGCGCCCTTCACCTTGTCCAGCATCCAGGCGATCTTGGTGCCGGAGAAATAGGGATCGAGCAGCAGGCCGGTCTTTTTCGTGAATTTCTTCTCCAGCCCCAGCTTCTTCAGTTTCTGGCATAGCGGCGCGGTGCGACGATCTTGCCAGACAATCGCGTTGTGGATCGGCTTGCCGGTCTGTTTGTCCCAGATGACGACCGTTTCGCGCTGGTTGGTGATGCCGATCGCGGCGACTTCCGCTGCGTTGCGGCCGGCTGTCTTCAGCGCGGCCTTCACCGTTTCCACGACGCTTGCCCATATCTCCTCGGGATCGTGCTCGACCCAGCCGGAGGCCGGATAATATTGGGTGAATTCCTTTTGCCCGCTGCCGACGACCATCATCTTGTCGTCGAACAGGATCGCCCGGCTCGATGTCGTCCCCTGGTCGATTGCAAGGATATATCCGGTCATTCTCTCTCCCGTCGAAGCGAATTCAAGGTGCTGCGATGTCTCGACGCCAGATGGCGCGGAGCCGTTCACGCAAACAGGGGAGACGGCAACATGCCGCCTCCCCTGAGCATGGCGATGCGGGCGCGGACGCCCGCATCAAACGGTCCTATTGCTGCCAGCTCTTCACCAGCTCGTCGTAGTTGATGGTGACCGGCTTTTCCTTCTCGTTCTCGATCTTGAGCTGAGGAGCGAGATTGCCCTTCTTGACCGCGTCCGCATTCCAGTAGGCGAGGTCATGCTCTTCGGCCATCTTCGGGCCAATATCGCCCTGAACGCCCGACTTCTCGATGCGGCTCATCACCTTTTCCTGCTCGGCGCAGAGCGAGTCCATCGCTTCCTGCGCGCTCTTGGCACCCGACGAAGCATCGCCGATCGCCTGCCACCAGAGCTGTGCCAGCTTCGGATAGTCCGGCACGTTGGTGCCGGTCGGCGACCACTGGACGCGCGCTGGCGAGCGGTAGAACTCGATCAGGCCGCCGAGCTTTGGCGCACGTTCGGTGAAGCTCTTGTCGTGGATCGTGCTCTCGCGGATGAAGGTCAGGCCGACATGGCTCTTCTTCACGTCGACCGTCTTCGAGGTGACGAACTGCGCGTAGAGCCAGGCGGCCTTGGCGCGGTCGGTCGGCGTCGACTTCATCAGCGTCCAGGAACCGACGTCCTGATAGCCGAGCTTCATGCCGTCCTTCCAGTAGACGCCATGCGGCGACGGCGCCATGCGCCACTTCGGCGTGCCGTCGTCGTTCAGCACCGCCTTGGCGCTGGCGTCGACCATGCTGGCGGTGAAGGCGGTGTACCAGAAGATCTGCTGGGCAACCGCGCCCTGCGCCGGAACTGGCCCCGATTCGGAGAAGGTCATGCCTTGGGCTTCCGCCGGTGCATAGGCCTTCAGCCAATCGAGGTACTTCTGGATGGCATAGACGGAAGCCGGACCATTGGTGTCGCCGCCGCGCGCCGTGCAGGAACCGACCGGACGCGAATTCTCGTCGACCTTGATGCCCCATTCGTCGACGGGCAGACCGTTCGGAATGCCCTTGTCGCCATTGCCGGCCATCGACAGCCAGGCGTCGGTGAACCGCCAGCCGAGCGACGGGTCCTTCTTGCCATAGTCCATATGGCCGTAGACCTTCTTGCCGTCGATCTCACGCCCGGTGAAGAACTCGGCGATGTCCTCATAGGCCGACCAATTGACCGGCACGCCGAGGTCGTAGCCGTATTTGGCCTTGAAGTCCGCCTTGTTCTTCTCGTCGTTGAACCAGTCGTAACGGAACCAGTAGAGGTTCGCGAACTGCTGGTCGGGAAGCTGGTAGAGCTTCTTGTCGGGCGCGGTGGTGAACGAGGTGCCAATGAAATCCTTCAGGTCGAGATTCGGATTGGTGACATCCTTGCCGTCGCCTGCCATCCAGTCGGTCAGGTTGCGCACCTGCTGGTAGCGCCAGTGCGTGCCGATCAGATCGGAATCGTTGACCCAGCCGTCATAGAGGTTCTGGCCGGTCTGCATCTGGGTCTGGATCTTCTCGACGACGTCGCCTTCCTGGATGACGTCATGCGTAACCTTGATGCCGGTGATGGCCGTAAAGGCCGGCGCCAGCACCTGCGATTCATACTGATGCGTGGCGATGGTTTCGGAAACCACCTTGATATCCATGCCGGCGAAAGGTTTCGCGGCATCGATGAACCATTGCATCTCGGCTTCCTGGTCCGCGCGCGAAAGCGTCGAAAGGGGCCCGATTTCCTTATCGAGGAAGGCCTTGGCCTCGTCCATTCCGGCATAGGCATTGCTTGCCCCGAGCAACAGGACAAGCGCAGTTGTTGATGTCAAGAATTGCCGTCGCATGTATTTCCTCCACTGTTAAAGTTCAAAGTGCGATCTGGATCGGCGGCCGGCACGCCGCCGTTCCAACAGTTTCCCCCTCTATACGTAGCGGAACACGCCGACGGCGTAGACCACGGAGAGAGCGAGAGCCCACCACAGATTGGGTCCGACTAGACCCAGCCAAGCGAGATGGATAAAGGCGCTGCCAAGCAGCGACAGGAACAGGCGGTCGCCGCGCGTCGTTTCGAACCGCAGCACGCCGACGCGCGGATTGCCGCCCGGCGAGACGTATTCCCACAAGGCCATGCCGCAAAGCAGCAGAAAGATGGTTCCAAAGAAGGCCGCGGTCGGCCACGTCCAGGCCATCCACGAAAAATCGAGGTTGGACGAGAGGTTAAAGCCCCACAGGCGGATATTAGCCGGATCGCTGAAGCCTACCGTTATTGCCACGAAATCGATTTGAAGTGCCACCCAGGCCACGACGACCAGGGCGAGAAGCAGCACGGCCCACCACCATGGGCTTCTGTCGACCTGCTCCATCATACCCTCCCCAGGGCAAAGCCCTTGGCGATGTAGTTGCGCACAAACCAGATGACGAGCGCGCCGGGAATCAGCGTCAGCACGCCGGCTGCGGCGAGCAGCCCCCAATCCATGCCGGCGGCCGAAACGGTGCGGGTCATGGTCGCGGCGATCGGCTTGGCATCGGTTGTCGTCAGCGTACGGGCGATCAGCAGCTCGACCCACGAGAACATGAAGCAGAAGAAGCACGCCACGCCGATGCCGCTCGCAATCAGCGGCATGAAGATCTTGATGAAGAAGCGCGGGAACGAATAGCCGTCGATATAGGCGGTCTCGTCGATCTCCTTGGGTACGCCCGACATGAAGCCTTCGAGGATCCACACCGCCAGCGGCACGTTGAACAGGCAATGCGCCAGAGCCACGGCGATGTGGGTGTCGATAAGGCCGAAGGCCGAATAAAGCTGGAAGAATGGCAGCGCGAACACCGCCGGCGGCGCCATGCGGTTGGTCAGCAGCCAGAAGAACAGATGCTTGTCGCCGAGGAAGCGATAGCGCGAAAAGGCATAGGCAGCAGGCAGTGCCGCAGCCACCGAAATCACCATGTTCATAACCACATAGGTGATCGAGTTGATGTAGCCCGAATACCAGGACGCGTCGGTGAAGATGGTGCGGTAATTCGCCAATGTCGGTGCGTGCGGGTAGAGCGTCAGCGACGAGACGATCTCGCCATTGGTCTTGAAGCTCATATTGATGAGCCAGTAGATCGGCAAAAGCAGAACGATGATGTAGAGCGTCGGCACGATCCACCACCAACGCGACTCCTCGCCGCGACGGCGCATCAGCCGTGCGATCTCGTCCTGCCGTAGCGTGCTGGCGAGCCCTTCCGAAGCTGTCGTCTCGCTCACCCTATCGGCTCTCTCTTCGGTGCGGCTCATCTCAACGCTCCGCGTCGTAATTGGTCATCACGGTGTAGAACACCCATGACAACAACAGGACGATAAGGAAGTAGACCAGCGACATCGCCGCCGCCGGGCCGAGGTCGAACTGGCCGAGCGCGGTCTTGACGAGATCGATCGAAAGAAAGGTCGTCGAGTTGCCGGGTCCGCCGCCGGTCACCACGAACGGTTCGGTGTAGATCATGAAGCTATCCATGAAGCGCAGCAGCACGGCGATCAGCAGCACGCGGTTCATCTTCGGCAGCTGGATGTAGCGGAACACCGCCCAGCGCGAGGCACCGTCGATCTTGGCCGCCTGATAAAAGGCATCCGGGATCGAGACCAGGCCGGCGTAGCAGAGCAGAACGACGAGGCTGGTCCAATGCCAGACGTCCATGATGATGACCGTGACCCAGGCGTCGTATGGGTCTTGCACATAATTATAGTCGATGCCGAGCGCGTTGACGTAATAACCGAGCAGGCCAATGTCGTTGCGCCCGAACACCTGCCAGATGGTGCCGACGACGTTCCACGGGATCAGCAGCGGCAACGCCATCAAAACAAGGCAAACAGGCACGCCCCAACCCTTCTTCGGCATATTGAGCGCAATGAAGATGCCGAGCGGCACTTCGATCGCCAGGATGATGAAGGAGAAGACAAGGTTGCGGATCATCGCCTGCCAAAAGCGGCTGGAGGAAAGCAGTTCCTCGAACCATTCCGTGCCGGCCCAGAAGAAGACGTTATTGCCGAAAGTGTCCTGCACCGAATAATTGACGACCGTCATCAGCGGTATGACCGCCGAGAACGCCACCAGCAGCAGCACCGGCAGCACCAGGAACCAGGCTCTGTTGTTCCAGGTCTTTTCCACTTCAGGCTCCCATCTCGACGCGCCAGGAATTGGCATAGATGTTGATGCCGGCCGGGTCGAACCGCACCTTCGGATCAGCCGGAACTGTCTCGTCCTCGCCGATGACGGCGGCGATCTCGCGCCCTTCAAGATTGGCACGGACCACCTTGTGGCGGCCGACGTCCTCGACCTTGCTGATCCGGACGGCCATGCCCTTACTGCCCAGGCGCACATATTCGGGACGGATGCCGAGTTCGATGGCGCCGCCGCCCGCCTTGGGCACGCCCGGCAGTTCGATCTGCTGCGAGCCCAGCTTCGCTGTCTTGCCGTCGATCGCCACCGGCATGACATTCATGCCGGGCGAGCCGATGAAATAGCCGACAAAGGTGTGGCGCGGGCGCTCGAACAGCTCCGCCGGTGTGCCGATCTGCACGATTTCGCCGTCATACATGACGACCACCCTGTCGGCGAAGGTCAACGCCTCGGTCTGGTCATGCGTGACATAGACCATGGTATAACCGAAGCGGCGGTGAAGCTGCTTCAACTGCGAGCGCAGCACCCATTTCATATGCGGGTCGATGACTGTCAAAGGCTCGTCGAACAGGATGGCGTTGACGTCGGAGCGCACCAGCCCGCGCCCGAGCGAGATCTTCTGCTTCTGGTCGGCGGTCAGTCCGCGCGCCTTTCGTTTGGCCATATCGGCCAGCCCGGTCATCTCCAGCGTCTCGCGCACCTTGCGGTCGACGTCGGGCTCCGGCACGCCGCGATTGCGCAGCGGGAACGCCAGATTGTCGTAGACGGTCATCGTGTCGTAGATCACCGGGAACTGGAAGACCTGGGCGATGTTGCGCTCTTGGGTCGACAGATTGGTCACGTCCCTGCCGTTGAACAGCAGCTGGCCATGCGAGGGATGCAGCAATCCCGAAATGATGTTGAGCAGCGTGGTCTTGCCGCAGCCGGATGGGCCGAGCAGCGCATAAGCGCCGCCATCCTCGAAGGTGTGGTGCACTTCCTTCAGCGCGAAATCGGCATCCGTGCGCGGGTTCTGCAGATAGGAGTGGCGGATATGATTGACATCGATGCGCGCCATCGCTTCCTCCTAGGCCGCCAGCTTCGGCGCGGCCACGGCACGGCCGTGCTCGTCGAAGACCATGATGTGGCGCGGGTCGATGAACACCTCGACCTCCTCGTCCGGCTCGAAGTCGCGAATGCCATGGGTCAGCATGACCCAGCGCGCATCGGCAAAATCGAGATGGACGAAGCTTTCCGATCCGGTGATCTCGGTGATCGTCACCTTTGCGCGCACCGGCACTGCGGCGGCGTTGGGCCGATCGAGGGACAAATGATGCGGCTGGAAGCCGATCGTATAGATCGCATCAGCAATGCCGAAGAGTTCCGCCGGCACCGGCAATTTCACGCCGCCCTCGAGCAGGAAATCCAGACCCTTCTTGGCAAGCACGATGGTGTTGAGCGGCGGATCGGCGAAGGTTCTCGCCGTCACCAGATCAACCGGTTTGCGGAACACTTCGATGGTCGGCCCGAACTGGGTGATGCTGCCTTCGGAAAGCGTCGCCGTGTTGCCGCCGAGCAGCAAGGCTTCGTGCGGCTCGGTCGTGGCATAAACAAAGATTGTACCGGCGGCCGCGAAGACTTTCGGCAGTTCCGCGCGTAATTCTTCGCGCAGCTTGTAGTCGAGATTGGCGAGCGGCTCGTCGAGCAGCACGAGGCTGGCATTCTTGACGATCGCGCGGGCCAGCGCGGTGCGCTGCTGCTGGCCGCCCGACAGACTGAGAGGCGTCCGGTCGAGATAGGGCGTTAGTTTGAGAAGGGCGGCGGCATTGCGCACCTCCCTGTCGATCGTTGCCTGATCCGTGCCGGCCACCCGCAGCGGTGAGGCGATGTTTTCGTAGACCGTCATCGCCGGATAATTGATGAATTGCTGGTAGACCATGGCGACGTTGCGCTTTTGCACCGGCATGCCGGTGACATCCTTGCCATCAAACCAGACCGAGCCCGAGGTCGGCACGTCGAGGCCCGCCATCAGCCGCATCAGGCTGGTCTTGCCGGAGAGCGTCGGCCCGAGCAGGACGTTGAGCGAGCCGTGCTGAAGCGTCAGCGAGACGTCGCGGATATGTTCCGCCGCACCCACCGTCTTCGTCACGTTTCTCAGTTCAAGCATGATGCCTCCTCCCAGGCTTTCTGCATCAGTCGGCCGTTCCTATTCGGCAGCCGCTACGTGCTGCCGGCTTATTCCGCGCATGAACTCGTCGAGCACTGCCGCCTGCTCACGGCTGAGACGCAGGCCGCGCTTGGTCCGGCGCCACAATACATCCTCGGCAGTCATCGCCCATTCGTTTTCGACGAGGTAGCGCACCTCGGCTTCGTAGAGATCGGCGCCGAAGTTGCGGCCAAGATCGACGTTCGACTTGGCGAGGCCCAGCAGCTTCCTTGCGCGGGTGCCGTAGAGCCGGGTCAACCGGCGGGCCAGCCGGGCGTCGAGGAACGGGTACGCCGTTTTCAATTTCGCCACCTCGGCATCGAAGCCGGTGACGGGAAAGTCACCGCCGGGCAGCGGCGCGTTTGCCGTCCATGGTTTGCCGCGCTTGCCGAGAAAACCCTCGATCTTCTCGAGCATCGATTCCGACAATCGGCGGTAGGTCGTGATCTTGCCGCCAAAGGCGTTGACGATCGGGGCGGCACCCTCGCCTCCATCGGCCTTCAGCACATAGTCTCGGGTGGCTTCCTGCGCCTTTGAGGCGCCATCGTCGTAGAGCGGTCGCACCGCGGAATAGGTCCAGACGATATCCGACGGCTTGACCGGCTGCGCGAAATATTCGCTTGCCGCAGCGCAGAGATAGCCGATCTCGGCGTCACTGATCCTGACGTCGTGCGGATCGCCGGGATAGTCACGGTCGGTGGTGCCGATGAGCGTGAATTCGTCCTCGTAAGGGATGGCGAAAATGATGCGCCCGTCCTTGTTCTGAAAGAAATAGGCGCGTGGGTCGTCGAATTTCTTGCCCACGACGATATGGCTGCCTTGTACGAGGCGGACATTGTGCACGTCGTTCAGGCCGACGGTGGCCGACAGCACCTGATCGACCCACGGGCCGGCGGCATTGACCAGCAGCCGCGCCTTGACCTCCTCGGTATCGCCGGTCCGCACATTTTCAAGCCTGACCGTCCAGAGATTGCCTTCGCGGCGTGCGCTGACGACCTTTGTTCGGGTTCGAATGGTTGCACCGCGTTCGGCAGCGTCGCGGGCGTTCAACACAACCAGCCGGGCATCGTTGACCCAACCGTCCGAATATTCGAACGCCTTTCGAAACAGCGGCTTCAGCGGCTTGCCGGCCGGATCCTTAGCCATGTCCAGCGTTTTCGTCGGCGGCAGCAATTTGCGCCCGCCAATATGGTCGTAGAGGAAAAGCCCGAGCCGGATCAGCCAGGCCGGACGCAGCCCCTTGGCGTATGGCAGCACGAAGCGCATCGGCCAGATGATGTGCGGCGCGTTCCTCCACAGGACCTCGCGTTCCATCAGCGCTTCGCGTACCAGGCGGAATTCGTAGAATTCGAGATAGCGCAAGCCGCCATGGATCAGTTTGGTCGAGCCGGAAGAGGTCCCGCTGGCCAGATCGTTCATCTCGGCAAGAAAGACCGAAAAGCCACGTCCAACGGCATCGCGGGCGATGCCGCAGCCATTGATGCCGCCACCGATGACGAAAATGTCATGAATCGGTGATGCGCTCAAAGAATCCTCCCTCGACTTCGCATTGCAGCATTTTTGGGTTCTTGCGAAACCGTAGCGGAATTATTTCGAAATGATAACGAATGTCAAACGAAATATGATGGGCGGAAGATGCCGCTACGGCATCTCTAGGAGAGCGACGTTTCGATCAGCTGAACTTCTGCCTCCTGGCAGATCTTACGCACCGACGGGATGTCGCAACGATCGGTGATAAAGGTGTTGACCTGCGACAGATGGCCGATGCGGACGGGCGCGGTGCGCTCGAATTTGGTCTGGTCCGACACCAGGATCACATGTCGGGCGTTGGCGATGATCGCCTGAGCCACCTTCACCTCGCGAAAATCGAAGTCGAGCAGTGCGCCGTCATGGTCGATGGCCGAGGCGCCGATCACCGCAAAATCGACCTTGAACTGCCTGATGAAATCGACCGCGGCCTCGCCGACCACACCGCCGTCGGAACCGCGGACGACACCGCCGGCGATCACCACCTCGATCGAAGGATATATGCGCATCCTGTTGGCAACATTGATGTTATTGGTGATGACCATCAGGCCGCTGTGATCGAGAAGCGACTTGCTGACAGCTTCCGTCGTTGTCCCGATATTGATGAACAGAGACGCGTTGTCGGGGATCAGCCGGGCTGCTGCGCGGCCGATCGCCTCCTTCTCCTCGGCGGCGATCTTGCGCCGAGCCTCATATTCCATGTTCTCGATGCCGGAGGGGAACAATGCCCCGCCATGGATGCGGGACAAAAGCCGCTGGTCGCAGAGATCGTTGAGATCCTTGCGGATCGTCTGCGGCGTCACGTTGAAATGCGTCGCCAGCTCCTCGACCAGTACGCGGCCATGGTCCTTGGCCATCTGGATGATTTCGGAATGACGCGGCGACAGATACATCTAGCAACCCTCTCATTTTCGTTTTTCTCGTCTATAGCTGAAAACGAAAGCCATGAACAGGTATGGGCCGGCTAATGAAAATCGGACGACTGCAGCGAGAAAAGCTCCGGCGCGATCTCGACGAGGCTATCAACTCAGCCCACGCGCGATCTCAGTGATGACCTCGAACGCAGTATCGACGTCCGCCGCAGTCGTTTCGAACTGCCCGACCTGAAAGCGGATCGCCACCTGCCCGTCCACCCGGGTCTGCGTCAGGTAAATGCGGCCGTCATCGTTGATCGCGCTGACCAACCGCAAATTGTGCTCGTCAGAGTCGATGGCCGCAGCCGCGAGATGGCGGAATGAGAATAGCGACAGCATCGGTTCCGTGACGATCTCGAAATCCGGTTCCCGAGCCAGCCGCGCGGCGAGGCTCTCGCTCCAGGCAACATGGTTGCGGATCATGTTCCGCAGATTTTCCAAGCCATGCGCACGCAGCAGGAACCAAAGTTTCAGAGCGCGGAACCTCCGTCCGAGCGGCACCGACCATTCGGAGTAGTTGATGACCCCGTCGCGGCCATGCGTTTTCAGGAATTCGGGCTTGATCGCCAGCGTGCGGACCAGGTCTTCCGGCTGGCGGATGAACTGCATCGAGCAATCGAACTGTGCCCCCAACCATTTATGCGGGTTGAAGACGATGGAATCGGCATTTTCGGCGCCGGTCCAGAAATGCCGGAACTCGTGGCAGATCATGGCGGAGCCGGCCCATGCGGCATCGACATGCAGGTAGAGCCCGTGCCGCTTCGCCACCTCGGCAACAGCCGCCACATTGTCGGTGCCGCCGGTACTTGTGCCGCCGACGCTGGCGATGATGCCCGCCGGCAGCATGCCGTTTTCGCGGTCGGTAACGATCGCGGCTTCCAGAGCCGCCGTCTGCATGGCGCGGAAGCGTCCGGCGACCGGAATGCGCACGAGGTTCGCCTCGCCGATGCCCGACACCCAGATCGCCCGGTCGATAGAAGTATGGACCTGGTCGGAAGAGTAGATCCGCACGACCGGCTGCCCTTGCAAGCCGTTCTTGTTGCCTTGCCAGTCGAGCGCGCGCTCGCGCATTGTCAGCACGGCGGCAAGCGTCGCCGATGAAGCCGAATCCTGCATGACGCCGGAAAATCCCTCCGGCAAACCAAGCGCCTGCCGCATCCAGTCGACGACACGCGTCTCGAGCTCGGTTGCCGCCGGCGAGGTCTGCCAGAGCATGCATTGCGCGGCCATCGCGGAAACCAGATACTCGGCCACCACGGAGACCGGTGCCGCGTTAGCCGGGAAATAGGCGAAGAAACGCGGATGCTGCCAGTGCGTCATGCCCGGCAAGATCTTTTGTTCGAAATCGGCGAAGATTGCCTGCATCGTTTCGCTGTCTTCCGGCGGCGCGGCATCGATGCTTTTGAAGATTTCGCCCGGCTCGACAAGCGGCCGCACCGGTGTTTCGCGAAGGCCGTTTCTGTAGTCGACGCCCCATTCAGCCGCTCGCAGCGACCATTCGCGGAATTCGTTGCTATTCATCTTCGCCTCCCTAGCGCCTCATCGAGCCGCGATCAAAGAGCACGAAAAACGAAGGTTTTCATTCGGGAAAATCAGGCAGACTGGCAAAGGCGGTCTTCAGCGCGTTCGACCAGCTATCCGAGATCGTACGATAATATTGATCGTCCTGGGTTATTCGCTTTTTGAGGCCGACCTTGAAAGTGTCCTTTTCATAGAACAGCAGGTCGAGCGGCAGGCCGACCGACAGGTTCGACTTCAGCGTCGAGTCGAACGACACCAGCAGCAACTTCACCGTCTCGGCGAAACTCATGGTCCTTTCATACGCACGGATAATGATCGGCTTGCCGTATTTGGTCTCTCCGATCTGGAAGAACGGCGTGTCGTCGGTGGATTCGATGAAATTGCCTTCCGGATAGATCATGAACAGGCGCGGCGCGCTGCCCTTGATCTGACCGCCGAGGATGAAGGAGGCGTTGAAGTAGGAATCCGCCTTTTCGCCCGCCGGCGACGAACTGGCGATGACCTCCTTGACGGTGTCTCCGACCAACCGGACTGTCTGGTACATGGAGGGCGTTTCGAGCAGTGTGGCACGGCGCTCCGCCACTGCCTTGGTGCGTTCGTCGAGCAGGCTGACCACGGCCTGCGTCGTCGCCAGATTGCCGGCCGACATCAAAACGATGACGCGCTCGCCCGGCTCTTCCCAGACATGCATCTTCCTGAAGGTCGAGATCGAATCCATGCCGGCGTTGGTGCGCGTGTCCGACATGAACACGAGCCCGCGATCGATCTTCAGGCCGACGCAATAGGTCATCGAATCTCTTTGGCAACAATCTTGCCGGGGATTACTGCTCCACGGTGACGGTGACCGCAAGCTGTTCTTCCGCCTGTCCCAGCCGAATTCCAGATACCGGCGTGGCGTCGCGATAATCGCGGCCGGTCGCCACCTTCACATAACGCTCGTCCGGAGAAATGCCGTTGGCGACATCGAAGGCGACCCAGCCGAGGCCCGAGATATGCGCCTCGGCCCAGGCGTGGCTTGCCGCCTGCTCGATGGCCGCATCCATCATCAGGTAGCCGCTGATATAGCGGGCCGGAAAATCCATGGCACGCGCCGCGGCAACGAAGATGTGGCTGTGGTCCTGGCAAACGCCGGTCTTGAGCGCCAAGGCCTCTTCGGCCGGCGTCGTCACGTTGGTGGTGTCCGGCGTATAAGCGACGCGCTCGCCGATCACCGCCATCAACCGGTGCAGCCTTTCGATGTCGGTACCCTTGCCGACCGAGGCAGCAAGCTCGCGAATGCCGCTTCCGATCGTCGTCAGCGGCGTTTCCTGGCCGAACAGCCAGAGCGGCGCGAAACCCTGGTGCGGTCCGCAGACGCCAGCGGTGTCGCGCGTCACCACTTCGCCGGCTGCTTCGACGGTGATGAAGTCGCGCTCGCCCTCGACGCTCAACAGCCGGGTATCATTGCCGAAATGGTCGGTGAAGCGCACTTCCTCGCGTGCGCCTTCGATCCTCAGCGCCCAGGACAGCACCGTCTGGGTGCGCCCGTTCACCGGGAGCAGCCGCAAACGCTGCAACAGATAATGCACCGGCGCATCGTAGCGGTATTCGGTCCGGTGGGTGATCTTCAGCCGCATCGCACTCGTCCCTGGAGCATGAGCTTTTCCGAAAACCGGTCTCCGCTTTTTGGGATCATGCTCAATAGAACCTGTAATCCTGCGCGATCTCGTCGCCGAGCCTGGTGTTGTCGCGGATGAAATTGGCCAGGAATTCGTGCAGGCCGGCGTCGAAAATATCCTTGATCGACCCGGCCGTCAGCATGGCCTGGGTCTTGGCAGCCGTCGCATGACAGGCGTGGCGCTCCCCATAGTCGTCACCCAGGAATTTGAGATGCTCCGTCAGGAAGCGGTAGCAAAAGGTCAGCGAGCGCGGCATGCGGACGTTGAGGATCAGATAATCGGCGATGTTGCTCGGCTTGTAGTCGGCATCATAGACCCAGCGATAGGAACGGTGCGCCGACACCGAGCGCAGGATCGATTCCCACTGGTAGTTGTCGAGCGTCGAGCCGACCCAGGAGATCGACGGCAACAGCACGTAGTATTTCACATCCAGGATGCGCGCGGTGTTGTCGGCGCGTTCGACATACGTGCCGAGCTGCGAAAAATCGAAAATCTCGTTGCGCAGCATCGTGCCGTAGAACGAGCCGCGGATCAGCGCCGTCTCGCGCTTGATTGCGTCGAGCGCGTTGGGCAGGTCGCGCTCGTCGATCGGCTTGGCCAGCATCCGCTTCAGCGACATCCAGGCTTCGTTGATGCTTTCCCAGGTTTCACGCGTCAGTGCGGTACGCACCATGCGGGCATTGTTACGGGCCGTTTCGATAGACGACATCGTGCTCGACGGGTTCGATGTGTCGCGCAGCAGATAGTCGGCGACATTGGCGGCGGTGTAGTCGGAATATTTCTGCGTGAAGCTGGCGTCCGAACCGGCGCTGAGCAGCACCGAATTCCACTCCTCCGAAGCGTTCTGAGTACGAGTCAGCGCCATGCGCAAGCCGGCATCCACCAGCCGCGCCATGTTTTCCGCCCGCTCGATGTAGCGGTTCATCCAGTAGAGCCCGTTGGCGGTGCGGCCGAGAAGCATGTCAGGCGGTCCTGTGGTGAATAGTGAAAGGTGAATGGTGAATGGTGACTATCCGGATTCCAGGGCACGGTTCCGCGCGCTTCACTTCAGGGCATTTCACCAACATCAACGACCCACATCCTTACCTATTCACTATTCACTATTCACTATTCACTATTCACTATTCACTATTCACTATTCACTATTCACTACTTTCACTCTAATCATCCAACACCCACGTATCCTTCGTGCCCCCGCCTTGCGAGGAATTGACGACCAGCGAGCCTTCCTTGAGCGCTACTCGGGTCAGCCCGCCGGGCACGATCTGGATACGGTCGGAAACCAGCACATAGGGGCGCAGATCGACATGGCGCGGCGCCAGCCCCTTGTCCGTCAGGATCGGACAGGTCGACAGCGCCAGCGTCGGCTGGGCGATGTAGTTCGACGGTTTTGCCGCGAGCTTTTTGGAAAACTCCTCGCATTCCTTCTTGGTCGCCGCCGGACCGACCAGCATGCCGTAACCGCCGGAACCGTGGACCTCCTTGATAACCAATTCATCGATGTGCTCGAGCACGTATTTCAGGCTGTCCGGCTCCGAGCAGCGCCAGGTCGGGATGTTGCCGAGGATCGCCTTGCGGCCGGTATAGAATTCGACGATCTCGGGCATGTAGGAATAAATCGCCTTGTCGTCGGCGATGCCGGTTCCCGGCGCATTGGCGATCGTGATGTTGCCGGCGCGGTAGACGTCCATAATGCCCGGCACGCCAAGTGCCGAGTCGGGGCGGAAGGTCAGCGGATCGAGGAACGAGTCGTCGACACGACGGTAAAGCACGTCGATCTGCTTGTAGCCCTCGGTGGTGCGCATCGCGACATGGCCATCGACGACGCGCAGATCCTGCCCCTCGACAAGCTGCACGCCCATCTGGTCGGCAAGGAAAGCATGTTCGAAATAGGCCGAGTTGAAGCTGCCCGGCGTCAGCACGGCAATGGTCGGCGCGCCCTTGGTGCTTTGCGGCCGCACTGCCGCCAGCGACTGGCGCAAGAGCTGCGGGTAATTCTCAACTGGCCGCACCTTGATCTGCTGGAACAGCTCGGGAAAGAGCTGCATCATCGTCTCGCGGTTCTCCAGCATGTAGGAGACGCCGGACGGCGTGCGCGCATTGTCCTCCAGCACGTAGAACTCGTTCTCGCTGATGCGTACGATGTCGACGCCGATGATGTGGGTATAGACGCCGGCCGGCGGCCGCACCCCGATCATCTCGGGCAGGAACGCCTCGTTCTTGGCGATCAACTCCTTCGGCACCCGGCCGGCGCGTAAGATCTCCTGGCGATGGTAGATGTCGTCGAGAAAGGCGTTCAGCGCCTGGACGCGCTGCTCGATGCCTTGCGTCAGCCGTCGCCATTCATTGCCCGAAATGATGCGCGGAACGATATCGAAGGGTATCAGCCGCTCCGATGCTTCCTGCTCGCCGTAGACGGCGAAAGTGATGCCTGTCTTGCGAAAGACGCGTTCGGCGTCCTGCATCTTCTCGGTAAGTCTGGCCGGGTCCTGTTCCTTCAGCCAGCGATCGTAAGCCGAATACGGTTTTCTCAGCCCGGAAACTTCCGGAAGCATTTCATCGAACGCTGCCAATCGCATACTCCCCTGTGGCGCCATTTCACTGGCCTGGCTGGAGAAAATCAAGCGCAATCGGTGATTTGTTGGGCGCCGGCGATCAGTATATCGCACTTGCCTAAAATTAAGGCAGCACCAATAGGGCCTTGATCAGGCTTTGCCTGGTGTCCGGGCAGATGCCGGATGCGGATCAAAACGCGCGAAAGGTGACGACCGTGAACGTGTCCTTGATGCCGGGAAGAATCTGCACTTTCTCGTTGACAAAGTGGCCGATGTCTTCCTCGTCGTCGACATAGAATTTGGCGAGCAGGTCGTAGTTTCCGGCTGTCGAGTAGATTTCCGAAGCAATCTCGGCATCGGCCAGGGCGCTGGCAACGTCGTAGGCCTTGCCCAGATCGCACTTTATCTGCACGAAAAATGCCTTCATTGCCTGGTCCTGCTCACATCGCACGCTCTAATCGAGCGGCCCTTGTGGCAGACTGCCGCCCGGCTTTCAAGCATCGGCAATCGCTCAGGCTGTTCTCGCCTCGACAATGCTTTCTCGGCTCGGACACGGACTGCCACGCCGAATGTTTGCGCTCGGCTGAAACCCTGAAGCACTGCAAAGCGTATGGTATCATGTACCTTCAGGCAGCGATTTCTCAGGGACAACGGAGACAGGCCATGCGCCGCGCGTTTTTCGCATTCGCAGTCGTTCCATTCATTTTCGCATCCCAGGCCTTTGCTGGCGACGCCGAAGTCAAAGCGGCGCAGACAGTCATCGATGGGCAGTTGAGGGCCTTCATCGCCAATGACGGAATGACGGCCTACAGCTTTGCCGCACCGAATGTGAAACGCATCTTTCCGACTGTCGATACCTTCATGAACATGGTGACAAAAGGCTATCCGCCGGTGCGCCAACCGCAGACCTACTCCTTCGGCAAGGTTCGCGAGACGAGCCCGACCTCGATCATCCAGCAAGTGCTCATCGTCGGCCCGGATGGCAAGGACTACGAGGCGGTCTACACGCTCGAACTACAGCCTGACGGCAGCTTTCGGATCACCGGCTGCAGCCTGCGTGCGTCCACGTCGCTCAGCACCTAAAGGGGTGTTTCAATCCTGTCGCCGGTAGAGCGTCCAGCTCAGGCCTGAAAACCCCCAATGCCTCGACGCATCGGCCCGTTCATAGGCCAGAGCGCATGCGGCCGTCCGTTCGATATGTTCGGCTTGTTTGTCCACGTCCCCCTCGAGGACTAGCCAGGCGGGCCGTTCGGTGCACATCCCGTCGTCTGGAACCAGCAATGCCCGACGATCCATTCGCGCCGCAAAATAGTTGACGACAATGGGGGTGCGGAAATTACCGTCGCTGGCATAGGTGGTTGCGCCGTTCCTGGTCATTTCATCAACGATAGCGGCGTAGGAGCCGCGTCCATATTGATAGAACTGAAGCAGCGACGAAATGCTTCCACTCACCACGATCGCCAGCGCTCCCATCGCAAGCAGCCTGGCAGTCCCGCGAGCATCCAAGCCGCGGCCAATCATCTCGCCGGCCCAGAGCAGCAGCAATGTTCCGCTGATGATGAAATAGCGCGGGAACTCAAGGTTGGGCAGATGCGCCGCCGCCATGAGCAAAGGCAGTCCGATAATCCCGATGGCATAAAGGCTGGCTCGACGACCGCGCCAGACACCGGCGGAGAGGCCGACAAGACCGCAGGCGGCAACGATATAAGGCCCGTCGCCAAACCAGGGTGGCAGGCCGAACAGAGAGCGGATCATCCCGCCATAGCCCTGCGCGAAGGCGGCAATCGAGAATGGCGAAACACCACCGACACTGAAGCCGAACAGCCTGCAGCCGACAAACACGCCGACAGCCAGCGGCAGCACGGCAAGCAAGCCCGGCAGGAAGATCGACGCCAGGTCCGCAACGACGCGGCCGACCTTCGCCGTACGCTGCCAGGCGAGCCAGGCGGTCCAGATTGCGAGGACCGCCACCATTCCGATCATGGTGAGATGGCACAGGAAGCCGAAAAGGATCGCCGCTGCCAAGGCCGCGCCAGACCACCGTCTATTGTCGAGCCGGCGCTCCAGAAAAACCACCGAAAGCAGCGTGAACAGCACAAGGCCGGCATAGCCGCGCGCCTCCGAGCCGTAATGGACCATTGGGTAGCTCACGGCAAACAACACGCTTGTGGTAATCATCGCCTGTCGTCCGCGCGATGCGGCGCTCGCTGCCGCCGCAGCGATCGTGGCAACGCCTAATGCTATCGACAGACCTCGCTGGATCAGCGGCGAAGCATCGGGGCCAATGAGATAGAGATAGACCGAGTTGAGGAAATGATTGTTGTCGTGATTGACGTGCCAGAATATCTGGTCGATCGACGTCAGCGGCTCGATCAGCGCAAAGCTCCAGATCTCGTCCAGCCAAAGGTCGCCGCGCGCGCCAAGCAAGCGCAAGACCAGACCGGTCACGGCGATTATCAGAGCGGCAAGCAACGACCCAGCCGTCCATCGCTGGACAGCCACGGAGGGCGAAGGCGAAGCGATGCCGTTCGTCCGCACCGTCGTGCCAGGAACTGAAACGTGCCGCGAAACGAACAGGTTCTTGATCCTCGCCCGATGTCGTCCGGCAATGCTTATTGGGCAGTCGTTTCAAAACAGTTCATGGCAGGGACAACTCCTCCCTGGAGCCGGATTCCTGGCGAGCATGCCTACCGGACGGCGAGGTCACCGTTTGCCCATTGCTGCGTGATGATCTCGGCTTCTTCGGCGAACCTGCCAGCCTCGATCGCTTCACGAATGTCGCGCATCAGCTGCTGGTAATAGGACAGATTGTTCCAGGTCAGGAGCATCGCCCCAAGCGCCTCTTGCGAGCGCACCAGATGATGCAAATAGGCCCTCGAATAGTCGCGTGCGGCCGGGCAGTCGCTTGCCTCATCGAGCGGACGCGGATCGTCGGCATGGCGGGCGTTGCGCAGATTGACCTTGCCGCGCCGTGTGTAGGCTAGGCCGTGGCGCCCTGCCCGCGTCGGCATCACGCAGTCGAACATGTCGATGCCGCGCGCCACCGACTTCAAAATGTCGTCCGGGGTGCCGACGCCCATCAGGTAGCGCGGCCGGTCAGCCGGCAGCTCCGGGCAAGTGATGTCGAGCATCTCCAGCATCACCGCTTGCGGCTCGCCGACAGCCAGCCCGCCGATCGCGTAGCCCTTCAGCTCCATTGCCTTCAGCGCCTGCGCCGAGCGCAGCCGCAGATCCGGCACGTCGCCGCCTTGCACAATGCCGAACATCGCCTTGCCGGGCTGCTCGCCGAATGCCGTCTTGCAACGCTCGGCCCAGCGCAACGACAACTCCATGGCACGCTCGATCTCGTTCTGCTTGGCCGGCAGAGCCGTGCATTCGTCGAGCTGCATCTGGATGTCGGAATCGAGCAGCCCCTGGATCTCTATCGAACGCTCCGGCGACATCTCGTAGGCGCCGCCGTCGATATGCGAACGGAAGGTAACGCCGTTCTCGGTCACTTTCCGCAGCTTCGACAGCGACATCACCTGGAAGCCGCCGCTGTCGGTCAGGATTGGATGCGGCCAGCGGGCGAATTCATGCAGGCCGCCGAGCCGCGCCACGCGCTCGGCGCCGGGTCTTAGCATCAGGTGGTAGGTGTTGCCGAGGATAATGTCCGAGCCGACGCCGCGCACCTGATCCACATACATGGCCTTCACCGTGCCGCCGGTACCGACCGGCATGAAGGCAGGCGTGCGGATTTCCCCGCGCGGCATGGTGATTGCACCACGCCGCGCCCTGCCGTCGGTCGCCAGCACCTTGAAGGTGAATGCGTCAGTCATTGAATTCCCTAGCCATCGAACTCCTTGTCGAATACCGGCGCGTCCGGGGCCTGCTTGTCGAGTGATTGCCGGTAGCGGATGCAGCCGCGCATGAATTTCGGCCACGGCGGCACGGCAATCGCCGGGTCGGTCTTTTCGGGCAAAAGTGACCAGAGGTCGGGATGGTGCCAGCACAGATCATGGCCGGTGGCGTCGCGGTGTTGGCGGATGCCGGCGCGCAGTTTCCTGACCTCGGCGATCAAGGCTTCCCGGTCGAAGGTTTCCAGGTCATCGTCCATCGGTATCCTCCCTGAACAGAAGACTTGCGTCTCCATAGGAATAAAACCTGTAGCGATTCTCGATGGCATGCGCATAGGCCGCCCGCATCGTCTGCAAACCGCAGAAGGCCGAAACCAGCATGAACAGCGTCGAACGCGGCAGATGGAAATTGGTCATCAGCAAGTCTGCGGTCTTGAAACGATAGCCGGGCGTGATGAAGATGTCTGTCGGGCCTGACCATGCGGCCAGCCTGCCGTCCTCGCCAGCCGCGCTCTCCAATAAGCGCAGCGATGTCGTGCCGACGGCGATAATGCGCCCTCCTTTTGCTTTCGCCGCATTCAGCGCCTCGGCGGTTTCCGGGCTGACCGAACCGGTTTCGGCGTGCATCTTGTGGTCGGCGGTGTCGTCCGCCTTCACCGGCAGGAACGTGCCGGCGCCGACATGCAGCGTGACGAAACGGCGCTCTATGCCCTTGGCGTCGAGCGTCGCAAACAGCTCCGGCGTGAAATGCAGCCCTGCCGTCGGCGCGGCGACCGCGCCCTCCTCCCTCGCATAAATGGTCTGATAGTCGCTGCGGTCGCGTTCGTCGTCGTCACGCTTGGAGGCGATGTAGGGCGGCAGCGGGATGTGGCCGACTGCATGCAGCGCCTCGTCGAGGAACGGACCTGACAGGTCGAAGCCGAGCAGCACCTCGCCGCCTTCTCCCTTCTCGATCACGTTCGCGTCGAGCTGGCCGAGAAGGCAGGAATTGGCGTCATGACCGAAATGGATACGATCGCCGGCGGCGATGCGCTTGCCCGGACGCATGAAGGCGAGCCAGCGGTCGGGCGCCATCCGCATATGCAGCGTGGCTTCGACCTGCGCCGCCGCCTCGCCGCGCCGCCTGATGCCTTTCAGCTGTGCCGGAATGACCTTGGTGTCGTTGAAGACCAGCACATCACCGGCCTTGAGCAGGGCCGGCAGGTCGCGCACCGTCCGGTCTTCGAGCCCCTCACCCGGCCTGACCACCAGCATCCTGGCACTGTCGCGCGGCTCGGCTGGGCGAAGCGCGATGCGCTCCTCCGGCAGATCGAAGTCGAAAAGGTCGACGCGCAAGAGATCCCCGCCTCAAGGTTCCGGGCAGGTCACCGCCCAGGCGCCGACACCGTCTATGCTCAATGTGCCGCCCATCGCGAAGCTGGACTGCTCGCTGGCCTTGACCAGCCGCAATTTGGCGACGATCGAACTGATGCCTTCGTCGGTGAGGTCGATCAGCATGCGCTCGTCGTCTTCGAATGCCTGTCCAACGATGACTTTCGTTGAGCCTGGCTGTCCATCCGTGGTCCATGTCTTGCCGCCGGCATCCAGCCACACACGCGCGACCGCAATGACGGCCGTGTGTCCCATCAAAACGTCGATCGATGCCGCGCCGCCGTCGGCGCTGCAGACGATCGATTCCGTTGCCAGCGCCGGAGTGGCCGCCGCGACGAGCACAAATGCGATTGCCGCGACAGCCCGGCCGGTCATTTCACGTCGGCCGCGACCTTGAGCGACACGATCTTGTCAGGATCCTGCACCGGTTCGCCGCGCTTGATCTTGTCGACGTTGTCCATGCCTTCGATGACCTGGCCCCATACCGTGTACTGGCGGTTGAGGAAGGCGGCATCGTCGAAGCAGATGAAGAACTGCGAATTGGCCGAGTTCGGGTTCTGCGAGCGCGCCATCGAGCAGGTGCCGCGGCCGTGGTTGGCGTTGGAGAACTCGGCCTTCAGATCGGGTTTGTCGGAACCGCCAGTGCCGGCGCGCGATGGCGCGAAAGACGGCTTGTTGGAATTGCCGAACTTCACGTCGCCGGTCTGCGCCATGAAGCCGTCGATGACGCGGTGGAAGACCACGCCGTCATAGGCGCCTTCGCGCGCCAGCTCCTTGATACGGCCGACATGGCCGGGCGCCAGATCTGGAAACAATTCGATGACGACCTTGCCCTTGGTCGTGTCCATGATAAGCGCGTTCTCGCGGTCCTTGATTTCGGCCATGTCAGAAATATCCTTTTGAACAATTGGGGTTACTTGCCGTCCGCGGCGATGCGCACCTTGATCATGCGATCGGGGTCGGTCACCGTCCCGTTCTGCGCCTCGTCGCCTTTCTTGATGTGGTCCACCAACTCCATGCCGCTGACGACATTGCCAACGATGGTGTACTGGCCATCGAGCGGCGGTGCCGGCGCGAACATGATGAAGAATTGCGAATTGGCGGAATTCGGATCGTCGGAGCGGGCCATGCCGACCACGCCGCGCTGGTAGTGCTCCGTGCTGGAGAATTCGGCCGGCAGGTCAGGAAGATCGGAGCCGCCGGTGCCGACAGCGTCGGCATTGAAGCCGCTCTTCATGTTGCCGAACTTGACGTCGCCGGTCTGCGCCATGAAGCCGTCAATGACGCGGTGAAAGGCGACGTTGTCGTAGGCGCCCTGGCGCACCAGCTTTTTGATCTGCGCGACGTGCTTCGGCGCAAGGTCGGGCCTCAGCGCGATGGTCACGTCGCCGTCCTTCAGCGTTACGATCATGGTGTTTTCCGGATCGGCGGCAAAGGCCGACACGGATGCGGTCACAAGACCGGCAAGCACGGCAAGCAAGAAGGCAAGCTTTTTCAGCTGCATGGGATCTTTCTCCGAATATCTTCGTTCATGCATGTCGTTACCCAAAGCCGGGTTCCACTTTTGGGTGACATGCATTTTATTTCGCGAATTTGGCGGTGAGCGCGCCGGCCACGGCCGCCGGCACGAAGGGGCGGATGTCGCCTCCCATCGAAGCTATCTGGCGCACAAGTGTGGCGGTAATGGTGCGCACTGAAGGGCTGGCGGGCAGGAACACCGTCTGCAGCTCCGGCGCCATGGTCTCGTTCATGCCGGCCATCTGCATCTCATAGTCAAGGTCGGTGCCGTCGCGCAGGCCGCGGATCATGATCGAGGCGCCATGCTTCCTGGCCGCGTCGATTACCAACCCGTCGAAGGCAACTACTTTGATACGCGCACCGTCGCTGCCGAATTCTGCCTTCGCGGCCGTTTCGATCAGGCCAACCCGTTCCTCGAAGGAAAACAACGGCTTCTTGCCGGGATGGATGCCGATCGCCGCATAGATTGTATCCGCCACGGCCAGCGACGCCTTCAGCACGTCGAGATGGCCGTTGGTCAGCGGGTCGAAAGAGCCGGCATAAAGGGCGATGCGTTCGGTCATGGCAGGTGCTTCTAGCGAGCCTCTCTCCTAAAGGCAAATCCGATCGCCAGCCCGCGCCGTGAACCTTTTGGCCGACGTGAACGACAGATGAATGTGCCGCTCACAACAGCTTCACGCAGTGTTCACTAAGTTGCAGCTGCAGGAGATGAAACCAAACACCCATCTAATCGTTGTTAGGCGCAGGAGAACACGCACATGCTGATCTACATGCTCGCCACCGCAATGACCGTCGCCATGCTGATCGCCACCGTATTCGGGTTGCATCAGGAAGCACAGCGCGTCCGCGCCAAGGCCAACACCAAGCGGTTCGAAGGCTTCGGCAACCGCAGGCCTTATCGCCGCTTCTAGATTGCGGGTGTCTTCACACGCCGGCCCACAGGGCTGGCGTCGTCGTGCCAAACTCACTCGACGGAAGTATCGGGCTCCCTACCATCGGCATCGGCAACAGCGCCGCTTTCAGCATTCTCTTCGATCTCTTCATCCGCTTGCGGTTCTGAAATTCGCTCCACCGAAACGACCTTCTCGCCCTCTGCGGTATTGAAGATGGTAACGCCCTTGGTGGCGCGGCTGGCGAAACGAATGCCGTTGACCGGAACGCGGATAACGGTGCCGCCATCCGAAACCAGCATGATCTGATCGTCATTGCCGACCGGGAAGGTCGCCACCAGGCGGCCGATTTCGGCCGTTTTCGAGACGTCGGTGGCGCGAATACCCTTGCCGCCACGGCCGGTCAGGCGGAAATCGTAGGACGATGAACGCTTGCCGTAGCCATATTCCGTCACCGTCAACACGAACTGCTCGTGCGCCTTGAGGAACTCATAGCGGTCGTCGGAAAGCTCCGCCTCTTCGCCGACCTCTTCATTGGTGAGCTGGATTTCTTCCTCCTCGCCGGCCGCGATGTCAGCAGCGAGCCGGCGTTCGGCCACCACCCGCTTGAGGTAGGCGGCACGTTCCGCCGGCGGCGCATCGACATGCTCGATCACCGCCATCGAGATCACCCGGTCGCCATCGGCCATCGCAATGCCGCGCACGCCGACCGAATTGCGGCTCTGGAAGACGCGTACGTCGCTGACCGGAAAGCGGATGCACTGGCCGGAACTTGCCGTCAAAAGCACGTCGTCATTGTCGGTGCAGGTCTCGACGCCGAGGATCTCGTCGCCTTCCTCGTCCAGCTTCATGGCGATCTTGCCGTTGCGGTTGACCTGGACGAAGTCCGACAGCTTGTTGCGACGCACGGTACCGCGCGTGGTGGCAAACATGACGTCGAGCTCGCCCCAACTCGTCTCATCCTCCGGCAGCGGCATGATCGTGGTGATGCGCTCGCCCTGTTCGAGCGGCAGCATATTGATCAGCGCCTTGCCGCGCGATTGTGGGTTGCCGATCGGCAGGCGCCAGACCTTTTCCTTGTAGACGATACCGCGCGAGGAGAAGAACAGCACCGGCGTGTGCGTGTTGGCGACGAACAGCCGGGTGACGAAATCCTCTTCTTTGGTCGACATGCCGGAGCGGCCCTTGCCGCCGCGGCGCTGCGCCCGGTAGAGCGACAGCGGCACGCGCTTGATGTAGCCGGAATGGCTGACCGTGACGACCATGTCCTCGCGCTGGATCAGGTCCTCGTCTTCCATGTCCGCCCCGCCCTCGGCGAGCTCGGTACGGCGCGGCGTGCCGAACTCGTCGCGAACGGCGATGAGCTCGTCCTTGACGATCTGCTGGACGCGGGCGCGGGACGAGAGGATGTCCAGGTAGTCCTTGATCTCGTCGCCGATCGTGTTCAGCTCGTCGGCGATCTCGTCGCGGCCGAGCGCGGTCAGGCGCTGCAGGCGCAGTTCGAGGATGGCGCGCGCCTGCTCCTCGGAGAGATTGTAGGTGCCATCCTCGTTGATGCGATGGCGCGGATCGTCGATCAGAAGAATCAGCGATTCCACGTCGCCCGAAGGCCAGCGCCGCTCCATCAACTGCTCGCGCGCCGTCTGCGGGTCCGGAGCGCTGCGGATCAGCTTGATGACTTCATCGATGTTGGCAACAGCGATGGCAAGGCCGACCAGCACATGGGCGCGGTCGCGCGCCTTGCGCAGCAGGAATTTCGTGCGCCGGCTGATCACCTCCTCACGGAAGGCGACGAACGCCTTCAGCATGTCGGTCAGAGTCAGCAATTCCGGCTTGCCGCCGTTCAGTGCCACCATGTTGGCGCCGAAGGACGTCTGCAGCGGGGTGAAGCGGTAAAGCTGGTTGAGAATGACATCGGCGACGGCATCGCGCTTCAGTTCGATGACGACGCGGTAGCCCTGGCGGTCGCTCTCGTCGCGAATGTCGGAAATGCCTTCGATGCGCTTGTCGCGCACCAGCTCGGCCATCTTCTCGATCATCGACGCCTTGTTCACCTGATAGGGAACCTCGGTGATGACGATCGATTCACGATCGTTGCCGCGCGCCTCGACGTTGACGCGGCCGCGCATGACGATGGAGCCGCGGCCGGTCGAATAGGCGCTGTAGATGCCGGAGCGGCCAAGCACGATGCCGCCGGTCGGGAAATCCGGTCCCGGAATAATCTCCATCAGCGCCGGAAGGTCGATCGCCGGATTATCGATGAGGGCAATGGCGCCGTTGCAGACCTCGCCCAGATTGTGCGGCGGGATGTTGGTGGCCATGCCGACGGCGATACCGCCGGAGCCGTTGACCAACAGGTTCGGAAAGCGCGCCGGCAGGACTTTCGGTTCGCTGCCCGACGCGTCGTAAGTGTCCTGGAAATCGACGGTGTCCTTGTCGATGTCTTCCAGCAACTCATGCGCGACCTTGGTCAGCCGCGATTCCGTGTAGCGCATCGCCGCCGGCGGATCGCCGTCGATCGAGCCGAAATTGCCCTGCCCGTCGATCAGCGGCACGCGCAGCGACCAATCCTGCGCCATGCGCACCAAAGCGTCGTAGATAGAGGCGTCGCCATGCGGATGGTATTTACCCATCACGTCGGCGACCGGGCGTGCCGATTTCACATATTTGCGGTTCCAGTGATAGCCGCTCTCATAGGCGGCGTAGAGGATGCGGCGATGCACCGGCTTGAGGCCATCGCGCACGTCCGGCAATGCGCGGCTGACGATCACGCTCATGGCGTAGTCGAGATAGGAGCGCTGCATCTCCTCGATGATGGATATCGGCTCGATGCCGGTGGGGCCGCCGTCGGCGCCGCGCGGTGTCTTTTGGTCGGTCAAATCGGATCACAATCTAATCAGGAATCACTTGGTGCTTATATAGGAAGCCAGCCTGAAACTCCAACAATCGCGGCAGTTTTCCAGTGTGGTTTTTAGCGGCAAATTCAAAAGGATAAACCAATTGCGACGATATGGCCGTGTACCCTTTCACGGGCGTCGCCGGCGGGCGCGATAAGTACCCGGCGCCTCGCCCATCAGCCGCCGGAAACGGCGATTGAAGGTTGATAGATCGTTGAATCCCGCCGAAAAGGCAATCGCCGAAATCGTCTGATCCGACGTCCGCAGCCGCACGGCTGCCCTGTGCAGCCGCGCTCTCAGCAGGAATTGGTAGGGCGTCATACCGGCAACGTGCCGGAAGGTGCGCAGGAAATGGTAAGGGCTGGTGGCGGTCTCGTCGGCGAGTTCGGCAAGCGAGATCGGCCGGTCGGCATCGACTTCGATGCGCCGCACCGCTTCGGCGACACGCTTCTGGTCACGGCGGCTCGGCGTCCGTCCCCGATCCGTAGCGCTGCAAGCCGCTGTTACCGCGGCACCGGCAATGCGCAGGGCGAGTTCCTCGAACGCGCCGGTGTCGGCCGTCTCGCGCGCCGCCTCCGCTTCGGCAAGCAGCGACATCAGCGCCGGCAAGGGCGGCAGGCGCGGCGTGCCGAAATCGAGCGTCTTCGTGCCCGGCACGTCGGCGACGATCCGCTCCATATAGGCCGGCCCGAAATGGAAGGAGAGGCAGCGGTCGCCGGCGCCATGCTCGTGACCGCATTCATAGCATGTGCCGGGATTGCCGAGCAGGAGCGCGCCCGGCGCCAGCATCGCCGTGCCCTCGCGCGCACGATAGCGGAAGGTGCCGTTGGTTACGGCGGCAACGCAGAAATCCCGATGCTCCTCCTCGAATGGCCTGTCGGCGGCGCTGGCGGTGCAGATGACATCCGACACCTGCCAGCCTCGGCCCGACGCCAGCCTGTACGCGCTCGTCGTCATCGCCGAAACATAGCAACTTTTCCCAAGCGCAGAACCCCTGTCGGCCTCTATGCTTGCCGGTCTCCTGACAAGATGAGAGCGAAGCCATGTCCAATTCCTTTGCCAAGGCCCTGCACAGCGATGGGCCCGTACCGGCCCTTGCCGAGAAACTGAATCTTTATGGCCGCTTCGTCGGCGCCTGGACGTTCGACGCCACGCGCCATCTCGAGGACGGTCAGGTGCTGACCGGGCGCGGCGAAGTGCATTTCGGCTGGGTGCTCGAAGGCCGCGCGATCCAGGACGTATGGATCCTGCCTGCCCGTGACGCCGGCCCCTCGCCCTCGCTCGGCAAATGGACCTTCTATGGCACGACGTTGCGCGTCTACGATCCCGGCGTTGACGCCTGGCACATCTTCTGGAGCGATCCGCGCAATCAGTACTACAGCCGCCAGCTCGGCCGTGCGGAGGGCGATACCATCATCCAGCAAGGCGCAGACGGCACCGGATCTGCTGTGCGCTGGAGCTTTTCGCGCATCACCGAAAATTCGTTCCGCTGGCTGGGCGAACGCTCACAGGACGACGGCGCTACCTGGCGTCTTGAAGTCGAGTTTCTGGCGCGCCGGGCCGTCAGCCCCTGATCCGCACGGTTTCCACTGGCTCCGCTTTGCTCTACCAATCCCGTTATCCGGCTTTGCCGGCGGGGAGGGTCAGCATGCCGAGCTTCGACAGCCTGTTCAACGCCTTCGTCACCATGCTGGTGACGATCGATCCGCCCGGCCTGGCGCCGCTCTTCCTCGCCGTGACCCGCGGCATGAACCGCGAGGAGCGCAACCAGGTCTCCGTGCGCGCCTCGGTCATCGCCTTCCTGGTAATGGCGTTGTTCGCAATCGCCGGCGCGTCGATCCTGTCAGTCTTCGGCATCACTCTGCCGGCGTTCCGCGTCGCCGGCGGCTTTCTGCTGTTCTTCATCGCCTTCGAAATGGTGTTCGAGCGCCGGCAGGACCGCAAGGAGAAGATCGGCGACGTCGCCATCACCAGGGACATGATCCACAACATCGCCGCCTTTCCGCTGGCGATCCCGCTCATTGCCGGTCCCGGCGCGATTTCGGCGACCGTCCTGCTCTCAAGCTCGTTTCAGGGTTTGGGCGCGCAGACAGCCCTTGTCGGCATCATCGCCATCTGCCTCGTCATCACCTACCTGGTGTTCGTGCTGTCAGAGCGCATCGACCGTATCCTCGGCCAAACCGGCCGTTCGATCCTGACAAGGCTGCTCGGCGTCATCCTGGCGGCGCTCGCCGTACAGTTCGTCGCCGACGGCATCAAGGCGCTGATGGCGACGTAGGAACAGCCCTACTTCGCTGTCGTTTCAATGACTTCGAAGTCGTGGGTAATCTCGGCAGTCTTGGCCATCATTGCCGAGGCCGAGCAGTATTTCTCGATCGAAAGCCCGATCGCCCGCTTCACCTTGGCGTGTGATAGCGCCCGGCCCTTGACGACAAAATGCATGTGAATGCGGGTGAACACCCTGGGATCGGCTTCTGCACGGTCGGCATCGAGTTCGACCACGCAATCTTCGACCGCCTCGCGCCCCTTTTCGAGGATATGGACCACGTCATAGGCCGAGCAGCCGCCAGTGCCGATCAGCACCAGTTCCATTGGGCTCGGCCCCGGCGTCTTGCCCTCCGGCCCGAACGCAGTGCCTAGCACCAGCTTGTGCCCATTGGCGGACTCGCCAACGAAAGTGCGCTCCTCGACCCATTTGACCCTTGCCTTCACCTGATACGTCCTTTCACCGCTCAAACGCACAACGTCCCGAAAATCCAAGACAGATTTTCGGGACGCCATTTCGTGGCCAAGGTGCCGGCGCTTTTCGCCGCAAGGGCAGTCCGCCCGAGAAATCAGAACGGGATTTCGTCGTCCAGCTCGCGCGACGAACCACCGCCGCCGCCCTTGTTGGCGCCACCGCGATTGAAACTTTCGCCCGGGCCGGACTGGCCGAAATCGGAACCGCGGCTCGCACCACCACCGGCATAGTTGCCGACCTGGCCGCCGCCCTCGCCCCGCGCATCGAGCATCTGCAGCTCGCCGCGGAATTTCTGCAACACGATTTCGGTCGTATAGCGGTCATTGCCGGTCTGGTCCTGCCATTTGCGCGTCTGCAGCTGGCCCTCGACATAGACCTTCATGCCCTTCTTCAGATACTGCTCGGCCACCTTGGCGATCTGGTCGTTGAAGATCACGACATTGTGCCACTCGGTCTTTTCCTTGCGCTCTCCGGACGTCTTGTCGCGCCAGCTTTCCGACGTCGCGATGCGGATGTTGACGACCGGGTCACCCGAATTCAGGCGGCGGATTTCAGGGTCCGCCCCGAGGTTGCCCACCAGAATGACCTTGTTGACGCTACCCGCCATGATACTTCTCCGCGCTCATCCGAAACCGAATTTTTGTCGCCGCACCTTACAGGCTATGGACAATCCCTGCCTGCCGTCGCTGCCTTTTCCCACAAGGTTTTTGTTCTCTTTTCGTTCTATAGGAGAGGCCCTGCACTGTCAATAGTTGTCAGTAAGAAGTAGTGTCTTGGCGTCGAATTTCCACAGACCATGGGATCGAGGCGAACGCATGAAGATGGTTGCGCATAACGATCAGCCGCAAGAAGAGTGGCGGACGGGAGTAAAGACCCGCATGCATGTCTCTGCCCGCAACGGCGCAACTCAACTTTGCATGTTTGAACAATGGGTCGAACCCACCGTTGGCGCCCCGACACATTGGCACCCGGTCGAGGAAGTACTTACCGTCATCGCTGGCAGGGCCGAGATGTGGATCGACGAAGAGCATCTCGTCTTGACTGCCGGACAGTCGCTTGTTGTCGCCGCGTACAGGCAACATGGCTTCCGAAACGTCGGCTCCGAATTGCTTCATATTCATGCTGTGCTCGCGTCACCAGTTTTCGAGGCGACGTTCAACGGATCCCCCGACATGGTGAGACGCTGGCTTCCAGCGAGTTTGTAAAACCTCGCCTGTCTTAAAAAATACCGCCTGTCTTAAAAAACACGGCTTGCCAAACCGATAAGTATTGACTTATGCTTTCGGCATGATCGAAGCAGACATTTTTCGGGCACTAGCGGATCCAACGCGTCGCGCCGTCTATGAGCGGCTCGCCGACGGCGAGATGACGGTGTCGGAACTGCGCACTGGCATACCGGTATCGCAGCCGGCGGTATCGCAACATCTCGCAGTGCTGCGCGGCGCCGGCCTCGTGGTCGAGCGCCGGGCCGGTCGCAACGCCTATTACCGCGTCGATCCGAAGGGGCTTGCGCCACTGCTCGGCTGGATCGAACGCTACCGTGCGTTCTGGCCAGAGCGCATCGAAAGGCTCAAGACGGTTTTGAAGGACATGGACCAATGACCAACCGAGGCAAAGAACGCGCCGAAATGGCCGCAGACAAGATCGAGTTCGAGTGCGAGCTGCCCGAACCGCCGGAACAGGTGTGGCGGGCGCTGACGGTGCCGGACCTGCTCGCGGCCTGGATGATGCCGAACGACATCAAGCCCGAAATCGGCAACCGCTTTGCCTTTAAAGCGCCGAATGCGCCGATCGAGTGCGAAATCCTCGACGCGGATCCCGGACGGCTGCTGCGCTATTCCTGGCGGGAGCGGCCGGCGCCCGGCGATACGCAGGTGCCGCCCGGCAATCCCCTGGACAGCGCAATGAACGACAGCCCAGTGGACAGCATCGTCACCTTTACGCTCGACCGCACCGTTTCCGGCGGCACGCATCTGCGCATCGTCCATGATGGTTTTGCTCGGGCAGCAGTGCCGGAGATCGCGATGGCAGGCGCCGGTTGCCGGCTTTCCTTTGACGCGCACACTCCCAGGCACAAGCAGATCGCCGCAAACACCCCGCGCCTCTTCCTGCGCGCGGCCTGAACGACAACAGTCAACGGAGACAACCGATGAGCGGCCTTGCCAATCTGGTGCCGATGGTGATCGAGCAGTCGAGCCGCGGCGAACGTGCCTTCGACATATTTTCGCGGCTGCTGCGCGAGCGCATCGTCTTCATCAACGGCCCGATCGATGACGGCACCTCAGCGCTGGTCTGCGCCCAGCTTCTGTCGTTGGAATCCGACAATCCCGACAAGGAGGTCTCGCTCTACATCAACTCGCCGGGCGGCGTGGTGACCAGCGGTTTCGCGATCTACGATACGATGCAGTATATCAGTTGCCCGGTCTCCACGGTTTGTATGGGCTTCGCCGCCTCGATGGCCTCGTTCCTTTTGATGGCCGGCACACCGGGGCGGCGCATCGCGCTACCCAACACCAGCATCGTGCTGCATCAGCCTCTCGGCGGTTTCCAGGGCCAGGCCTCCGATATCCAGCGCCATGCCGAGGGCATCCTTCGCACCAAGCGGCGCATGACCGATCTTTACGCCCGCCATTGCGGCCGCACCTACGAAGAAGTGGAACGCACGCTCGACCGCGACTTTTTCATGACCGCGCAGGAGGCCAAGGATTGGGGCCTCGTCGACCATGTTTTCGACACTCGCAAGCAGGCCGCATGAACGAGCCGGGCCGGCGGACGGAACTGAGGCGATTGAGCGCCCGCAATTTCAGCGCCATCGGTCTGGTCTTGCCGCTATCGCGGCACTATAGTCCGGCGATGACCGCCAGCCGCTCATCCAGCCTGTTATGCCTTGCCATCGCTACCGTTGCCGGCACGAACATGCTGGTGGGTATGGCACTTGCCCAAGATAATTCGACGTCTTCGCAAAAGCGCGCTCTGCCCGGTGTGACCAGCGATTATCGCATCGCCGAGCCAGCGCCGCGGCCTGAGCCTGACGATATGGCTCTAGGCAGCGGCAACGGCACCTTCAAGATTGGCGATACCGACGTTCGGATTTCCGGTAGCATCACCATTGATGTCGCTACCGGCGGGATCAGGCCCTCCAGCCGCTAAGTTCGCCTGGTGTGAACCACAAATATTGCGCTTCAAACGAACAGCCCCGCCATTGCTTTGCAACTGACGGGGCTTTCTTGGATCTGAAATCCAAATTGCCGGGAGTGTACTGCCGGCTTTTTATTTCGGATGCTTCGCGGCGTTCAGCCGACGATCCGACTAGCAGTCTCTGATTGTTGTGGGGATCGGCAGGTCAACGTGGGCAGGTAGCGCTAAACGCCTGACCTGGCTACTTATACCTGCCGCGGCTCCAGCGACACGTGGAGCCTCAAGGAACAATCCGGTGGAGTCATGCCTCTGCTCTCCTTCTGTTCGTTGCGACTGTCGTCGAAGCGCTCATCGCATAACCCGCGGCGTCTCGCAGGCTAGCCCCAGGCCGCGAGGCCATCGAAAGACGGCCGGCTTCGTTGACAATTGGATTCTGCCCCCATGACGCGGGGACGTCAACCTTGAATAGCCGGGTTGCCGAAAAATGTGATCGCGAGACGCTTTGTGAAGCCGGCTGCGCGGGCAGCTTTTGTCAGGAGCGTGTTCGGCCTTTGTTCTTTCCGCTTGCCCGTTCGCGCGAAAGGCGGTTAAACGCTTTGGTCGGGAGTTGTGGCGTCTCTCGAAAAGGCGGCGAAATTACCTACATAGGGGGTGGTCGGGAAAACCCGCCCATCCCGCGAATTCCAGATTCTGAGGCGGCGACCGGCGATGGCCGACCATAAATATCTCTCCATTCGCGGGGCACGCGAACACAATCTGAAGAATGTCGATCTCGACCTGCCGCGTGACAGCCTGATCGTCATGACCGGCCTGTCGGGGTCGGGCAAGTCGTCGCTTGCCTTCGACACCATCTACGCCGAGGGCCAGCGCCGCTATGTCGAGAGCCTTTCGGCCTATGCACGGCAATTCCTCGAAATGATGCAGAAGCCGGACGTCGACCAGATCGACGGCCTGTCGCCGGCCATCTCCATCGAGCAGAAGACCACCTCGAAAAACCCTCGTTCGACGGTCGGCACCGTCACCGAGATCTACGATTATATGCGGCTTTTGTTCGCCCGCGTCGGTGTACCCTATTCGCCGGCCACCGGCCTGCCGATCGAGAGCCAGACGGTCTCGCAGATGGTCGACCGGGTGCTTGCTGTCGAGGAAGGCACCCGGCTGTTCATTCTGGCGCCGATGGTGCGCGGCCGCAAAGGCGAGTACCGCAAGGAACTGCTGGAGCTGCAGAAGAAGGGTTTTCAGCGCGTCAAGGTCGATGGCGTCTTCTATGAGATCGCCGACGTGCCGGCGCTGGACAAGAAGTACAAGCACGACATCGACGTCGTCGTCGACCGCATCGTCGTGCGCGGCGATCTGGCGACGCGGCTCGCCGATTCCATCGAGACCGCGCTGAAGCTGGCCGACGGGCTGGCGGTGGCGGAATTTGCCGACAAGCCGCTCGACGCCAGCCAGACCGGCGAGGATTCGGTCAACAAATCGAAGAACGAGACGCATGAACGCATGCTGTTCTCGGAAAAGTTCGCCTGCCCGGTGTCCGGCTTCACCATTCCCGAGATCGAGCCCAGGCTGTTCTCCTTCAACAATCCGTTCGGCGCCTGCCCGACCTGCGACGGGCTCGGCAGCCAACGCGCCATCGACGCCAGCCTGGTCGTGCCCGACGAGAATGTCTCGCTGCGCGCCGGCGCCGTCAGCCCGTGGGCGAAGTCGACCTCGCCCTATTATGCGCAGACGCTGGAAGCGCTGGGCATTGCCTATGGCTTCAAGCTCGGCGACAAGTTCAAGGATTTGAGCGAGGAGGCAAGGCAAGCCGTCCTGCACGGCACCGGCGAGCGCGAAATCACCTTCCATTATGATGACGGTCTGCGCTCCTACAAAACGACGAAAACCTTCGAGGGCGTCATCCCCAATCTCGAGCGCCGCTGGAAGGAAACCGAATCCGCCTGGATGCGCGAGGAGATCGAGCGCTTCATGTCGGCCACGCCCTGCCCGGCCTGCCGCGGCTATCGGCTGAAGCCCGAGGCGCTCGCGGTCAAGATCGCCGGCAAGCACATTGGCGAGGTCACCGAGCTGTCCATCCGCAAGGCCGACCAGTGGTTCACCGATCTGCCCGCTTCGCTCAACGACAAGCAGAACGAGATTGCGGTGCGCGTGCTCAAGGAAATCCGGGAGCGGCTGCGCTTCCTCAACGATGTCGGTCTCGACTATTTGACGCTGTCGCGCAACTCCGGCACGCTTTCAGGCGGTGAGAGCCAGCGCATCCGTCTGGCGTCGCAGATCGGCTCCGGCCTGACCGGCGTACTTTACGTGCTGGACGAGCCGTCGATCGGTCTGCACCAGCGCGACAACGCCCGCCTGCTCGACACGCTGAAGCATCTGCGCGACATCGGCAACACGGTCATCGTCGTCGAGCATGACGAGGACGCCATCCTGCATGCCGACTACGTCGTCGATATCGGCCCGGCGGCCGGCATCCATGGCGGCCACATCATCGCCCAGGGCACGCCGCAGCAGATCATGGCGACGCCCGCTTCGATCACCGGCAAATACCTGTCGGGCGAGCTCGAAGTGGCGACGCCGGCAGCGCGGCGTGAGGCCAAGAAGAACCGCCGGCTGAAGGTCGTCGGCGCGCGCGGCAACAACCTGAAGAACGTCACCGCCGAAATCCCGCTCGGCACGTTTACCGCCGTCACCGGCGTATCCGGCGGCGGCAAGTCGACCTTCCTGATCGAGACCCTGTTCAAGGCGGCGTCGCGCCGCATCATGGGCTCGCGCGAGCATCCGGCCGAGCACGACCGCATCGAGGGGTTGGAATTCCTCGACAAGGTCATCGACATCGACCAGTCGCCGATCGGGCGCACCCCGCGCTCCAACCCCGCCACCTATACCGGCGCCTTCACGCCGATCCGCGACTGGTTCGCCGGCCTGCCGGAGGCCAAGGCGCGCGGCTACCAGCCGGGCCGCTTCTCGTTCAACGTCAAGGGCGGCCGCTGCGAGGCTTGCCAGGGCGACGGCGTCATCAAGATCGAGATGCATTTCCTGCCCGACGTCTATGTCACCTGCGACGTCTGCCACGGCAAGCGCTACAACCGCGAGACGCTCGACGTCCTGTTCAAGGGCAAATCAATCGCCGACGTTCTCGACATGACGGTCGAGGAAGGCGTCGATTTCTTCGCCGCCGTGCCCGGCGTGCGCGACAAGCTGGAGACGCTGAAACGGGTCGGCCTCGGCTACATCCATGTTGGCCAGCAGGCAACGACTTTGTCGGGCGGCGAGGCGCAGCGCATCAAGCTTGCCAAGGAACTGTCGCGCAAGGCGACCGGCAAGACGCTCTACATTCTCGATGAGCCAACCACCGGCCTGCATTTCCACGACGTCGCCAAGCTGCTTGAAGTGCTGCACGAGCTGGTCGACCAGGGCAACACGGTCGTCGTCATCGAGCACAATCTAGAGGTGATCAAGACCGCTGACTGGGTGCTCGATCTTGGCCCCGAAGGTGGCGACGGCGGCGGCGAGCTGGTAGCGTCCGGCACGCCGGAGGACATCGTCCGCGAAAAACGCAGCTATACCGGCCAGTTCTTGAGGGAATTGCTGGAGCGGCGCCCCGGAGGCAAGCGCGAAGCGGCGGAGTGATGGCAAAGAACGGTCTCATCACGGTCCAAAGCCGCTTCGGCGTGGCCGAGACGATCGATCGCCTGGTCGGGACTGTGGAAGGTGCAGGATTGCTGGTCTTCGCCCGCATTGACCACGCCGCCGGTGCGCGCAGTGTCGAAGCTTCCCTGCGTCCGACCCAGCTTCTGATTTTTGGCAACCCGAAAGGCGGGACGCCGCTGATGCAGGACCGGCAGCTTGCCGGCATCGATCTGCCGGTCAAGGCACTGGCTTGGGAGGATAAGCAAGGCAAGGTCTGGCTCTCCTACAATGACGCGCACTGGCTCGCTGAGCGCCACGGCTTGGGCGACGCCAGTCGCAATGCCGTCGCCGCGATAGCGGCCGGCATGGACAAGGTGATTGCGGCCGCTGCCGGCGCGGGCCAGTTTTGATCATGAGAGCCGCTCGGGCCGATGATCTCCCCACGGTGATCTCGCTCACCACCGACGCCTACGCGCCCTACACTGCCCTGCTCGGCGCACCGCCGATCCCTGTCACCGAGGACTACGCGCCGCGCATAGAACGCGGCGAGGTCTGGCTTTCGGAGCAGGACGGACAGCCGGCCGGCTTGATCGTTCTCGAACGACATGCGGACCATACAATGATCTTCAGCGTCGCCGTTGCGCCCGCCTTTCAGGGCAAGGGTTTCGGCATCGGGCTGCTCGACTGGGCCGAGCAACAGACGCGCCTGTGGAGCTTGCCGGAAATCCGACTCTACACCAATGCCAGAATGGAACGGAACGTTTCGTTGTATAAGGCCTACGGCTTTCGCGAAACGGGTCGCCGGCCCAATCCATATCGGCCAGGATGGACGGTCGTCGACATGGCGAAAGCCGTCGAGACGACCGCCATCGCGTGATCCTTTTCTGCAAACCGGGAGGACGACCATGACTCAATCAGGAACAATCCGCGCCGGCATGGGCGGCTGGACCTTCGAGCCGTGGGACACGTCCTTCTACCCGGACAAATTGTCGAAGGCCAAGCAACTGCATTATGCCAGCCGGCAGGTGCTCACTATCGAGGTCAACGGCACCTATTATTCGAGCTTCAAGGAGCCGACCTTCGTCAAATGGGCCAACGAGGCGCCGGATGGTTTCGTCTATTCGCTGAAGGGCAACCGCTTCGTCACCAACCGCCGCGTGCTCGGCGAGGCCGGGGAATCGATCATGCGCTTCCTCGGGTCGGGCGTCGCGGCACTTGGCGACAAGCTCGGGCCGATCCTGTGGCAGTTCGCGCCGACCAAGAAATTCGACCCGGACGATTTCGAGGCCTTCCTCAAGCTGTTGCCGGAAAAGCAGGACGGCGTTGCGCTGCGCCACGCGGTCGAGGTGCGCAACGACAGCTTCATCGTGCCGGAGTTCGCCGCCTTGGCGCGAAAGCACAAGGCCGCCATCGTCTATGCCGACCACGCCAAATATCCGGGGATTGCCGACGTTACCGGCGATTTCATCTATGCGCGGCTGCAGACCGGCAGCGACGACAATCCCGATTGCTATACGCCAAAGGCGCTCGACGAATGGGCGGCGCGCGCAAAAACCTGGGCGGAAGGCAAGGTGCCGGCCGACCTGTCGCGCGCCGATCCTTCAACCGACGCGCCGGTCAAGCCACGCGATGTGTTCGTCTACTTCATCACCGAGGGCAAGGTCCGCGCTCCATTCGGCGCCATCGCGCTGATGAAGCGGGTCGCAGGCTGACGCCCCGCTGTCGGTGGTCCGCCTGGCTTGGTCCTAAACTACCGGCTATGCGGCGCGTTCGTCCGGACGCCGATCAACCCTGACGATCTCGTTAAAGGCATCGAGATCGACATAGAAGACCTTGGTGATCTCCGCGATGAGTTCGTCGTGGTCATACCCCTGCGATTTCAGAATGTTGATGGCTGTCAGGATGTCGACGCGCTCCGTGAGCCGTCGTTTCTGGTAGTCCTCGACATAGCGCTCCATTGACTGGCCCTGGCTCCCAAGCACCCGAAATGTTGGACGACAACAGATCGCTGGAAGGGCTTGCGCGCAAGCGTGCGGACGCAGCCGCGCCTTCCCCTGATCTGCCAAGTTGAAACTGCTACGGAAAGCGGCCGACTCACCAAGGCCAAGCAAAATCTAGCACGCAATCTGCAGCGCGCCAGAGTTGCAAAGTAATGGAATCAATAAGAATTCAGACAGTCAGGAATTTGCGGACGTCCGCCCGGTCGAGATCCTCGGCGGGGCCGGTATGGACGATCTGACCGCGGTCCATGATGTTGACCTCGTCGGCCAATTCCCGGCAGAAGTCGAGATATTGTTCGACCAGAAGCACGGCGATACCGGCCTGGTCGCGCAGATAGCGGATGGCGCGGCCGATGTCCTTGATGATCGACGGCTGGATGCCTTCGGTCGGCTCGTCGAGCACCAGCAGCTTCGGCCGCATCACCAGCGCCCTGCCGATGGCAAGCTGCTGCTGCTGGCCGCCGGAAAGATCGCCGCCGCGGCGCGCGAGCATCTGCTTCAGCACCGGAAACAATTCGAAGACGTGACCGGGAATGTTGCGATCGGCGCGCTTCAACGGCGCAAAACCCGATTCGAGGTTTTCCCGCACCGTAAGCAGCGGAAATATCTCCCTGCCCTGCGGCACGAATGCGATGCCCGACCGGGCGCGATCATACGCCGCGCTCCGGTCGAGCGCCTTCCCCTCGAAGGCAACGCTTCCGCTCGTCAGCCGGTGATGGCCGACGATCGATCTCATCAAACTGGTCTTGCCGACGCCGTTGCGGCCGAGCACGCAGGTGATCTTGCCGGCGCCGGCCTTCAGCGAGACGCCGCGCAGCGCCTGGGCAGCGCCGTAGTGCAGCGTGGCATTGGAGACTTCGAGCATGGTCAGCGCTTTCTCCAACGCGTGAAGAACGAAAGGTCGAAATGATGGAACGGAACGCGCCAGACCATGTTCATCTCCCCAGATAGACTTCGACGACGCGCTCGTCGGCCGAAACGAAGTCGAGGCTGCCCTCGGAAAGCACCGAGCCTTCGTGCAGGCAGGTAACCTTGACGCCGAGCTCGCGCACGAAATGCATGTCGTGCTCGACGACGATGACCGAATGGTCGCGCGCGATATCCCTGAGCAGCCGCGCGGTTTCCTCGGTCTCGGCGTCGGTCATGCCGGCAACCGGTTCGTCGACCAGCAGCAGCTTCGGATCCTGCGCCAGAAGCATGCCGATCTCGAGCCATTGCTTTTGGCCGTGGCTCAGATTGGCGGCGAGTTCGTCACGCTTGTCGCCAAGCCGGATGATGCCGAGGATGTCGTCGATCTGCCGCACGTCCGCGGCCGAGCGACGATGGAACAGTGCCGGGAAGATCGAGCGCGGGCCTTTCAGCGCCAGCATCAGATTGTCCTCGATCGTGTGGCTTTCGAAGACGGTCGGCTTCTGGAATTTACGGCCGATGCCCATCATGGCGATTTCGGCCTCGTCGTGTTTGGTTAGGTCGACCTCACCGTTGAAGAAAACTTCACCCGCGTCGGGCCGCGTCTTGCCGGTGACGATGTCCATCATCGTCGTCTTTCCGGCGCCGTTGGGGCCGATGATCGCCCGCATCTCGCCCTTGTCGAGCACCAGCGAAAGGTTGTTGATGGCGCGAAACCCGTCGAAGGAAACCGACACGCCGTCGAGATAGAGGATGGTGTTGCTCTTCGACATCAGGCCATCACTCCGCCGGCTGCGGTTCGGCGCCGGAGGCCGACCAGTCGCCCGGCCTTCTCGCCGCCGAGCGGTCGGTTTTCGGCGGCACCGGCGCATCGGGATCGATGCCGACTTCCTCGGCAACCGAGGCCGCCCGCAGCGCCTTGGCGTTGCCGCGCCAGGAATCCCACATGCCGATGATGCCCTTGGGCAGGAACAGCGTGACGGCGACAAACAGTCCGCCCAGCGCAAACAGCCAGAATTCCGGCAGCACGCCGGTGAACCAGGATTTACCGGCATTGACCAGAAGCGCGCCGATGATCGGCCCGACGATGGTGCCGCGCCCGCCGACGGCCGCCCACACCACCACCTCGATCGAATTGGACGGCTCGAATTCGCCAGGGTTGATGATGCCGACCTGCGGCACGTAAAGCGCACCGGCGATGCCGGCCATCACCGCCGACACGGTGAAGGCGAACAGTTTGACGTTCTCCGCCCGCCAGCCGAGAAAGCGCGTGCGGCTCTCGGCATCGCGCACCGCCATTAAAAGCTTGCCGTACTTGGAACCGACGATTGCCCAGGTGACGAAGACGGCAAACGCCAGCATGACGGCGCTGGCCGCGAACAGCGCCGACCGCGTCATGTCGGCCTGCACGTTGAACCCTAGAATGTCCTTGAAATCAGTCAGGCCGTTATTGCCGCCGAAACCCATGTCGTTGCGGAAAAACGCAAGCAGCAGCGCATAGGTCATCGCCTGGGTGATGATCGACAGGTAGACGCCGGTGACGCGGCTGCGGAAGGCAAACCAGCCGAAGACGAAGGCGAGCAGGCCGGGCACCGCAAGCACCATGATCGCGGCAAACCAGAAATGGTCGAAACCATACCAGAACCATGGCAATTCCTTGTAGTTAAGGAACACCATGAAATCCGGCAGCAGCGGATTGCCGTAGACGCCGCGCGAGCCGATCTGGCGCATCAGATACATGCCCATCGCATAGCCGCCGAGTGCGAAGAAGGCGCCGTGGCCGAGCGAGAGGATGCCGCAATAGCCCCAGACGAGATCGAGCGCCAAGGCGAGCAGTGCGTAGCAGAGGTATTTGCCGGTGAGCGCGACGATATAGGACGGCACGTAAAACGCACTTGTCGGCGAGACCGCAAGATTGAGCAGCGGCACGACGATTGCAACCGCCAGCAGGATGAAGATGGTGATGGCGACGCGGCGGTCGGCGCCGGCGGCAAAGAAGCGTCCCGTGATCATGCTTCCACCGACCGGCCCTTTAGCGCGAACAGACCGCGCGGCCGTTTCTGGATGAACAGGATGATCAGCACCAGGACGACGATCTTGCCGAGCACTGCTCCGGCATAAGGTTCGAGGAACTTGTTGACGATGCCGAGCGAGAAAGCGCCGACCAGCGTGCCCCAAAGATTGCCGACACCGCCGAAAACGACGACCATGAAGCTGTCGATGATGTAGCCGCGGCCGAGATTGGGCGAGACGTTGTCGATCTGGCTGAGCGCGACACCGGCGATGCCGGCAATGCCGGAGCCGAGTGCAAACGTCAGGGCGTCCACCCACGGCGTCCTGATGCCCATCGAGGCAGCCATGCGGCGATTGGCGGTGACGGCACGCATCTGCAGCCCCCAGGGCGTGCGTTTCATCACGTAGAGCAGCACCGCGAACACGCCGAGCGCGAATACCAGGATCCAGAGTCGGTTCCAGGTCACGGCAAGCTGGCCGATATTGAACGAGCCGGACATCCAGGACGGGTTGCCTACCTCCTGGTTGGTCGGTCCGAACATGGTGCGTACGGCCTGCTGCAGGATCAGCGACACACCCCATGTCGCCAGCAGGGTTTCCAGCGGCCGACCGTAGAGGTAGCGGATCAGCCCGCGCTCGATGACAAGGCCGACGAGCGCCGCCACCAGGAAGGCCAGCGGCAGGGCGATGACCAGCGACCAGTCGAACAGGCCGGGAAAGGAATTGCGGATAACCTCCTGCACGACGAAGGTCGTGTAGGCGCCGAGCATGACCATCTCGCCATGCGCCATGTTGATGACGCCCATGACGCCGAAAGTGATGGCAAGGCCAATCGCCGCCAGCAGCAGCACCGATCCAAGCGATATGCCATACCAGATATTCTGGCCGGCATCCCACAGCGCCAGCGTCGAATTGATGTTGGCGATCGCAGCCGTCGCCGCGTCCTTCACCGCACCTTCGGAACTGGCCTCTACCGACGTGAGCAGCGACACCGCATCGCGGTCGCCGCGCGCACCGATGAGCGCGATCGCGCCCAGTTTGTCGGTCTCCGGCCTGTCGGAAACGAGAATCGACGCGGCGCGGGCCTGTTCTAGCAGCGCCTTGACGCTTGCCACGCTCTCATTTGCGATCGCGGTGTCGAGCGGCTCGATGTTTGCCGCGTCCGGCGTCTTGAACATTGTGTCGGCGGCGGCAATGCGCACGGCCGGATCCTTGGAGCCAAGCGTCAGTGTGCCCAGCGCGTCGCGGATAACGCGGCGCAGCGTGTTGTTGACCTTGATCTTGGTGATGTCGGCCTTGGCAGCTTCGCCCGATCTTTCGCCGGTAAGCGCATCGAGCAGCTCGATGCCGTCGCCGCTCTCCTTGCCGACAAAGACCAGTGAATCGGCCTTGCGCACGTAAAGGCTGCCCTCCGCAAGCGCGGCAAGCGGCCGTTCTACGGCCGGATCGCCGGAAGCCGCAAGCTCCCGCACCACGGCTTCTATCGCCGGAAAATTGGCGGCGGTAGCGAATTTGGCGATGACCACGCGCAGATCTGCTTCGCTGGCGTTCGACGGCAGCAGCATCCCCAGGAGAAGGAGCAGCATCAGGCCAATCGCGCGGATCAGGATCATTGGTTTCTGGTGGCTCTTGAAGATTGAATGTCGCCTCCGGGCAGGCTGGAGGAGGAGCCTGCCCGGAGGCTTGCGGGTCTGGGAGGACAGACCGGGAGGATCAGTTGGTTCCCTTGCCGCCGCATTTGCCGGTGGCAACGTTGAAGTTGCCGCAGGACAGAGGCGCGCGCCAATCGGAGATCAGGTCCTTGGAGTCAGGCAGATAGTCGGACCACTCGTCGCCCATCACCAGGCCGGGCGTCTGCGAGACGGTTTCGAACTGGCCGTCGGCCTGGATTTCGCCGATCAGCACCGGCTTGGTGATGTGATGGTTCGGCATCATCGTCGAATAACCGCCGGTCAGGTTCGGCACCGAGACGCCGACCATGGCGTCGATGACCTTGTCCGGATCGGTGGTGCCGGCCTTCTCGACCGCCTTCACCCACATGTTGAAGCCGATATAATGGGCTTCCATCGGGTCGTTGGTGGTGCGCTTGTCGTTCTTGATGAATTTGTGCCAGTCGGCGATGAACTTCGCGTTCTCGGGCGTGTCGACGCTCTCGAAATAGTTCCAGGCGGCGAGATGGCCGACCAGCGGCGCAGTGTCCAGACCGGCAAGCTCTTCCTCGCCGACCGAGAAGGCCATGACCGGGATGTCCTCGGCCTTGATGCCCTGGTTGCCGAGCTCCTTGTAGAACGGCACGTTGGCGTCGCCATTGACGGTCGAGACCACGGCGGTCTTCTTGCCGGCCGAGCCGAACTTCTTGATCGCCGAAACTTCGGTCTGCCAGTCGGAGAAGCCGAACGGCGTGTAGTTGACCATGATGTCTTCCGCAGCGACGCCCTTGGCCTTCAGATAGGCCTCGAGGATTTTGTTGGTGGTGCGCGGGTAGACGTAGTCGGTGCCTTCGAGAACCCAGCGCTTCACCGAACCGCCGTCCTCGCTCATCAGATAGTCGACCGCGGGAATGGCTTGCTGGTTCGGCGCCGCACCGGTGTAGAACACGTTGCGTTCGCTCTCCTCGCCCTCATACTGGACGGGATAGAAAAGGATGTTGTCGAGTTCGCTGAACACCGGCAGCACCGATTTGCGCGACACCGAGGTCCAGCAGCCGAACACCGCCGCGACCTTGTCCTTGGAGATCAGCTCGCGCGCCTTTTCGGCGAACAGCGGCCAGTTGGAAGCCGGATCGACGACCACCGCCTCGAGCTTCTTGCCGAGCAGGCCACCCTTGGCATTCTGCTCTTCGATGAGCATCAGCATGGCGTCCTTCAGCGTCGTCTCCGAGATCGCCATGGTTCCCGACAGCGAATGGAGGATGCCGACCTTGATGGTGTCGTCGGCCGCCTTGGCGGGAACGCTCATCAGCAGGCCGGCGGTGACCACGCCGGCCGAAAACATTTTTGTTATTGTCGAGAAACTGCCCCTCATACTTTTAAACTCCCAAGCTGGTTAACTGCATCGGAACAGACCATGCAACGGCTGTGCCAATCACCGGCGAAAGATCGGAGGGTTTGAGATTTCCCAGCCCTGTCAGTCGGTTAATGTATTAGCCGCAGGAGATGAACCTCGCCTGCCAGGTTTGAAATGAGAAAAGATCACTCGTATCAGCCTAAGTTTTACTCATATACAGGCCAATGCCCGAATTTTGAGCAGCATCATATGAGCGCTGGCGAGGATTGCAGCGCCGCAGCGAAATGGGGCAAGTTCGAACCCTTAAACGAGCGACGCCATGGCCTTCCGAACGTCTTGCATTTTCATCACCATGCTTCTGCTGGCGACGACGACCGTAGCGCGCGCCGGCTTCAGCGACGGCAAGCTGCCGGACGGCTCCTATCATTGCGAAGTCTATCTGCTGGGCATGTTCCTCAGCCTCGGCGACATTACCATCAAGGGAAACGTCTATAGCGGTCCGGTTAGCTTCGGCACCGCGCCGCAGAGTTATAACTACCAGATGGATGCAGACGGGGTGATTACCTGGCTGGGTCCGCTGGGCGGCTACACCAGCGGTGGCAACTCGATCTCGCTTACGCAAGCGACGCTGGAAAGCGGAACCACCCCGTCCTTCGACATCATCATGAAGCAGCCAGACGGCGCCTTTACCGCCTCGACCTGCACGAAGCGTTGAAAAGGAACCTGGCGAGGTTCCGTACTCCGAAGTAGAAGCCGCCTAGCTCTCCGCTGCCATGTCGAGCGCCAGCCGGGTCATATCGGTGAAAAGCCCCTGGCGTTCGGAATAGTCGGTCTGCTCGCCGGTTGCCACATTGTCGACGACGGTCAGGATGGACAGCGCCCGGGCGCCGAAATCGGCCGCAATGCGGTAGAGTGCGCTGGTTTCCATATCCACGGCGAGCGCCCCCTGTGCCTGTGCTTCGGCAAAGCGTTCGCGCCCCAGCGGATGATAAAAAATATCGCTGCAGATCGTCAGTCCGGCCCGATGGTCGATGCCGAGTTCCGAAGCGCGGGCCAACGCCTGGGCCAACAATGCAGGATCGGGGCCGGCATCGGCACGATAGAGACCAAAAACCTGGCCGCTCTCCGCATTTTCGCCGCGCACCGATTGTGCGATCACCAGGCTGCGCAGCGCCATCTCGGCGGTCAGGCCACCGCAGGTGCCGGTGCGGATCAACGTTTTCGCACCGTAGAAGTCCAGCAGCTCGTGCACGTAGACCAGGAATGACGGGACGCCGATGCCGGTGGACTGGATGCTGACAGGCTTGCCGCGAAACAACCCGGTAAAGCCGAGCGCGCCGCGGCGGCGGTTGACGCAGCGCGGCGCTTCCAGAAAGGTCTCCGCCATCCATTCAGCGCGCTGCGGGTCGCCCGGCAGCAGCACCGTGCTTGCGTAGTCGCCTTTGCTAGCCTCGTTGTGTGGCGTCACGGCATGCTTTCCAAAACCCGTCGCCCGTTTCGCCTGTAATCATGGCAGTCTCACGACATTGCGCAAGCGGAGCGTTGGAAGGGTCAGGATTCCAGCATGTCCTTTACGATCGTGGCCAATTGCTTGAGCGAAAACGGCTTCGGCAAGAAGCCGAAATGCGCGTCGGCCGGCAAGTTCTTGGCGAACGCGTCTTCGGCATAGCCGGACACGAAGATAAACTTGATGTCGGGCTGCCGTTTGCGCAATTCGCCAAGCAGCGTCGGACCATCCATTTCCGGCATCACCACGTCCGACACCACGACGTCGACCTTGCCGCCGAGCGCTTCGTAGACTTCAAGCGCCTCGACGCCCGACGACGCCTCGTGGACGGTGTAGCCGCGCGATTTCAGCGCCCGCATGCCGCCCATGCGGACGGCGTCCTCGTCCTCGACCAGCAGCACCGTGGCCGAGCCCGACAGATCCTTGGCTGAGTCGGCGATCTTGGCAGGAGCGGCCGGCACTTCTCCAGCCTCGCCCGCCTTCCTTGCCTCCGCAATGTGCCGCGGCAGGAAGATGCGGAACACGGATCCCTTGCCAACTTCGGAATCGCAGAAGATGAAGCCGCCTGTCTGCTTGATGATGCCATAGACCATGGACAGGCCGAGGCCAGTTCCCTTGCCAACCTCCTTTGTCGTGAAGAAGGGCTCGAAGATCTTTTTCAGCACATCAGGCGCGATACCACTGCCGCTGTCCTCGACCTCGACCAGCACATAGTCGGCCGGAGTAAGTTCGCGGTAGGAAAAGGTCTTGCATTCCCCGGCGCTGACGTTGCGGGTGCGCACCGTGAGGTCGCCGCCGGCCGGCATTGCATCGCGCGCATTGACCACCAGATTGACCACCACTTGCTCGAACTGCCCGATATCGACCCTGACCGGCCACAGGTCGCGGCCATGGTCGATCTTGAGCTTGATATCGTTGCCGACCAGCCGGGCAAGCAGCATTCTGAGATCGGCGAGCACGTCGGTCAGGTTGAGCACCTCCGGCCGCAGCGTCTGCTTGCGCGAGAAGGCCAGCAACTGCCGCACCAGCGAGGCCGCCCGGTTGGCATTCTGCTTGATGTTCATGATGTCCGGGAATGACGGATCGGACGGCCGGTGGTTGGTCAACAGCAGGTCCGAGGCCATGATGATGGCGGTCAGCACATTGTTGAAATCATGCGCGATGCCGCCGGCGAGTTGGCCGACCGCCTGCATCTTCTGGCTCTGCGCCATCTGGCCCTCGAGGGCCTTTTGCTCAGTAGTCTCCACGGCATAGACGATGGCCGATTCCTCGGCGCCCTCGCCACCGGTACCGTCTGCGACCGCGTTGACGTAGAAGCGTATGTGGCGCTCCTCATTGCCGGGCAGCACCGTATCGATCGGCTCGATGTCAGCCTGTTGCTGGCGTGCCTTTTCAAAGGCCGCGGCGAAAGCCGGCCGGTCGCGCTCGTGGATCACCGTATCCAGCCGCACACGCCGATCGACCGCGTCGCGGTCGACGACCGAGGAAAACAGCGACAGGAATGGCGCATTGGTGCGCAGGATGCGGCCGGCATGGTCGACGCCGGCTATCGCCATCGGCGTCGAGTTGAAGAACCGCGTGAAGCGTATTTCCGATGCGCGGAGGTCGGCCGAAGCGTCCTCGCCTTGCGTCCGGTTGAGCACGATGGTGCGAGTCGGGCCGTTGAGCCCCTCTCGGCTGGCCGAGACACGATGCATGAAGCGCACCGGCAGCGCCTCGCCGGTCATCGTCGTCAGATCGAGGTCGATAACGGCATTGCGCGTGGTACCAGCGTCGGCCTTGACCGAACGGACCAGCGCCATGCCGTCCCCGGCGACGATCTCCGGCAGCGTGATGGCGCCGGGAGTGAAGCTGGCCAGGTCGATGCCCAGCCACTCCGCAAGAGTCGCGTTGATATAGGTGACGCGGCCTTCCTGGTCGGCCGAAAAGAAACCGGCCGGCGCATGGTCGAGGTGATCGATCGCCTTTTGGAGGTCGAGAAAGAACCGCTCCTGCTCGGCCCGTTCCCGCGAGATATCGGCAAGCTGCCAGGCAAGCATGGGCAGCCGCTGGCCGGGAACGCTGAAGGCGCGAGCCCGAACGCGGTACCAGCGCGCGCCCGGTTCGGCGCCTGGCCGAATGGACTGCGCGAGCCGAAACTCGCCGTCGCCCGGCTGGCCGTCCCGCAGGCCGGACGCCAGCCGGTATATGGTCACCGAGGCCTCGGGAACGTCTGAAAGCAAACCTTCGACGGTCTTGAGGTCGGCGGCCGACTCGGCACCCGTCATATCGGCATAGGTCCGGTTGGCGTAGATGATACGGCCTTTGGTGTCGGTGACCAGGAGACCTTGCGACATCGAATCGACGAAAGCTTTCGACAGTTCGTCGCTTGTCGAGCGCGGCGTGATGTGCACGAAGCCGATCGCAGTGGCGAATAGAAAGCCGACGCCGATCATCGCCAGCACGCCAAGCATGCCAAGCAGGAATGGATCGCCAAGGCGCTCGCGGAAAAGGCCGAAGACGATCGCTGCCCCAGTCAGGACGACGATGAAGACGATGAGCCGGGTGACCGCTCCCGGTCGCGTGTTCTGGTCGACGATAGGTACCGGATAGAAATCGCCGCGCGCTTCCTTGGCCATGTGCCCCCTGCTCGTGAATTCCGGTGTCGGTTGAATCATATTCTCAGGGTTGGGAAAAGGCCCGGCTGCAGATGTCCGCTAAAAATGACGCCGTTCGGCTCCCGGCGTTTCAAGCTGTTCACGAAGCGTGAAAGGCAACTTGCGGTGGCCTGCCGCAACAGTCTAGTGTCGCTTCTCTTCGAAAGCTGATTTTGGGGGAACCAATGCTGCAATGGCTGGATGGCGTGGCGGGTCCTGGTTATGCCGCAGCAATCCTATGGACGTTTGCAGTACTTGTCCTTCTGCTCATCATTCTTCTTATCATCAGGCTGATCCGCAGCCTGACGTTCGGGACATTCGTCGCCGGCGGCAGGAACCGCAAGACGCGGCTGGCTGTCATGGATGCCACAGCGGTCGACAGTCACCGGCGGCTGGTGCTGGTGCGCCGTGACGATATCGAGCACCTGCTCTTGATCGGTGGTCCGACCGACGTCGTCGTCGAGCGCGACATCAGGCTCTCGGCGTTGCGGCGCCCGGCATTGACCGGAGACAACGGCCACCAGCCGGCAGCAAGGTCTGCTTCGACCACAGCCGCGCCGGTGAGGCAAGCGCCACCGCAGCCGGCAAGCGTAACCGCGACCCCTGTCCGAGCCCGCCAGACGGCGACGATGCCGGCAACAATGCCGGCGCCGGCGCCGAAACCGGCATCGAACGTCACGCCGTTGCCAAGTTATGGATCCGTCAACGCCAGTGCCTCGCGGCATGCGCAGCCGCCGGCAAGACAGGACTCCCCGGCAAGATACGAGCCGCCGGCACAGCACGAGTCGATTGACGATGCGCTGATGAAGGAGCTGGAGGTTTCCCTTGACGAGCCACGCTTCAGCCAAACGCCGAGCAAGCCGGTGGCGAAGGCATCACCCTCTCTCGACGACGAGATGACGAAGCTCCTCGGCGAGTTGTCCAATCAGAAAAGATAGGCCGATAGCGAACGGCCAATGAAAATGGCCGGAAAACCGGCCATTGTGAACGCTTTACCGATGCCGCTGTTTTCCCGGCGACTCAGTCGTCGCGGTAGACCTTCTCGCGCCGCTCATGGCGCTCCTGTGCCTCGATCGACAAGGTGGCGATCGGGCGCGCGTCGAGCCGCTTCAGCGCGATCGGCTCGCCCGTCTCCTCGCAATAACCGTAAGTGCCTTCGTCAAGGCGCTGGAGGGCCGAATCGATCTTGGAGATGAGTTTTCGCTGGCGATCGCGGGCGCGAAGTTCGATGGCGCGGTCGGTTTCTGAGGAGGCGCGATCGGCGAGGTCGGGGTGGTTGGCGTTTTCCTGCTGCAGGATTTCGAGAGTTTCGCGCGCTTCGCGCAAGATGTCGTTCTTCCAGGTGACGAGCTTCATGCGAAAGTAGGATTTCTGCCGCTCGTTCATGAACGGCTCGTCTTCGGAGGGTACGTAATCGGCGGTAACGATGTCGTTCATTCGACTCACCCAACAAACCCCAAATTTGGCGCCTATATATTCGCGGACCGAAAGCTGCACAAGGTCAATCGACGACAGTTTCACGCAATTGTTAGTCTCGGACAAAACGGCATCGGCGATGCCCTTTTTGCGAAGAATACGACCGAATCCGTACATGATTCGCTATGCTTGAGGGGCGCTTGCCATTGCGCACGGAGCTCTTCTGATGGCAAATCCTGCGGCGTGCTGACGGGTTCGGTGCCCGGCACAACGGGGATCCGGTGACCAGACTGTACCTGCTGAGGCATGCGAAGGCCGGCTGGGCGCTGCCTGGCGTGGCTGACTTCGACCGCCCGCTCGATCCATCCGGCTTCGCCGATGCCGAAGCGATGGGCGTCCTGATGCGTTCCCGCAAATACGCACCGGCCCTCACCCTTTGCTCAAGCGCCAAGCGCGCCCGCCAGACGCTGGAAAGCCTGGCTGGCCACACCGACACGGGCCGGGTGCTGTTCTGTGACACCCTCTACAGCGACGATGCCGCCGCGTACCTCACTGCCATCCGGCAGAATGGCGGGCTGGATGCCTTGCTCGTCATCGGCCACAATCCGATGATTGAGGATCTCGCCATGGCGCTCTCGGGCGACGGCGACGAGACCGCGCGGGCCATGCTGAACCACGGCTTCCCGACCTCCGCACTTGCGGTGGTCCGGTTCAACGGCAGACTTGCCGAGGCTGCGCCAGGCACCGGCTATCTCGAAGCCTTCCTGACGCCTGCCGATATCTGAGGCCATTTCAAAGCCGCGCATCAAAGCCTATATCGGATCCTGACCGGCCCGCGAGAACAGATTTGCCATCAGCGCTGACGACTTTTACCGACGAGGCGAAGATTGCCTTGGATACATTGTCAGGCCGCGCTGCCGGGCTTTTCGCTCCGTCACTGCGTCTTGGCGTGACCGGGCTGTCCCGCGCCGGCAAGACGGTGTTCATCTCGTCCCTTGTGCACAATCTCGTCCATGGCGGACGCTTGCCGCTGTTTGAGGCACAAAAATCGGGGCGCATCGCCAGGGCTTTTCTCGAAGAGCAGCCGGACGACGCGGTCCCACGCTTCCAGTACGAGGATCACATCGCAGCTCTTGTCGACGATCGCGTCTGGCCGGATTCGACGCGTGCGATTTCCGAACTGAGGCTCACCATCGAATACGAATCGGCCTCTGGCTGGAGCCGCATGTTTTCCGCCGGCAAATTGTCGGTCGACATCGTCGATTATCCCGGCGAATGGCTGCTCGACCTGCCGCTGCTCGGCAAGTCCTACGCCGATTTTTCGCGTGAGGCCTTCGAGATGGCCGTGTTGGCGGTGCGTGTCGACCTTTCGCGGGAATGGCGGGCGCTCTCCGATCCGGTCGACCCCAACGCCGAGGCCGACGAGATGACGGCGCGCCGTCTCGCTGAGAGCTTCGCGGCCTATCTCAAGGCCTGCAAACTCGACGAGCGGGCGCTTTCGACCTTGCCGCCCGGCCGCTTCCTGATGCCTGGCGATCTTGAAGGCTCGCCCGCTCTCACCTTCGCGCCGCTGCCGAATCTGGGCGGCCGGCGCGCCCGCTCGGGATCGCTGCAGGCTATGATGGAGCGGCGCTACGAGGCTTACAAGACGCATGTCGTCAAACCGTTCTTTCGCGAACACATCACGCGTCTCGACCGCCAGATCGTGCTCATCGACGCATTGCAGGCATTGAATGCCGGCCCCGGTGCGATGGCCGATCTGGAGCGCGCGGTCACCGAAATTCTGTCCTGTTTCCGGCCCGGCCGGGGCAATTTCCTGACCGACCTGTTTTCGAGGCGTATCGACCGTATATTGGTGGCCGCGACCAAGGCCGACCATCTGCACCACGAAAGCCACGACCGGCTGCAGGCGATCGTGCGGCGGCTAGCCGACCGAGCCGTGGCGCGGGCGAATTTCACCGGCGCCGACGTCGACGTCGTCGCTTTGGCTGCCATGCGCGCGACCCGGGAAGGCACGGTCAAGCAGGACCGCGAGACTTTGCCGGTCATTATCGGCACGCCATTGCGCGGCGAAAACATCGATGGCGAAACCTTTGACGGAAAGACCGAAACAGCCATATTTCCCGGTGATTTGCCGGAGAAAGTTGATGCGGTGTTCGACGTTTCCGAATCGACCCGCCGGCAGAACAATGACGACCCCGCGATCCGCTTCGTGCGCTTTCGCCCGCCGAAACTCGAGCGCACCGCCGAGGGCGTGACGCTGTCGCTGCCACATATCAGGCTCGACCGCGCGCTGCAGTTCCTGATCGGAGATCATCTCGCATGAGTGCGCCCCGCAGACCGGCGGCCTTTCGCATAGAGCCGGAGCCCCAGCAGAAGGAAGACTCGACGGCTCACCATGCTCCGTCCGAGACCGCGCCGGCGCGAAAGCCGCGTACCGTGACGGCGGATCTTGCCGTGGTCACACCGGCGGAGACCGACGTCTTCGACGAGCCTGATATCGTCGTTGCCGAACCGCCGCCGGCGATTGCGCCGCGAAAACGTTCGCTGCTTGGCAGCCTGTTCTTCGGCGCGCTGGGCGTTCTGGTTTCGCTCGCCGTCGGCCTCTGGACCGACCAGCTGATTCGCGATCTGTTCGAGCGCGCCGAGTGGCTGGGCTGGCTGGCTGCCGCTATGGCCGCGATCGCCATCCTGGCGCTTCTGATCATCCTCGTGCGCGAATTCATGGCGATTGCCCGCCTTGCCGAGGTCGAAAAGTTGCAGAAGCGGGCGCTCGATGCGATTGCCCGTGACGATCCGAAGGCCGCCCGCGCCGTGGCCGACGAGTTGTCGGTCTTTGTCTCGGCCAAGCCTGAAACCGCGGCCGGCAGGCGCTCGCTGGCCGAATTGCGCGGCGAGATCATTGACGGCGGCAATCTGGTGCGGCTGGCCGAGACCGAGATACTCGGCCCGCTCGATGCCCGCGCCAGGGTGATGATCCTCGAAGCGGCGAAGCGCGTCTCCCTGGTGACCGCGGTCAGCCCCCGCGCGCTGGTCGACGTCGCTTATGTCGTGTTCGAAGCCGGCCGGTTGATTCGCCGGCTGTCGGAGCTTTATGGCGGCCGCCCCGGCACGCTTGGCTTTTTTCGCCTGGCGCGCAGCGTTCTGGCCCATCTCGCGGTCACCGGGTCGATCGCCGTCGGCGACAGTTTCGTCCAGCAGATCGTCGGCCACGGCCTTGCCGCCCGGCTCTCGGCCAAGCTCGGCGAAGGCGTCGTCAACGGCATGATGACTGCGCGCATCGGCATTGCAGCGATGGAAACCGCAAGGCCCCTGCCCTTTTGCGCGGTCAGGCGGCCCGGATTGGGCGATTTCCTCTCCGCGCTGACCTCCTTTGCAGCAAAGAAAGAAAAAGAAACATCCGCTTCCGGAACGTGACTATTGCCTTGGGGTGACAAAGCATTAACCAATCTTGTCCATGGTCGGAAGCGTCCAAACCAGTCTCTTTGTTGCCGGGTGTCGTCGATGAAAAGCGTTATTCTGTCCAGCGGGCTGCCCGTGGCGCTCGCGCTTGTCGCAACCGTCGGCATTGCCGGAAAGACCTCGGCGGCGGAACCGGACAAGCAGTTCTTTCGGTCGGTCGAAGGCAAATGGGTCGGCCCCGGGGAAATCGTTGCCGGCAAATACAAGGGCACGAAATTCACCTGCAGCTTCATCGGCTCGACGCCTGACGGCAAGGTCGGCATGTCGCTCGACGGCGGCTGTCGGGTAGGCATGTTCACCCAGCAGATGTCGGCAACGATCGAACACAAGGGCCGGCAGGGCTACAAGGGCAGCTTTATGGGCGGGGCCGCCGGCTCCGGCCTCGACATTATCGGCGGCAATGTCGTCGATGCGCACAAGGTGGTTTTCACCATCAATCGCAATCAGTTGCGCGGCGTGATGCAGGCGCTTGTCCCCGACGACAATTCGATGACAGTGACCGTTGCCGTGCGCGTCGACCAGCAGCTGGTCCCGGTCATCGGCATGAAGCTGAAGCGGATCGATGCAGTCGAGGTCGGCTCCATAACTCCGAACTGACTTTCAGCGTGAGAAGGGCGGCGGCCAAACGGCGCCGCCCTCTTTTGATTTGCAAATAAATGCTCAGCCTTTGATCGCGGCAATCACCTCGTCATAGGCCTTGCAGGCCTCGGCTGCTGTCGTGCCGCCCTGATACTTGGTTGTCACCGCCTGAAAGGGCCGCGACTTGATCGTCGCTCGCCCTTCACTGGCCGAAGCCGGGTCCTTAGCGCCGGATTGCTGGAACAAGCAACGCGCGGGAGCCCATTATCCTGTTCAGTGCGCCTGCAATATCGCCTTCACAACGCGCCGGATTCGCACTGTTCGATCCGCCCCGAAGCCCCTATCTTGGCCGCTTGTTGCAAGAGAGCGGAACGGCAGGCATGGCGGCAGAGGCATCAAACGGCGATCTGATCCAGGTGGTGGCGCTGCTTGCCGCCGGCGTCGTTGCGGTGCCGATCTTCAGGCGTATCGGACTTGGCTCCATCCTCGGCTATTTGACGGCCGGCGTCGTGATCGGTCCGTTCGGGCTGCGCATTTTTTCCGAATCGGAAGCCATTCTTCATGTCGCCGAACTCGGCGTCGTCATGTTCCTGTTCATTATCGGGCTGGAGATGCAGCCGTCACGGCTATGGGGCATGCGCCGCGAGATCTTCGGGCTTGGCGCGCTGCAGGTCGGCGTCTGCGCGGTCCTGCTGACCGGCGTCGGCCTGGCGGGAGGTTTCCCGATCGCGCAATCCTTCGTCGCCGGCGCCGGTTTCGTACTCACCTCGACGGCAATCGTCATGCAATTGCTGGAAGAACGCGGCGACCTGGCCACGCCCAAGGGCCAGCGCATCGTCTCGGTCCTGCTTTTGGAAGACCTGGCCATCGTGCCGCTGCTGGCGCTGATCGCCTTCCTCGCGCCGGGCGGCGCCGACATGAGCCTGTCGGATCGGTTGACGGAGGTCGGCATCGGCCTTGCCGCGATCGTCGGGCTGGTGCTTGCAGGACGCTATCTGCTCAATCCGTTCTTCCGTATCCTGGCGGATGCGCGCGCCCGTGAGGTGATGACCGCAGCCGCCCTTCTGGTCGTGCTCGGGTCGGCGCTCGCCATGCAGCTTTCCGGCCTGTCGATGGCGATGGGCGCCTTCCTGGCCGGCGTGCTTTTGTCGGAATCGACCTTCCGCCATCAGCTGGAGGCGGACATCGAACCGTTCCGTGGCATTCTGCTCGGACTGTTCTTCCTCGCCGTCGGCATGTCGCTCGACCTGCATGTGGTCGTCGTCAACTGGCAGCTCATTGCCATCTATGTCGTCGCCTACATGATGATGAAGGCGATCGGCATCTATATCGTCGCCCGCATTCTCAAAACCGGCCACCGGGAAGCGCTCGAGCGCGCGGTCTTCATGGCGCAAGGCGGCGAATTCGCCTTCGTCCTCTATTCCGCAGCGGCGGCTGTCGGTATCATCGATAGCCAGGCCAATGCGATGCTGACCGCCATCGTCATCATTTCCATGGTGCTGACGCCCTTAGCGATCATAGCATTGCGGTATCTGACGCCACGCGACGAGCAGTCGCTTGAAGGCGTCGATGTCGCCGAAGGCCTGACCGGCAGCGTGCTGATCATCGGCTTTGGCCGGTTCGGCCAGATCGCCAGCCAGCCGCTTTTGTTGCGCGGGATTGATGTGTCGATCATCGACAATGAGGTCGAGATGATCCAGGCGGCGGCCGATTTCGGCTTCAAGGTCTATTACGGCGACGGCACGCGGCTGGACATTCTGCGTGCCGCGGGAGCCGGGCGCGCACGCGCCGTGCTGATCTGCGTTGACAAGCCCGATGCCGCCGTGCGCATCGCCGAGCTCATCAAGGCGGAGTTTCCATTGCTGACGGTGCTGGCGCGGGCTTTCGACCGCGGCACGGCATTGCAGCTCATTCGTGCCGGCGTCGACTATCAGCTCCGCGAGACGTTCGAATCGGCGCTTGTCTTCGGCGGCTCGACACTGGAAGCTCTCGGCGTCGATCCGGAAGAGGTCGCCGAGGTAGTCGAGGACGTCCGCCGCCGCGATGCTGCCCGTTTCGAACTTCAACAGGCAGAAGGCATCCGCGCCGGGCGGCGCTTCCTCAAAGGCAATATCGGCACCCCCATCCCGACGCCGCTCAGCACGCCACGGCGCGTGGGCCAGGCGCTCAACGAGGAGACCGCCGGCGTGCTGCAGAAATCCGAACCGGCCGATTAAACGTTGGAAAGACGCGAATGATGAACGAACTGGACGACCGCGCTGTCTCCATCACCAGATTCTGGCGCGATGCCGGGGAGGACGCGTGGTTCGAGAAGAACGACGCCTTTGATGCCGACTTCCGCACCCGGTTTCTCGATCTGCACTTTGCCGCCGCCCGCCGCGAATGCGACGGCTGGTCCGAACACGCCGAAGGGTCGCTGGCACTGATGATCCTGCTCGACCAGTTTCCGCGAAACTGCTTTCGCGCCACCGGCCACATGTACGCCACGGACCCGCTGGCGCGGCATTTCGCCGGGAAAGCGATCGCTGCCGGCCATGACCTGGCACTCGACGAAGAGCTCCGCGTTTTTCTCTATCTGCCCTATGAGCATTCGGAGGACCTCGCCGATCAGCTCAAATCGGTAGAGCTTACCGCCGCCAAAGCCCCGATCTATCTGAAATATGCGATCGAGCATCGCGACATCATCCAGCGCTTCGGCCGCTTTCCGCATCGAAACAGGATGCTTGGCCGCGAGACGACACCGGACGAACAAATGTTCCTCGACGGAGGTGGGTTCTCCGGCTGATTTCAGGCACCGATGGCGACAGCATCAGGTTTTCCACCAATCCCGGCCTGACGCCAGCCGTTCAATGCCCGATGTGTCGACGGCGGCCAGCCGCTCCGATACGCTCTTGCCGTCGACCACAAGCTCCGGCGCAATTTCTGCCAGCGGCGCCAGCACGAAGGCGCGCTCCAGCATGCGCGGATGCGGCACCTCCAGTCCGGTCTCGTGGATGATGCGGTCGCCGAACACCAGAATGTCGATATCGATCAGGCGTGGACCCCAGCGCTCCTCGCGCACCCGCTTCAGTTTTCGCTCGGCGTCGAGGCAAAGGTCGAGCAAGGCCCGCGGCGCGAGCGCGGTCGAGATTCCGGCCGCCGCGTTGAGGAAATCCGGCTGATCGAGCTTGCCCCAGGGCGGCGTGCGGTAGAGCGACGAAACGGCAACGACGCGTGTTCTCTCGTTGGCATCCAGAATGCCCAGTGCCGCAGCCATCGACTTCGCCGGATCACCGAGATTGCCGCCAAGGCTGAGATAGACGGTGTTGTTGTTGTTACTATTCTGGCCAGACAACGGTCACCTCGACATGATCGAGCACACCCGGCACCGGGGCGTTCGGCTTGCGCACGGTGATCTCGGCCTTCTTGATCTGCGGAAACCGCGCCGTCAGCGCCCTCGCCACTTCGAGCGCCAGCGCTTCGATCAGAAAGCGCCGTTCGCCGGTAATGATCTTCTCGATGACCGCAAAGGCGATGCCGTAATTGACGGTGTCCTCGATGGAATCCTCGACCAGCGCCCGCCCGGGATCCACCATGAGTGCCGCATCGACATAAAAGCGCTGGCCGAGCGTCTCTTCTTCGTCCAGCACACCGTGCCGGGCAAAGAAGGCGCAGTTCTTCATGCGGATGACATACATGGCTCAGCTTTCCCCGATCTCACGTGCCAGCATAGCATCGGCGATGGCCAGCGCATCCACGTTGATTGCGACATCGTGGACGCGAAAGAGATGCGCGCCTTTGAGCCTCAGGATGACGCTGGTGGCCGCGGTCCCGGCGCCTCTTGCGGCTGCGTCGCGGCCGGTGACGGTGCCGATAAAGCGCTTTCGCGATGTGCCGGCCATCAGTGGAAAACCCAGCGCATGAAGTTCGGAAAACCGTGCCATCAGGTCAAGATTTTCCGCTGCCGTCTCCTTGGCAAAGCCGAAGCCCGGATCGAGCACGATATGATCGTCGGCAACACCGCTCCGCCGCGCGATTTCCAGCGACTTCCTGAGGAAGAAGAGCTGATCGGCAATCACGTCGGGCAGTTTCTGCCGGTCCCGTCCCGTGTGCATGACGACAAGGCCAGCGCCGGTTTCGGCCGCGACGCGGGCAATGCCCGGTTCGCGCTGCAGGCCCCAGACGTCATTGACGATATGCGCGCCGGCTTGGACGGCAAGCCGGGCCGTATCCTCGCGATAGGTATCGACCGAGATCAGCGTTCCGCCGGCCTTCACCAGCGCCTCGATGACGGGCAGTATGCGGGTTTGTTCCTCCTTTGCGGAGACCGCAGACGCCCCGGGACGTGTCGATTCTCCGCCGATGTCGATGACGGAGGCCCCCTCCTCGACCATGCGGCGCGCCTGGGCCACTGCTTTTTCCGGCGCATCGAACAGGCCGCCGTCGGAAAAACTGTCCGGCGTGATGTTGAGGATGCCGACGACCACGGCCTTGCCGCCAAGGTCGACATGGCGTCCGTGCGCCAACTGCCATCGCCCTGTCATCATTGCCCATCAACCATGTTCGATCCCGCGGCGTGGCGGGGGATCAATTCCGTTGCGCCGAGGACGGCGGTAAAGCAAGGTGGGGAAAGAGGCAACACGATGAAACGATCCCTCCTCTGCGCCCTGATGCTCGCTCTGACCGCATTCCCGGCCGGCGCTGCAACGCTCGTCAAGACATATAGTTATTTCCCGATCGGCGGCAGGACGCTCGACGACATCGAGACCCAGCTGTCGAAACTCGGGCCTCAGGTGAAAAGCACCGGGTCGCGGCATCCGGGAGCTACCCAGATGGCGTTCACCACCCGCGTCAGCTATGCGCAAAAGCCGGGCTCGTGCTGGATTGCCGACGCTGTCGTCACCGTCAAGGTCAAGGTCATCCTTCCTGAGTGGCGCCGCCCGCGCAAAGCCGATGCCGGCGTCAGGCTGTTCTGGGATACGTTGTCCGCCGACATCAAGCGCCATGAGGAACGCCACGTCGAGATTGCCAAGAACCACGGCCGCGAACTAGAAGACGCCTTGAAGGCGAGCTACCCGGAAAAGACCTGCGAACTGGCAAAGGCCAAGGCCGCAAAAATCACTGCGGCCATGCTTGCCAAACACGACCAGGACCAGATGCGCTTCGATCGTGTCGAAAGCGCCAATTTCCAAAGCCGCATCCTGCGGCTTTTGCACTATCGCATCGAGCGCATTGAGAACGGCCGGCTCGCTCCCGGCTGAACTCCGCGTCGTCGGACAAAGCCAATTTTGCCGAAACATAGTGCCAGCTTCGGAAAACTTTCGAGCCGCTGTCGAAATCGGCCTATAGCGAACGACATATGCCAGGTTCGCAGGGATCAGCCTCCGGCAACGCCAATCGGCGTACTAGATGCTTCCCAGCCCGTCGCGGACGTGCACGCAGGCATAATGGATGAACGGATATGGACCAGACTGTCGACAAGCAAACGATGGTGGAAACCAGCGCGCCGCTGACCGAAACCGAGAAAAACGCCATCATCGGCGGCGTGCTTTTGTCGATGCTGCTGGCGGCGCTCGACCAGACCATCGTCGCGCCGGCGATGCCGACGATGGCACGTCTGCTCGGGCATGCCGAATATCTGCCATGGATCGTGACCGGCTATCTTCTGACCGCGACCGCCGTGGCGCCGCTCTACGGCAAGATCTCCGATATTTATGGTCGCCGGCCGACCGTCTATGCTGCAATCCTGATCTTTCTCGCCGGCTCGCTGGTCAGCGCCACGGCCCCCAACATGCTGGTCCTGGTTGTCGGCCGGGCGATCCAGGGCGCCGGCGGCGGCGGTCTGTTCGCCCTGACGCAGACCGTGATCGGCGACCTCGTGCCGCCGCGCGAGCGGGCCCGATACGCCGCCTGGATCTCGGGCACATGGGCCGTCGCCAGCATCGCCGGGCCGCTGCTCGGCGGCACCTTCGCCGAACATCTGCATTGGTCGCTGATCTTCTGGATCAACATTCCGCTGGGCCTGCTGGCCATGGCGATCATCAACAACCCGCTCAAGAAGCTGCCGATCGCCGCAAAACATCACCGCATCGACGGCCTCGGCGCGCTGCTTCTGGTCGCGGCCACCTCGCTGCTGCTGCTTGCCTTGAACTGGGGCGGCAGCGAGTATCCGTGGCTGTCGCCTGAAATCCTTGGACTGCTCGCCTGCTCGGCGGTGTTCTGGAGCGCGTTCGCGCTGCGGCTCATGCGCGCGGCCGAACCGCTGATCTCGCTCGAAGTGCTCGGCAATCCGATCGTTCTCGCCGGCACATTGTCGATGTTCCTGCTGCAGGCCGCCAATGTCGGCTTGTCGGTCTATCTGCCGGTCTACCTGCAGTCGGTCGTCGGCCTGTCGGTCAGTCAATCGGGCACCGCATTGCTTGGGCTGATGCTCGGCACGGTGGCCGGTGCGACCTTTAGCGCGCGAATGATTCCGCGCTTTTTTCACTATAAACGCATTGCCATGATCGGAACTGTTTTCTCGATCCTGTGCCTCGGCGTGCTCAGCCTGGTCGCCGGGCATGCCTCACTGTTGCTCGTCGAGGTGTTGACGACCTGCGTAGGCCTGGGCACAGGCACGACCTTTCCGGTTGCCACCGTCTCGGTCCAGAACGCCGTCGATCGTATGCACCTTGGCGTGGCGACCGGCGTTCTCACCTTCCTCCGCTCGCTGGGCAGCGCGCTTGGCGTCGCCATGCTCGGTGCCGTCGCCCTTGGTTACGGGCTGCCGCTGGCCAGCGAAGGCACGCAGCCGGCCGGCCATATCGCCTCGGCCATGCCGTTCGTGATGATCTTTCTTGCCGCGGCCGCGATCTTGCTGTTGTCGCTCATCACGCTCTGGCTGATGCCGGAGAAAACGCTTCGCGGCCATGCCGAGGCTGTGGCTCCAGCCCTGGCGGAGTAGACCGGCCCGACAAAAATATGGCGAGGTTCAGTCGACCACGCCGAGCTTCTTCTGCAGACTGGTTGACGAGGTCGTATACTGAAAAACGATGCGCTCGCCGGGGCTGACGATGCGCTTGGCCGCTTGCGCCATCAAGGCGACCTCGTGGAAGCCCGACAGGATCAGCTTCAGCTTGCCGGGGTACCAGTTGATGTCGCCGACGGCGAAGATGCCGGGCACCGACGTCTGGAATTTTTCGGTGTCGACCGGGATCAGGTTCTCGTGGAGGTTGAGGCCCCATTCGGCGACTGGGCCGAGCTTCATCGTCAGGCCGAAGAACGGCAGCATCCGCGTACACGGCACTTCGATATCGCCCTCCGGCCCCTTGATGGTGGCGGAGGCGAGCCGGCCGTCGGCGCCGGCCAGGCCAGTCACCTGTCCGACCTGGAATTCCAGTTGCTTCATCTCCTGCATGGCATACATCTTGTTGACGCTGTCGGGTGCTGCACGGAATTCGGGCCGCCGGTGCACCAGTGTCACGCTCTTGGCCACCGGCTGCAGGTTCAGCGTCCAGTCGAGCGCCGAATCGCCGCCGCCGACGATGACGAGGTCATGGCCGCGAAAGTCCTCCATCCGGCGCACCGAGTAGAACACGCTCTTGCCTTCATAAGGTTCGATGCCTGGGATCGGCGGCCGCTTCGGCTGGAAAGAGCCGCCGCCGGCGGCGATCACCACAATTTTGGCTTCGAACACCTCGTTTTCGTCGGTGGTGACGCGGAAGCTGCCGTCGTCCAGCCTTTCCAGGCCCGAAACCATGCGGTTATAGGTGAATTCGGGCTTGAACGGCGCGATCTGCTCAAGCAGCTTGTCGACCAGACCTTGTGCCGAGATCGAGGGCCAGCCCGGAATGTCGTAGATCGGCTTTTCCGGGTAGAGTTCGGCACACTGCCCGCCGGGCCGGTCGAGTATGTCGATCAGATGGCACTTCATGTCGAAGAGGCCGAGCTCGAACACCGCAAACAGGCCGACAGGCCCTGCCCCGACAATGAGTACGTCTGTCTTGTTGATAGCCGTCATGAAGCATGCGCCTTTATGGGAAAACGCGCGACACTGCATGACCATTCGCCCGCTGCCAAGCGGCAGCGGCAAAAATCGGCTTCACCCCTGGCGGGCCGGCACGCGCACGACCAGCCCGTCGAGGGCGTCGCGCACCTTGATCTGGCATGACAGCCGCGAGTTCGGCTGGACCTCGTAGGCGAAATCCAGCATGTCCTCTTCCATGGCTTCCGGCTCGCCGACCTCCGCCGTCCAGGCTTCGTCGACATAAACATGGCAGGTCGCGCAGGCGCAGGCGCCGCCGCATTCCGCTTCTATTCCCGGCACCGCATTGCGGATCGCATTTTCCATGACGGTCGAGCCGTTTTCGGCATCCACGTCAAAATGCGTGCCGTCATGGGCGATGAAGGTCAGTTTGGTCATTTGTCACCTGAAGGGAGTCTGAGCCGACATAATCACTCTGCCGGACAAGTCAACTGCGGCGCCAAAGCGCCGCTGTGTGGCGTTTTGGGAATAAGCGCTATCGGCTGATGGCGGCGACGAAGTCGCGCACTTCTTCGATCAGCGAGCCAAGCCGCTTCAGCGTGCTGGCGTCTTCGGGCCGGCATTCGATCGCGCTGGCGCAATCGGCAATGGCGAAGGCGCCGACCCCGCGCGCCGAGCCTTTGAGCCCGTGTGCCAATAGCAGCCGCTGCCTGACATCCGCATCGACGATCTTGTCGCGCACCGACAGCGCCTGCTGCACGAACAGAGCCAGCACCTCCTGCTCGAGGCTCCGATCGCCCATCGTCTGGCGCGCAAGATGCGCCAGGTCGATCGGCCGCGCCCCGGCTGTCCCCGACACGTCGCCGCCGGGCATCGAGAAGGCAATGCCGTTTTCGCCACGTATCACTTTGAGACTCCGTTCTTCGACCGCCGCAAAAACTAGGCGTATCCGGTGGACAACGGGTTAATGATTGGCCCGGAAAAATGTCGCGATAACGGCGCCGGAATCACGGCTGTGTTAACCTTATATTTAAAGTTTTACGTATCGGGCGGAATGCATGTTTTCTTTACCCGGCTGTGTCATTACGATACGACAGGTCCATTTTCAGCCTCCTGCGCGGGACACGCTAGGCAGAATCAATAAGCACAACCATAGGTCCCGCGGCAGCTTGTACAGGGTAGCGAAGGCATGGCGAAGAAACCAACGACGACAAGAACGCTCGACAGCGACGTAGCCAGGGAACTTGAAAAGGCACTTGATATCGATCTGAGCGGCGATGCCGGCGGCGACTTCGACATGGCTGCATCCATGGAAGATCTCGAAGCGCAAATATCGCAAGCCGCCGACGAGCTGGCGCGCGAAGGTCGCAGCCAGAACGAAGCGCCTGCCCCGGACCAGACCCAGAACGCGGCACCTGCCGCCAATCAAGGCCAGATCGCAAATCCCGCGCCAAAGACCAAGCCGGCTGAGTTGCGTCCTGTCGCAACGCGCAATGGCTCCCAGCCGGCAGCTTTCTCGCCGGCCAACGACGATCGTCAAAAAGACTATAAGACGCTCCTGCACACCCTCAATCGGCGCGCCTCGAACACGATCTACTGGGTCGTGGCTCTCGTTTCGCTGGCCTGGATCGCCGGCGCTGGCGGCCTTGCGAACCTGTTGTTCGGACCTGGCATCTGGAACATCCGCACCTTCGATCAGTTTTTCGCCCGTCCCGAGCTGATCGGCCTGGCGGTCGCGGCAATCGTGCCCGTCATCCTGTTCTGGGCATTCGCAGTGATGATTCGCCGCGCTCAGGAGATGCGCCTTGCCGCGCAGTCGATGACCGAGGTGGCCTTCCGTCTGGCCGAGCCGGAAAATCTTGCCCAGGATCGCGTCATGATGATCGGCCAAGCGGTTCGCCGCGAGGTGGCAGCCATGGGCGAAGGCATCGAACGCACGCTTGCGCGTGCCGTCGAGCTCGAAACGCTGGTCCACAGCGAGGTGAACCAGATCGAGCGCTCCTATTCAGAGAACGAGTCCCGCATCCGCTCGCTGGTCGATGGGCTGGGCAGCGAGCGCGAAGCGGTCGTCACCCATGCCGAGCGCGTGCGCGCCTCGATCACCGGCGCCCACGAGACACTGAAAGACGAGATCAACGCCGCCAGCGATATCATTCGCGACAGCATTCTCAACGCCTCGACCAAGCTGTCGATGACGATCAACGAATCCGGCGACACGCTGATCGACAGGATCAACGGAAGCTCGATGTCGATCTTCGATTCGGTGGAAGGCCGGCTCGAATCGATCACCGATCGGCTGTCGACGTCGGGCGAGGCCTTCGCCAGCCTGCTCGACACCCGGATCGCCAAGCTGACGGACACCACCGACGGCCTGACGCGGTCACTGACCGACCTGCTCGACGACCGCACGAGCGGCATGGTGTCGCTGCTCGGCGGTGCCGCTCGCACACTCAATTCGGAATTCGAAGCCAGTCTCAACGGCATCGAACGGACGCTTGCTGAACGTGGCCAGGCGCTGATCAGCGAGTTCCAGACCCGCGCCGAGGCGCTCGACACCGGCACGCAGAAGCTCAACGCCGCGCTGGAGGCTCGCGCACGCCAGATCAACGAGACGCTGGTCGAGCGCGCGCGCGAAATCGCCCACACCTTCCAGGATAGCAAGGAGACGCTGTCGGCGATGATCGATCAGGGCAAGACCCAGATCGGCGCCGACATGGCCGATATCATTTCATCGACCTCGACCATGCTTGAAGCCCGCGCCGGCGATTTCGCCGGGCGCATGGAAGCGGCGCGCCATGTCGTATCGCGTTCGTTCGATACGGACATCGAGCGGCTTGCCGATGCTCGCGCCGGCATCGAGGAAGCCGTCGAGAACCACAGCCGCAAGCTTTCCGAAAGCCGCGACCGGATGGCGGCGGCAATGCAGGCCGATCTGGCGAAGTTCGCCGAAGGTCGCGCCGAAATCGACGCAGCGGTGGCTAACCAGGTGCAGAAGCTAGCCGAAGGCCGCGGCCTGATCTCGCGCGCCCTTGAAGAGGATCTGCGCAAGGTCAATGAATCGCGCGCAGCGATCGACGCTTCGCTGGGCAGCCATCTCGAAAGCCTTGAAGAGGGTCGCAACAGGCTTGCCCAGGCCTTGAACGAAGACTCTGGAAAACTCGTGCAAGCCCGCACGATAATTGATGAAATGGTTGCCGGGCATGTCGGCAAGCTCGCCGAAGGCCGCAGCATCCTTTCGCGCGCGCTCGAGGCCGACCTCGGCAAACTGGCAGAGAGTCGCGCCAGCGTCGACGGCCTCGTCGCCGGTCAGGTCGAAAAGATCGCCGAGGGCCGCGCCATACTCGCCAGTGCGCTGGAAGCCGACATTGCCGGCATCAATGGCCTCATCGAGGCCCATTCGGCGAAATTGGCGCAAGACCGCAGCGGGCTTTCCCAGTCACTCGATAACGACCTGTCCGACATCAGGAGCCTGATCGCCGATCATTCGGGCAGGCTCGCCGATGATCGCAGCCTGCTTTCGAAGACGCTTGAAGACGATCTTGCCAAGCTGGCCGAAAGTCGGTCGAGCATCGACGGGCTGGTTGCCGGCCAGGTCGAGAAGCTGGCCGAAGGCCGCGACATCCTCAAGCGCGCGCTGGAATCGGACCTGAACGCTATCAAGGGCGTCATCGCCGGCCAGTCCGAAAAGCTGGCGGAAGACCGTGGCCAGTTGTCGCGGGCACTGGAGAGCGACCTGCAGGCCGTGCGGGGCGTTGTCTCCGATCACATGAACAAGCTCGCCGAAGACCGTTCGACCCTTTCGAAGGCGCTCGAAGACGATCTCGCTAAGTTGGCCGAAAGCCGCTCGAGCATCGATGTGATGGTTGCCGGCCAGGTCGAAAAGCTGGCAGAGGGCCGCGACATCCTCAAGCGTGCGCTCGAAGCCGATCTGAGCACCGTCAAGGGCGTCATCGCCAGCCAGTCCGAAAAGCTGGCGGAAGACCGTGGTCAGCTGTCGCGGGCACTGGAGACCGATCTCGAGACCGTGCGGGGCGTCGTCTCCGAACATATGAACAAGCTTGCCGAAGACCGTTCGGCCCTGTCGAAAGCGCTCGAGGACGATCTTGCCAGGCTGGCAGAGAGCCGTTCGAGCATCGACGGGCTGGTCGCCGGCCAGGTCGAGAAGCTGGCTGAGGGTCGCGACATCCTCAAGCGCGCCTTGGAAGACGATCTTGCCAAGCTGGCCGAAAGCCGCTCGAGCATCGACGGACTGGTTTCCGGCCAGGTCGAGAAACTGGCCGAAGGCCGCGATATCCTCAAGCGCGCCTTGGAGGCCGATCTCAACACGATCAGGGGCGCCATCGCCGATCAGTCGCAGCTATTGACCGATAATCGCGCGCAGTTTTCGCGTGCGCTGGAAGCCGATCTCGGCAACGTCAACAGCCTTGTCGCAACCCACGCAGAGAAGCTCGTCCAGGACCGCTCGACCCTGTCGAAGGCGCTCGAGGACGATCTCGCCAAGCTGGCCGAAAGCCGCTCGAGCATCGATGGGCTGGTCGCCGGCCAGGTCGAGAAACTGGCGGAAGGCCGCGACATCCTCAGGCGCGCGTTGGAAGCCGACCTGGAGAGGCTTGCAATGAGCCGCAGCGAGGTCGACGAGATTGTCGCCGGTCATGTCGGCAAGCTGAGCGAGGGCCGCGACATGCTGACCCGCGCATTGCAGGACGATCTCTCCAGGCTCGCCGAGACGCGCAAGGATGTCGACCGTTCGCTGTCCGGCCATATCGATCAGATCGCCGCCAGGAGCACCGACATCTCTGATGCGATCGCTGCGGACGTAGAAAAGATCGAGCAGGCGTTCAGCCGGCAGACAGGCATCATTGAAGAGCGCGCCAGCACAATGGAGCGGGCGCTGTCGACGGGTGTCGACAATGTGCGCAGTGTGCTCGAAAGAAGCGCGGTCTTCGTCGCCGGCGCGCTGCGCGAGAAGGTCATGGAAGTTACCAGCGCGCTGCATGAGCAGGCGGGCGCGGCATTCAGCGATGCCGACCGCAAGATCGCCGAGCGCGCCGAGCAGACCTCGGCCGCCCTGCTCGCCAGGGCGGAGGACATCGCCCGCACCTTTGAAGAGGCGGATCGTCGCCTCGCCGCCCGCGCCGAGGATACGTCGAGCGCACTGATTGCCCGCGTCGACGACACGTCGAACAGCTTGCTCGCGCGTGCCCAGGAAACGGCCGATCAGCTGGCAGCCAGAGCAAGTGAGATTGCCGGCACCTTCGACGCGGCGGACCACAGGCTGGTCTCTCGCGCCATCGAAACGGCCCAGTCGCTGGCGGCACGTGCCGGCGACATCCTGCGCAATTTCGAAACAGCCGACGAGCGGCTGGGCGTGCGCATCGGCGAATCCGCCGAAGCGCTCGCGGCACGTGCGTCGGATCTCGGCCGCATTTTCGATGCCGCCGACCAGCAACTTATTTCGCGCATTGCCGAGGGCTCCGAAGCACTTTCGGCCCGTGCGTCCGAGATCGGCCGCATCTTCGAGGAGGCCGATCATCGCCTGGTGTCCCGTATCGCTGACAGCAGCACCGCAATCGGCGAACATGCCGACACCATTGTCGGTGCCTTCACCAGCACCGAGCAGCGGGTTGCCGAACGCGCCAGGCAGACTGGCCAGGAACTCGCAGTCCATGCCCGTGAAATCGAGCAACTGCTTGCCGGTGCCGACGAACGCCTGGCATCGAGTGCTGCCGCCACTGCGGCCCGCGTCGAGGAGCAGGTCGCCAGCGTCGAGAACCGCCTCGCTTACTCCGCCGAGACAATGGGCCAAAAGCTCAACGAACAAGTCTCGGGTGCCGAAGCGCAACTGGTCTCGCGTGCCAACACCATCGCCGAAACCTTCACCGCGGTCGGCCAGCATATCGGTCAGAGCACCAATGACGCTGCAAAGACCATCGGTGCCAATACTCGCGAGCTCAGTACGATGCTTGCGGCCCGTTCGGCAGAAATATCGAAAATCCTGGACGAGACGGCGCGGCCTCTGGTCGAGCGCTTCGCCCAGGGCGGCTCCGAGCTGCAAAAGAGCATGGAAGAGGTCACCGAACGTGCGACCGAGAAGCTGCGCAATCAAAACGCCGCCCTCGTCGACGCCATCGCCAGCCGCACGGCCGAAACCCTGTCGGCCGTCGAAGGCGCGCGCTCGACGCTTGCCGACAGCGTTGCCGACCTCATCGGCCGCATGACCACCTCCAGCTCGCAGCTCGGTCAATTGATCGAGCAGGCGGCGACCAATCTCGGCCAGGTCGACGAACGCCTGACCGGGAGCACGCAAAGCTTCGCGGCGACCACGGAAAAGACCGCGCAGACCTTCGCCAGTTCGGCGCGTCTGGTCGATTCGAACACGACGCGGCTCACCGAGCTGTCGTCGTCGACCTTACGCGAGGTTGCTTCAATCGCCACCAAGTTCGACGAGCACAGCCGGTTGCTTTCCAGTGCCTCGGACCTGTTGAGCTCGGCCCAGAGCAATCTTGAGCACACGCTCGAAAGGCAATCGTCGCTGGAGGACCTCGCCGTCGGCCTTGTCAAGAAGTCGGAAGATCTCGAAAGGGTCATGCGCTCGTTCGAGAATTTGGTCGGCCAGACGCTGCAGAACGCCGAGGGCAAGACGCTGGAATCCGCCGACAAGATCCGTACCGCGATTTCCGAAGTGGTCGATTCGGCAACCAAGCGCTTTGCCGATGCGACCGAGGAGATGCGGCGTACCGCCGGCTCGATCAAGAGCGAGCTCGACCTCACCCGGGCCGAGCTTAAGAAAGGCGTCATCGAGATGCCGGAAGAGGCAAAGGAATCAACCACGGCTATCCGCCGTGCCGTTTCAGAGCAGATCAACGCGCTGAAGGAACTTTCTGAAATCGTTGCGAAATCTGGCCGCAGCGCCGACAGTTCGGAACAGCGCAACCTGCGTCCGGCGCCGCAAGCGCCTGCCGCACGCCCCGCCGAACCGCCACGTCGCCCGGCTCCGGCTCCCGAACAGCGCCGTGCACCGCAGGCGCCTTCGGGCGAGACGGCGCTGCGCGGCACGCTCGACCTCGAACGTCCCGCAGACCAAGCGCCGCGCCAACGCGACCCCAACGGCCGCACGCCGCAGGGCGGTTGGGTGCGCGACCTCCTGACCGGTGCATCGCGCGAAGACGACGCCAAGCCGGCAGCGCCTGCCGAAGCGCCGCGCCCGGCTCCCGCTGCGCGTTCGCCGCTTCATGTCGTGGAATCGCTGAACTCGCTCTCGGTCGATATCGCACGCGCCATCGATCACGACGCCTCGATCGAGTTGTGGAACCGCTACCGGCGCGGCGAGCGCGACGTCTTCACGCGCCGACTTTACACGCTGAAGGGCCAGCAGACGTTCGACGAGATCCGCCGCAAATATCAGTCAGAGGCGGAGTTCCGCGCTGCTGTCGATCGTTACTGCGACGATTTCGAAAAGCTGCTCAAGGACGTGTCGCGCAACGACCGCGACAACATCATGGCGCAGACCTACCTGACGTCGGACACCGGCAAGGTCTACACCATGCTTGCCCATGCCAGCGGCCGTCTGCACTAAGCGGCGGGACAGGAAAACAGAAAGTGCACTCTGCCCTTTCTGCTTAGACCCGATACTGAAAAAGATAGTCCGCAAATCTCCTGATTTGGTCGGATGTTTGCGCCCAGAGCAGAGGCCGGTATCTCGTGGCAATGCAGACAATTCGCGGTGATCTGCTTCAGCTTGCGCTCGACGGAACGTTCGATGTCATTGTGCATGGATGCAACTGCCAGTGCCAGATGGGCAAAGGAATTGCTCTTTCCATAAAGCAGCGTTTTCCCGAAGCATATGCTGCGGATTGCGCGACATTGAAGGGTGACCCAGCCAAGCTGGGAAGCATATCCGTTGCCGAAATCAAGCGAGGCAGCCGCATTTTCCATGTTGTCAACGGCTACACTCAGTTCCATTGGCAGGGCAAAGGCGTGAAAGCCGACTACCAGGCAATTCGAAAAGTCATGCAGGCCGTCAAAGGTAAATTCGCGGGCAAAAGAATCGGCTACCCGAAAATTGGCGCAGGGCTGGCTGGAGGTGATTGGGAAACCATAGCCTCAATCATCAACGATGAACTCGCGGGCGAAGATCATACGCTTGTCGAATACGCTCCGTGAGCTGCTTCGGTCTCCAGCCGCCTCACAGCAGCTAGCCCGGTTCAGATCACGGTGTCCGTCCAGCGGACGATTTGCCCGGCCGCATCGCCGAACGCGGCATCGAGCGCGCCGACATAGGCCTGGTTGCCGTTGCCCGAAACGGGCGCGATGGCGCTAAACGTCTTCGAAGCGCGCACTTCACCGTTGCGGTCATTCAATAGGCGCACGAACAGCTCGACCTCGGCATGTTCGCCGCCATCGACACGCACCTCAAACGAGCGGATCTCAACGATCACCTGATAGTCGATCGCCAGCCCCTCGCCTGGCTTGCCAACGCCGGTGAAGCTGCCCGAGCGCTGGAACGTCTCTGCCAGCCGCGCCTGTACGATCATCGGCAGCCGGTCGGCCCATTGCGCGCCCTTGAGATACTGGATCGATCGCGGCGATGGCTTAATGACGATGTTCTGGCTGTCCAGCGCCTTGAGCGCCGATGGCTGGGCGATGAGGATCTGGCGACGGCTGTGGGCACGCGCTTCCAGCGACGGCGCCGAAAGCTCGAATGTATCCAGCGGCGCCGGCTTGCCGCCCAGCGCCGCGCAGCCGGCGAGCGAAAGCGCCAGCAGTGCCACTCCGGCCTTGAACCCACTCGATCTGACGCTGCCTGAACTGATCGACTTCAAACGCGATCCCCCCCGGATCGTGGAAACAATGCGCATCCGCAAGCTATGTTCTTGCGGTGGGCGCAGGCCGAAGTCAACGGCGCACCCTGCCGTCGAACTGCCGGACCTCACCCTCGCCGCCGGACAGGATCCGCTGTGGATTGCGGCTGAGGTCGGTCACCGCCTCTTCGATGCGGTTGATCGAACGACGGCTGTCCTGGACCAGCGATTCGACGTTTTGCAGCCCCTGTCCCGAGAACCGCGCCAGATTGTCGGTGATGGTGCCGAGGCGGGCGTTCAGCGTGTCGGCGACCTGCTTGAACGATTTGAGCGTCGCCCTGGCATCGGCCATGACGCCGTCGGCCTGACCGGAGCCGAGCAGTTTGTCGACCTTGGCAAGGATACCGTCGACTCGCACCGAGGCATCGTTGAGGCGTCCTGCGAGTTGGTGCGCGTCTTTGATGGTTTCGTCGATGTCGTCGGCCCGGTTGGCGAACTTGTTGGTCACCTTGGCGATGTCGGCGGCAGCCTCGTTGGCGTTTTCGCTGGCCTTCTGGATATTGGCCAGCGCGGTGCGAACCTCAGCCGGATCGATGCCGTCGAGAACGCCGTCGACCTTGGCCAGTGTGCCTTGCGTCTTCTGGGCGAAGTCGTTGATCGAGCCGACCGCGGTGTCCACGTTCTTGATGACCGTGTCGAACTGCTTGCTGGTTTCCTTGAGGTTGGAAGTGACCGTGTCGACATTGGCGACGATGCTCTTGATCTGGTCCTTGTCGACGGCGTTGAGTAGCCCTTCCGCCGCCTTCAGGGTGCCGTCGAGTTTGCCCGAAACACCCTTCAGTTCGTCCGCCAGCGAGCTGACGCTGGCCAGGAACTTGTCGACGCCGTCCGCATTCCTGGCCAGTGCATCGGAGAAGGTCTGGACATTGTTGACGGTCTGCGTCAGCGGCCCGCGAACATCCTTGGTGAAGCCTTCGAGCTCCGAAAGGACCTTGTCGGCGCGGGTGAAGATGTTCTGCGCTGTCTGTAGCAGATTGGTGACCGCCGACGGGTTGGCAACGATCTCGGCGACACGGCCTTCCTTTTCCGCCTCGTCGAGAAGTTTTGGCTCTTTGGGGTCGGCGCCCTTGAGCTCGATGTTGGCCTGGCCGGTGAGGCCGGCAAGCCCGATATCGGCCTGTGTCGACTTGGTGATAGGCGTATTCCGGTCTATTTCGGTGTCGGCGATAGCAGCGGTCGGATTGTCGACGTCGATATAGACACGGCGCACGTCGCCGACTTTGACGCCATTGAACAGCACGAAACTGCCACGGCCGAGCCCCGAAGCGGAGCCTGGAATGCGCACGCGCAGCACCGTCGTCTCACCCTTTTCGCCGATTGCCGCCGTCCAATAGACGAAAGCGAAAGCCGCGAGGATCGCGGCCAGCGTGAAAATGCCGACAATGACGTAGTTGGCCCTGGTTTCCATTGCTCACTTATGGCTATGCGCGCGCCGCAAGATCAAGTTGCCGGGCGCGTTTTCCGCGGAAATAGGATTTTACCCAGGGTTCCTCGCTCCTGAGCATGTCGTCGATCGTGCCCTCGACCAGCACTTTCTTGTTGCCGAGCACCGCCACGCGGTCGCACGCGGTAAACAGCGTGTCGAGATCGTGCGTGACCATATACACGGTCAAATCCATCGTATCGCGCAGTTTGACGACCAATTCGTCGAACTCAGCCGCGCTGATCGGATCGAGCCCGGAAGTCGGTTCGTCGAGGAAGACGATATCCGGATCGAGCGCCAGAGCGCGCGCCAGCGCAGCACGCTTAATCATGCCGCCGGAGAGCTCGGAGGGGAATTTCTGCGCCGCATCCGGCGGCAATCCCACCAACTCGACCTTGAGCATGGCAAGTTCGTCCATCAGCTTCTTCGGCAAATCGAGATATTCGCGCATCGGCACCTGGACGTTTTCGAGGACGGTCAGCGCCGAAAACAGCGCACCATGCTGGAACAGCACGCCAAGCCGCATGTCGATGCGAAGGCGCTCCCTTTCGGTTGCCCTCTCGACGTCGACCCCGAACAGTTTGATTGTTCCCGATTGCTTACGCGTCAAGCCAAGGATGGTGCGCAAGAGAACAGATTTGCCGGCACCGGAGGCACCGACGAAGCCGAGAATCTCCCCGCGCCAGATATCGAGCGATAATTTGTCGAGAACGACCTGATCGGCGAACGACACCGTGACGTCGTGCGCCGACAGCACGATCTCGTCTTCTTTGGCTTTCGCCGCCACCTTGGTCGTGTTTGTGCCCGGCAGCGCCATCTCAGAACTCGATCGCTGCATAGAACATGGCGAAAAGCCCGTCGAGGATAATGACCACGAAGATCGACTTCACCACTGAGGCGGTCACATGCTGGCCAAGCGATTCGGCGCTGCCGCCAACCTTCATGCCCTCGACCGAGGCAATTATACCGATGATCATGGCCATGAACGGCGCCTTGATCAGGCCGGCAAAGATGGTGCTGAGGTCGATTGCGACACGCAGCCGGTCGATGAACGCTGCCGGTGCAATATCGGAGTAGAGCCATGCAGCCAAAATGCCGCCGCCCAACGCGGCAAAGTTGGCGACGATCGTCAGGCAAGGCAGCGCGATGACCAGCGCGACCAGCCGCGGAAACACCAGCACGCCGATTGGGTTAAGACCGATCACCTTCAGCGCATCGACCTCCTCGCGCATCTTCATCGAGCCGATCTCGGCGGTGATCGCACTGCCGGAGCGGCCGGCGATCATGATCGCCGTCATCAGCACGCCGAGCTCGCGCAGGATCAGCACCCCGACCAGGTCGACGACGAAGATGTCGGCGCCGAAATAGCTGAGCTGATAAGCGCCTTGCTGGGCGACGATCGCACCGACGATGGCCGACATCAGCACGACTACCGGTATGGCGCCGACACCCATGCGATCGATCTGGTTGAAGATCGCCGCCATGTTGACGGCATGGCCACGGCCAAGCTTCATCTGCGAGCCGCGTATCGTGGCGCCGAGGATATTCATTGCGGCCAGGAAATCGTCGCGCATCTCATAAACGCGCCGACCTACCGCCTCGAGCCCGCGAATGATGAAGTTGGGCGGCTTTGCCGGACCTGATTCGGGCTCGCGACGAACGGCGTCCCCGACGGCGCCAAGCAGGATCGAGGCGATCTCGCTCTGCCCCTGCATCGTGATCTCGACGCCCTTTTTTTCGAAGCTGCTGACCAGGCGGTCGATCAGCCACGCCCCGGCAGTGTCCATCTTCTCGATTTGTGAAAGGTCGAGCGCCAGCGTCTTGAAGCCGCCGCGCTTCTCGATCTTGCGCATCTCGGCATCGACCAGCGCCACGGTACGTGTCGTCCAGGTTCCCGAGAAAGCGCAGCCGAGAACGTCGCCCTCCTCGCCGATCGCGATGCGCGGCTGGTGGTCGGGCTCCTTGGCAGGGCCGCTTGCGTCGCGTTTGCGGATGGTCAACATGGCGTCCTGTTTAGCCTGACGGGGCCGACCTGTCGATTTGCCGACATCCTCCTTGTTGCACAGCCGGAGCAGAAAAATATGGCGCGTGTCATTTCGGTCGAGGCCGAGCGCTTTCCGATAGCCGGGACCTTTACCATTTCGCGCGGCTCGAAGACCGAAGCGGAGGTGATTTCCTGCGCCATCACCGAAAACGGCCGTACAGGACGCGGCGAATGCGTCCCTTACAAGCGCTATGGCGAAACCATGGAGGGTGTGCGCGACGCGATCGAGGCGATGCGCAGCGAGATCGCGCGCGGCATCAGCCGCATCGCCCTGCTCGATGCCATGCCTGCCGGCGCGGCACGCAACGCCATCGATTGCGCGCTCTGGGACCTGGAAGCGAAGATCAGCGGAACACCGGTGGCGCATACGATACGAACCGTTCCGTTACGACCGCTCGAGACTGCGTATACATTGTCGCTCGCCGAGCCGGAGGCGATGGCGGCGCAGGCCCGCGCCAACGCCCAGCGCCCGCTACTCAAGGTCAAGATCGGCGGCGACAACGACATCGCGCGCATCCGTGCAGTGACGGCGGCAGCACCCGACAGCCGAATCATTCTCGACGCCAACGAGGGCTGGAATAACGACAACATCGTCGCAAACCTCGCCTTTGCCGCCGAGCACGGTATCGCCTTGATCGAACAGCCGCTGCCGGCGGGACATGACAGTATTCTTCGCCACATCGCGCATCCGGTACCGATCTGTGCCGACGAAAGCGTGCACGAGGCGAAGGACCTTGAAGCACTTGTCGGCCTTTACGACGCCGTCAACATCAAGCTCGACAAATCGGGTGGCCTGACCGCTGCACTCGTGCTTCGCGACCGCGCCCGCGAACTGGCTCTTGGTGTCATGGTCGGCTGTATGGTCGGCACATCGCTTGCGATGGCGCCGGCCGTGCTGTTGGCGCAGGATGCCGATTTCGTCGATCTCGACGGTCCGCTGCTGCTGGCCCGCGACCGCGTTCCCGGTCTCGTCTACCAAGGTTCGCTGGTGTCACCGCCCGAGCGGGCGCTGTGGGGCTGAACGCGCGGCAAGCCCGATCAGAGCCAGGCCCGTCAGGGCGATCGGGATCATCGCAAAGAAGCCATTCGCGCCGAAGCGGTCGTAAAGAGGACCGGAAATCAGCGTCGCCGCCGCCATGAAGAAGCCATTGGAGAAGTAGGCGATGCCTTGCGCCGCCCCGGTGCGTTCTTCCGCGACCGTCTCACCGATCATCTTTTGCAGGCCGATCAGCACCAGCGCCACCGAAACCGCGTGCAGCGTCTGGATCGCGAAAAACCCGCCAACGCCAAGCCCAAGCGGCCAGATCAGCGGAAAGGCGAACCAGCGCACGATCGCGCCGATCCCGGCAATCAGCATGATCGAGACGACCGAGAAGGAGGCGAAAGCGCGGGTGAAAACGACGAACATGCATATCTCGGCGACGACGCCCCACCCCCACAGAAGCCCGACAACCGAATCGCTGATGCCGATCGACTTCCAGTAGATCGACACGAAACCGTAGAGAAATGCGTGGCTGGCGGTGATGACGCCGACGCCTGTCGAAAAATAGAGGAAGTACCGGTTGAGGAGTTTCGGTGCCGATTGCTGGATATCGGCGGCCGAAAGCGGCGAGGCGCGGCGTGGACGACCAAGGCGCGGCGCAATCAGTCCGGCGGCTAGCGCGGCACACAGCGCCGCGAAGATGATCACCGGGACAGCCTGGGCACCGCTCGCCGACAGGATGAAACCGCCGGCGAGATTGGCACAGAGATAGGAGATCGAGCCCCATTTGCGCATGCTTGCGTAATTCGAGCCGAAGCGGCGAACACCTGAAAGGGCGAGCGAATCGGCAATCGGCGAATGCGGCGTCCAGACGACCGTCAGGGCCAGCGACACGGCAAGTACCGTTGCGTAGGTCGGCGGCAGGAGGTAGCCGGCGGACAGGATCAGCGATGCGGCGACCAGCGCAACATAGACATTGGCGCGGTCGCTCGCTTTGTCGGCCAGCGCAGTAAGAAAAGGCGTCGTCGCCACGCGCAGGAACATCGGCGCGGCGAGGATCACGGCTATCTGTTCGGCATGGAACCCCTTCGCCTGCAGCCACAGCGGGAAATACGGCACATGCGTCCCGAGCGGAACGAAGAGCGTAAAGAAGATCAAGCTCATGCGCAGTTCGAAATGGCGTGGCTTGACGAGCTGTTCGGGCGAAAGCGGCGGCAGCGAGGACATTGACAGGCGATCCGTCGGCACGGCATTCAGCCGGGTCGGCCCGCCACACCTGCCGCTGCTTAACACGGCGAAAAAGTCGATGAAACCGCTGGACTAACCGATTGAAGCGAGATGCGGCCGGATTTGGTCAAGCCGCCTGGACTGCCCTGCCCTTGATGTCGATCGGCACGAGCACCTCGCTGCCGACCGGAGTCTCCGGCAGGACATGCGCCCAGTGCAGGATCTCCATCCTGCCGTCAAAATGCTCGACCACCGCCGTGCAGCTCTCCACCCAGTCGCCCGTGTTGATGTATTGCACGTCCTCATAGCTTTCGATCGCGGCATGGTGGATGTGCCCGCAGATCACGCCGTCGACATGCGAGCGGCGCGCCTCCTCGGTCAGCACGGTCTGGAACGAGCCGATGAAATTCACCGCCTTCTTGACCTTGACCTTGGCCCAGGACGAGAACGACCAGTAAGGCAGGCCGAGCACCTGGCGCAGACGTGTGATGATGCGGTTGAGCAGCATCGCCGCGTCGTAGGCATAGTCGCCGAGATAGGCCAGCCAGCGCGCATTATGGACGACGGTGTCGAACTGGTCGCCATGGATGACAAGAAGGCGTTTGCCGTCGGCGGTCTCGTGGATGGCGCGGTCGGCGACGACAATGCCGCCGAAATGAACGCCCTGGAACTGTCGCGCGAACTCGTCATGGTTGCCGGCGATGTAGGTGATGCTGGCGCCCTTGCGCGCCTTGCGCAGCAATTTCTGGATCACGTCGTTATGGCTTTGCGGCCAATGCCAGCTTCGTCTCAGGCGCCAGCCGTCGACGATGTCGCCGACGAGATAGATGATATCGGCATCGTGATGGCGCAGGAAATCGATCAGGAATTCGGCCTTCGCCGCCTTCGATCCGAGATGGACGTCGGAGATGAACATGCTGCGGAAAGTGCGAGGCTCTGCGCCGGACATCATTTGTCACCGTTGCTTTCGCCTGAGCCTATGCCCCGATTCATGCAACAACCGTATGACGGTTGCGATTGGTCCAGCCATCCGGATAGGTTGCCGCGGCAATCAGAGGAGAAAATCACCATGGATCTCGGCATTCGCGGCAAGAAGGCCATCGTCTGCGCTTCGAGCAAAGGCTTGGGACGCGGCTGCGCCATGGCACTGGCAGAGGCAGGTTGCGATCTGGTGATCAATGGCCGCAACGCCGACGTGCTGGCCAAAACCGCCGCTGAACTGCGCGAGAAATTCGGCGTCAAGGTGACCGAAATCGTCGGCGACGTATCCAAGCCCGATGTCCAGAAGGCGCTGCTTGCCGCCTGCCCCGATCCCGACATCCTCGTCAACAACAATGGCGGTCCGCCGTTTCGCGATTTCCGCGCGCTCGACCGCGAAAAGATCCTCGAGGGCGTCACCCACAACATGGTGACCCCTGTCGAGCTGGTTCAGGCCGTGATCGACGGCATGGCGGCGCGCGGCTTCGGCCGCATCGTCAACATCACCTCGCTGTCGGTCTATGTGCCTATCCCCGGCCTCGACCTGTCGTCCGGCGCCCGCGCCGGCCTCACCTCGTTCCTCGCCGGCGTCGCGCGCACGGTGGCCGACCGCAACGTGACGATCAACAACATGCTGCCAGGCAAGCTCGACACCGACCGGCTGCGTGATCCGAAGGAGGCCGGCACGCCCGAAGATCCGGCAGCGGCCGCCGCGCGCAAAGCGCAAGCAGCAGCCAACGTTCCGGCCAAACGGCTCGGTACACCGGAGGAATTCGGCCAGATCTGCGCCTTCCTCTGCTCGGTCCATGCCGGTTACCTGACCGGTCAGAACATACCGGTCGACGGCGGCCTCTATGTCAGTGCGTTTTAGTGGGTATCTGACGCTTTGGTATCCGCTGGGAACGGCGGGAAACGACCGATAGTGTTGAAGAAGTCGGCGATGAAGCCGTGGATCCACTCGCACCGAAGCGTCTTGATTAAGGTCGACGCGACCTCCTCGCC
>NZ_JAMYPW010000017.1:0-110099 GCF_040320565.1 Mesorhizobium sp. M0664
CGGATCGCAATGATGCGCGCGGCATCGCACAGATGATGCGCGTCAACCTGTTCCGCCCGGTGCATGTCAAGACGCTGACGAGCCAAAAGCGCCGCGCGCTGCTGACGGCGCGCAAGAGCTGTCACTGGTGGCGTCTGCACACACGTGCGGCAAAGTCCGCCTCAACGTAAGCATCAAATCCAAAGGCGGGCACGGGCAAGCCGACGCTCGGCAAAACCAGCAGGAGCCGTGAGCAATCCCGCCCCTGTGCTTTCGATCAGCTCAGAAGATCGAGTTTGTGATCGATTTTATCGGGCCGAGCAGGATCGATCCTTCCGGCACGCCGGCGTCGATCGGAATGGCTTTGCGGTTTGCTGTCGCCACCATCGGCTGACCGATGTCGGCCGTCACCACGACCGGGGTCTTGTTCGGCACTCGGTCGTAGAGATCGATAATGTCCTGGTTCATCAGGCGCACACAGCCCGACGACACCGACTTGCCGATCGACCGCCATTCCGGCGAACCGTGCAAGCGGTAGAGCGTGTCCTGGTTGCCCTGGAAGAGATAAAGCGCCCGCGCGCCAAGCGGGTTCTTGAGCCCGCCGGGCATGCCGCCATTGTCGGCGCTGTACGGTCTTAGTTCGGGCTGGCGGGTGATCATTTCGTCCGGCGGCGTCCATTTCGGCCATTTCTGCTTCCATTGGACCACGGCATCGCCCGACCATTCGAAGCCGGCGCGGCCGAGGCCGACGCCGTAGCGGATCGCCTGGCCCCCCGGGCGCACCAGATAGAGGAAGTGATTGGTGGTGTCGACGACGATGGTGCCCGGCTGCTGCCCGGTCGGATCGTCCACGATCTGCCGCAGGAACTGCGGGTCGATCTTGTCGACCGGTATGGCCGGCAGCTCGAAGCCGCCATCCGACATCGGCCCATACATCGTCACATAGTCGCCGAGCGCCGGCTCGACATAGGTCGGCGGCGGTGGCTCGACCGGTTGTTGCGACAGCGTGGTGCAACTGGAGACCGCGACCGAGGCGGCGCCAAGCGCTGCTGCGTTGAGAAAACCGCGACGGCTCAGGCGCAGAGAGGACGATGGGGGTGTGAACATGATTGCCTTTTTTAAGTCTCAAATCGCAACAAAGCATGAATACGCCCGGTTGCGCGCGGTTGCCCGAGCAATGCCCGGCGCGATAGGCGGTTCCAATTCTGGCCGCAGGGTGGACAAACAAAGGCAAAGCTGTGACTGGATCGTCACTGTTGCGCCGAGGCAACATGTCCGGCCGTCAAACCCCGGCGACCAGACCTTCAAGGGACGGCAGGATCAGGGCCGGTGGAAAATCCCGGTATTCCTCTGGCTGATTGGCGCGGTTGATCCACACCGTCCTGAAGCCGAATTTGGTGGCGCCGGCGACGTCCCAGCGGTTGGATGACTGGAAAGAGACAGCGCCCGGATAGAGGCGCCAGCCCGTGGTGACCATGTCGTAGACCGACGGATCGGTCTTGAAGCGCCTGACGCTGTCGACGGAAAAGACGTCGTCCAGGACCTGGTCGAGCGCGGCGGATTTGACGGCCGCTTCCAGCATCTCAGGCGAACCGTTGGACAGGATCGCCAGCCTTGCTCCCGATGCCTTGAGCGCCTTGAGCACGGCCGGCACCTCCGGATAGCAGTCCAGCCGCCAATAAGCCTCGAGCAGCTTCGCCCTCAGCCCGGCATCCGCGGATGGAACCTTGCGCAGGGCGAAGTCGAGCGCCTGCTCGGTGAGCTGCCAGAAATCGGCGTAGGCCCCCATCAGCGTCCTGACCCAGGAATATTCCAGCTGCTTGGCGCGCCAGATATCGGACAGCAACTGGCCGTCCGGCCCGATCTGGTCGGCGTGACGGCGCACGGCCGCATGCACGTCGAACAGCGTGCCATAGGCGTCGAAAACGTAAGCCGCGAACTGCATTCGACAGTTTTGAGGCCGCGTAAGGCAAGGCGCAAGCGCTGATTGCAGTCCGCCAGCCCGCTGGCCTCAACAAATCTCAGCCAAGCCGGTTGACGGCGGCCGCCAAAGCATCTTCCAATGCGCCGCAACAAGCATCGAACGGAACCTGGCAATGACACTGGCGACTGCGGCGCAATCCGCGACATGGACCTTCGTCGACGGCGACTGGTACGAGGGCAATGTTGCCATTCTAGGGCCGCGCAGCCACGCCATGTGGCTCGGCACCAGCGTGTTCGACGGCGCCCGCTGGTTCGAGGGCGTCGCTCCCGATCTCGATCGCCATGCAGCGCGGGTAAATGCCTCGGCGATCGCGCTCGGCCTGAAGCCGACGATGAGCACCGACAGGATCGTCGGGCTGACCTGGGACGGGCTGAAGAAGTTCGACGGCAAGACGGCGGTCTACATCAGGCCGATGTATTGGGCCGAGCATGGCGGCTATATGGGCGTGCCGGCCGACCCGGCCTCGACGCGTTTTTGCCTTTGCCTCTATGAATCGCCGATGATCTCGCCGGCGGGTTTTTCGGTGACGGTGTCGCCGTTCCGGCGCCCGACCATCGAAACCATGCCGACCAATGCCAAGGCCGGCTGCCTTTATCCCAACAACGGCCGGGCCATCCTCGAAGCCAAGTTGCGCGGCTTCGACAATGCGCTCGTGCTCGACATGCTGGGCAATGTCGCCGAGACCGGCACGTCGAATATTTTTCTGGTCAAGGACGGCCATGTCCTGACGCCGGCGCCGAACGGCACCTTCCTTTCCGGCATCACCCGCGCGCGCACCATGGCCCTGCTTGGCGAATACGGGTTCACGACGACGGAAAAGACGCTGTCGATCCGCGATTTCCTCGAGGCGGACGAAATCTTCTCGACCGGAAACCACTCGAAAGTCGTGCCGGTCACCCGTATCGAGGATCGCAATCTACAGCCGGGACCGGTGGCCAAGAAGGCGCGCGAACTCTATTGGGAATGGGCGCATTCGACTTCGCCCGGCTGACCCGCTAAAAAGCGGCCGGCGCTTCGTTTCCGGAGTTGTTCCAGACCAATCCAGTCCTATGTTAGTCCGGTATCGACACCGGATTTTTCCACGAGGGAGTACGACCGATGGCTTTTGAATTGCCCGCCTTGCCCTATGATTACGAGGCTTTGCAGCCTTATATGTCCAAGGAAACGCTGGAATATCATCACGACAAGCACCACAAGGCCTATGTCGACAACGGCAACAAGCTGGCCGCCGAGGCGGGCATGGGCGATTTGTCGGTCGAAGAGGCCGTCAAACAGTCCTTCGGCAAGAATGCGGGCCTCTTCAACAATGCCGCCCAGCACTACAATCACATCCATTTCTGGAAATGGATGAAGAAGGGCGGCGGTGGCAACAAGCTGCCGGGCGCATTGCAAAAGGCGGTCGACAGCGATCTTGGTGGCTATGACAAGTTCAAGGCCGACTTCATCGCCGCCGGCACCACCCAGTTCGGTTCGGGCTGGGCCTGGGTCTCGGTCAAGGACGGCAAGCTGGCGATCTCGAAGACGCCGAATGGCGAGAACCCGCTCGTCCATGGCGCGACGCCGATCCTCGGCGTCGATGTCTGGGAACATTCCTATTACATCGATTATCGCAACGCCCGGCCGAAATATCTCGAAGCCTTCGTCGACAGTCTCATCAACTGGGACTATGTGCTCGAGCTCTACGAAAAGGCCTGATCCGTTCCAGAAAAGCCCCGGCAGAACCGGGGCTTTTCTTTTTCAGCATCAGAACGACAGCTGCAAAAATTTCACGCAAGCGTGAGGCGAAGCGTCGGAATTTTTAAGCCATCCTTGCCGTTTGTCATCGGGGTGGGACCGCATCCTGAACTGCCTTCAACATGGAGCCAAGTGAATGAGAAAGCTTATCCTCGCCATCTCGATGCTCGCCTTCGCTGGTTCGGCGGCATTTGCCGACCCGGTAGCCGACCGGCAGGCCCTGATGAAGGAACGTGGCAAGATCGCCGCCGGCTTGTCGAAAGTGGTCAAGGGCGAGACGCCCTACGACGCAGCTTCGGTGCTGACGGCGTTGCAGGCACTGCAGGTCAATGCCGAGAAATTCCATGCCGGCGTCGACACGCTTTTCCCGGCCGGCAGCGACACCGGCGACACCACGGCGTCCCCAAAAATCTGGCAGGACATGGCCGGCTTCAAGACGGCTGAAGGCAAGTACCTCGCCGACGTCAAGGCGGCGGTCGCCGCAGCACCTGCGGATGCCGACGCGTTGAAGGCGCAGTTCAACACCATTGGCGGCGGCTGCGGCAACTGCCATCAAAACTACCGGGTAAAAAAAGGCTGATAGCGGGCAATGCGCTTGCTGAAGAAATTTGTCGGCGCCGCCCTCGTTCTGGGCGGCGCGGCCGCGATTGCCGGCTGGTTGCTGTCGGCTCCGGTCAGGCTCGATGCCGCAACGCTGGCTGAGCTTGGTCCCGGCGACGCCGCCAGGGGCAAGCGCATCTTCTACGCCGGCGGCTGCACATCCTGTCATGCCAAGCCCGGCTCGCAAGGCGACGCCCGCCTTCGGCTGGTCGGCGGCCTTGAGCTCAAGACGCCGTTCGGCAGCTTCGTGCCGCCGAACATATCGCAGGATACCAGGGACGGCATCGGCGCCTGGTCGGTCGAGGATCTTGCCAACGCCATGCTGAAGGGCGTGTCGCCGTCGGGCGAGCATCTCTATCCGGCATTTCCCTATGCTTCCTACGCGCGCATGAAGCCGGCCGACATTGCCGATCTCTATGCATTCCTGAAGACGTTACCCGCGGTCGCCGGCAAGGCGCCCGCCAATTCGCTGGCATTTCCCTTCAACGTCCGACGCGGTCTTGGCTTGTGGAAGCTGCTCTATTTGAGTGACCAGCCGGTCGTTTCCTTTCCCGACGGCACACCGGATCCGGTGTTGACAGGCCGCTATCTGGTCGAAGGCCCCGGCCATTGCGGCGAATGCCACACGCCGCGGGATCTTGCCGGCGGCACCAGCAAGAGCCAATGGCTGGCAGGTGCGGCCGCCGCCGAAGGCAGCGGCATCGTGCCGAACATCACGTCGGGCGAGGGCGGCATCGCCGACTGGTCCGAAGCCGACATCGCCAACTATCTCGAAACCGGCTTTACGCCGGATTTCGATACGGTCGGCGGCGCTATGGTCGACGTGCAGCGGAACATGGCCGTGCTGACCCCGGAGGACCGCTCGGCGATCGCCGCCTACCTGAAAGCCGTGCCGCCGCATCCCAACGGCTATCCGGCGCGCAAGAAGCCGGCGAGCTGACAGCTGTTGCGTCAGCGGTCGCCGAGAAAGTCGAAGCCGGTTTCGAAGAAGTGATTGTAGTCGCAGGTCATTTCCTCGCCGGGCGCAATGTCGCGCAAGGCATAGGTCTCCTCCGGTTGGGAGACGTCGCAATTCGGGTCGTCGGCATGGTTCATGTAGCGCGCATCGTCGGCCTCGAAGACGATGTAGTTCGGGTCGCGCCGGTCCGGATAGGCGTAGCGGTCGAGATAGGCTTTGACCGGCCCGGTTTCCCGCTCATAGGTCTCCACCTCGATGCGCCGGTCGTATTTAGGGTCGAGCTTCCAGACCAGCGTGCCGCGGGCAATGTGGTTCTTGGCAAAGACGCCGATGCCCTGGATGGGCGATTTGTCGAGATAGACATCGACGAGCAACATGGCAGATCCCTGCGTGATTGAGTGTTGGCGGCGACCGTGAAAAGGCCGCGCACTGGGTAGCGCGCGGCCTTTGCAATTGCGAGCGGAAAATCAACTGTGCCTGCCTAGTATCCGAAGCCTCATACGGCGTCGCTTGTCGAGACCCTAGCGCTGTTGCAGCGCCAGCCGGATGCCCAAGGCGCAATAGATGCCGCCGACAGCCTTGCCTTGCCATCTCAGCACCGTCGGGTTTCGGCGCAGGAATGCACCGAGGCCGCCCGCACGCACGGCGAAAACCACCGTGCTGGCGAGGCCCAACAGAACAAAGATGACGCCCAATATCGCCAGTTGAAGCATCACCGATCCGTTTTCAGGCCGCACGAACTGCGGAAGAAATGCGAGGAAGAAAAGCGCGGTCTTGGGATTGAGAACCTCGGTCAAAACAGCCTGCCGAAATGCTTTGGCAGCGGGGATCGCGAGTGCGCCGGCGGCCGGATAGGCCGGCGTTTTCTCGATGATCGCGCGAATGCCGAGATAAATGAGGTAGGCTGCGCCGATGTACTTCACGATGCTGAAAAGCGCCGCCGACGTGGCAATGATCGCCGAAATGCCGACGATCGCCATGAAGGTGTGAACCACGTCGCCGGCCGCGATCCCCGCGCCGGTCGCGATGCCAACCCTGGTTCCGGAACTAGTAGCCCGCGCCACGGTCAGAAGGGTGGCCGGACCCGGGATGAAGACAAAGCCAAGCACAACCGCGACATAAGCTATCAACGTGGCGAGATCGATCATTGGTGGGCTCCGCAACTCTCACCGCCAATGAAGCCACGTCGCGGAACGGAAGGCAATAACCGCTCATCCGCCGATGTTCACGCCGCAAGCTCGGCCTTGCCTGTCACCTTGAGCGCGAAGGCGTAGGTGAAGGCGATTTCCTCCAGTCTTGAAAACCGGCCGGAGGCGCCGGCATGGCCTGAATCCAGGTTGATCTTGAACAGCACCGGATTTTCACCCGTCTTGCGGTCGCGCAGCCGCGCCACCCATTTGGCCGGCTCCCAATAGGTTACGCGCGGGTCGGTCAGGCCGGCCAGTGCCAGGATCGGCGGATAGTCGAGTGCGGCGACATTGTCGTAGGGCGAGTAGGCGGCGATCGTCCGGTAATCCTCCGCCGACGCGATCGGATTGCCCCATTCCGGCCATTCCGGCGGCGTCAGCGGCAAGCTGGCGTCGAGCATGGTGGAGAGCACGTCGACGAAGGGAACCTCGGCGACGATTCCGCCGAAGCATTGCGGCGCCATGTTGGCGACCGCGCCCATCAGCATGCCGCCGGCCGAACCGCCTTGCGCAACGATGCGGTCATGCTGCGTATAGCGTTCGGCGACGAGGTGGTGGGCGGCAGCGACAAAATCGGTGAACGTGTTCATCTTGTTCACCCGCTTGCCGTCGTCGTACCAGCCATAGCCCTTGTCCTTGCCGCCGCGAACATGGGCTATCGCGTAGACAAAGCCGCGGTCGACCAGCGAAAACAGATTGGTGTTGAACGCGGCCGGCACGGTGATGCCATACGAGCCGTAGCCGTAAAGCAGGCAAGGGGCGGACCCGTCGAGCGGTGTGTCGCGGTGATGGAGGAGCGAGATCGGCACCAGTTCGCCGTCGGCGGCAGGCGCCATCAGCCGGCGCGTGACGTAGTGCTCCGGGTCGTGGCCGGACGGCACTTCCTGGGTCTTGAGCAGCACCCGCTCGCGGGTGCGCATGTTGTAATCGAAGACCTGCGCCGGGGTCGTCATCGACGAATAGGAAAAGCGCATGATCTCGGTGTCGTATTCGTAGGAGCCGGACAGGCCGAGCGAGAAGGCTTCCTCGTCGAAGGAGATCAGGTGCTCCTCGCCGCTCTTGCGGTCGCGTACGACGATGCGCGGCAGGCCTTCCTTGCGCTCGAGCCGGACCATGTGGTCCTTGAAGCCGATCACCGAAAGGATCAGCCGGCCCGCTTCGTGCGGCACCAGTTCCTGCCAGTTGGCGCGCACCGGATCGTGGGCCGGCGCCGTCATGATCTTGAAGTCCTTGGCGCCGTCGGCATTGGTGAGGATGAAGAAGATGTCGCCGCCTTCCTCGAGTTCGTACTGCAGGCCGGTCTGGCGCGCCGCAACCAGCTTCGGCTCTGCGAACGGATCGTTGGCGCTCATGATGCGGTATTCCGAGGTCTCATGATCGTTGATGCCGATCATGATCCACTCGTTGGAGCGCGTGCCGCCGACATCCATGAAAAAGCCGGGATCGGTCTCCTCGTAGATCAGCCGGTCGTTTTCAGGACCGTCGCCAAGCGCATGGAACAGCACTTTGGAAGGACGGTGGTTGGGGTCGAGGCGGGTGTAGAAAAAACCGTCATTGCCGGCATCCCACACACCGCCACCGCCGGTGTCCGGGACCCTGTCCGCCAGATCGTTGCCGCCGGCCAGATCGCGGACGCGCAGCGTGTAGAATTCGGAACCCTTGTCGTCGAAGGCCCAGAGCAGCTTGCTGTGGTCGTGCGAATGATCGACGCCGCCCAGGCGGAAATAGGGCTTGCCCTCGGCCTCGGCATCGCCGTCGAGCAATATCTGCTTGTCGCCGCCGTCACGCGCCGTGCGGAAATAACGCGGCTGCTGGCCGCCAAGCTTGAAGGAGGAGCCGTAGGCGTAAGGTCCGTCCTTCATCGGCACGGAAGAATCGTCTTCCTTGATGCGTCCCTTCATTTCCGCGAAAAGCTGCTTCTGCAGTTGGACGGTATCGGCCATCAGCGCCGTCTGGTAAGCATTCTCGGCTTCGAGGTGGGCGCGGATTTGGCCGTCGAGCAGGGACGGATCCCTGAACATCTCTTGCCAATTGGCGGCCCTCAGCCAGGCATAATCGTCCGTCCGCGTTATGCCGTGATGCGTGTCGAAGATCGGCCGCTTCTCCGGCTGCGGCGGCGTGGCGGTCGGAAACACTGGGGTTCTGGTCATTGCGTCTCGCTGTGGAAGCTACTTGAATGGCGAATGAACACGCCGAGCGCGGGTTCAAGGGCTATGATCTATCGTCGTGGTGGCTCGAGAGGACGGCTGGAGGAGCGGATAACGAATATTTCTTCTCGGACTGCCGCGGTTCTCGCCGTCGCTGCGATGACCCTGCCAGTGCCGGTCAATCTCATGCAACTGCCTTCGCGGCTTGGCAAGTGGCCGATATGGCTGGGTCTACGGAAATACATTACCCCATTTCAATGACACAGCGCACCGCTCCGGCGACGGCTCGCGAGCAACAGTAACGCTTCGCAACCTATGATTTTACTGAATCCGCCGATCACCCTGGCTGTAATGCCGCCGGCAGGGTCAAGCATCGAACTCTATTTACGTGCTGCCGTTTGTGTAATGGCTGCTTGCCGCCGCGTCAGTCGATACTGGTCTGACCAGAAAAAACGGCAAAGTTACACTTTGCACGAAAGAGTGAAGCTGAATGAGGAATATTTGACTTGTATCGCTGAATAGACCGCAAGAAGCGAATTGACTTACTTGACGCCCAGGCTCATTAAGATGCCGCGACGCGAATCGCGGAGGCTTTTTCCTGCACAAGTTCGCGCGATGCCCTGCCTGCCAAAAATAGGGCGTAGACAGAAACAATTCTCGTTGGGACCTGAACGCCATGGATATTACCGAAACACCTTCCAGAAACAGTGACGCGCTGATCGAGCTCACCGCCGATGTGGTGGCTGCCTATGTCAGCAACAATCCCGTACCGGTCGGCGAACTGCCGAACCTTATCGCCGATGTTCATGCCGCTCTCGGGCGTGTCGGCGGGGCCGCCGAGCAGCCGCCTGCCGACAAGCAGAAGCCGGCGGTAAATCCGAAGCGGTCGGTGCATGACGACTACATCATCTGTCTCGAAGACGGCAAGAAGTTCAAGTCGCTCAAGCGTCACTTGATGACCCACTATGATCTGACGCCCGACCAGTATCGTGAAAAGTGGAACCTGGACCCAAGCTATCCGATGGTTGCGCCCAATTACGCGGCCGCCCGTTCGCAGCTCGCCAAGAAGATGGGTCTCGGCCGCAAGCGCAAGGGACGCTGACAAGCGGCTCTTCCGGTTTGATACTCAAACGGCGCCTACAGGCGCCGTTTTGTATTATGGGGTCAAGGTCGAACCCGCCATGCTGCCGGCAACTGCCGTGCGGTCAGGCGGTCTGCTTCAACGCTGCCTCGGCGTCACGCTTGATGCGCTTGACCATCGAGCGAAGACCATTGGCGCGCTGCGGCGACAGGTGCTCGTCAAGTCCGAGCGCCTTCAATGTGGCCTCTGCGTCGGTCCTCTGGATTTCGCTGGCCGGCCGTCCCGAAAATAGCGCCAGCATGATGGCGACCAGGCCGCGCACGATATGGGCGTCGGAATCGCCCTTGAAGGTGATAACGGGGTCGACACCCCCGCCTTGCTCGGTGGTCAGCCAGACCTGGCTGACGCAGCCGGGCACCTTGTTGGCTTGTATGCGTTGCTCGTCGGGAAACGGCGGCAGCGCTTCACCCAGTTCAATCACATAGCGATAGCGGTCTTCCCACTCGTCGAGCAGGGAAAAGTCGTCGCGGATGGTCTGGATCGTCGTCGTCATGCCCCTGGATATAATCATCCGGCGCTGCCACGTCACGGAAAAAGAGGAGAAACGCCGCAGGCGCCGGGCATGGGGAGCCTTGCGGTCTGGCGATGAATTCGGCCGAAACAGTCTCAGTTCTTCGCCGGCAAGTGCAGTTTCGCCGGCAGATCGACTTTCGCCGGCAAGACGATTTCCCCCGGCACGCTGCCGGTAGTCGTCACTGTATCGGGTTCGGCGGCCTTGTCGTCCAGCATGGCAGCCGCGATCTTGGCGGTCTCCCGGGCCCGGGCGGTGATGGTGTGCATTGCCGATTTGCCGGTCTCGCACACGTCCGGCTTGCGCTCGCAGATGCCGGCGATATCGCCGACGGCTTCGCGCGCCGCAAACAGCGCCTGGAGCGGTCCGACGCTTTCGCGGCCCGCATCATCGGCGCCGACACCCAGCGGTAGCGCCAGAAGCACCAGCGAAAACCAGAAAGCAGCTCTTATCAGAAAGCCCATCTGTCTGTCCTTTATGACGGTCATGCCTCCGAACCGCACGACCTGTACCGCGATACTGACACAGACGCGCAAAGGACGGCTTGTCCCGAAAGCAACAGTTTTCCTCAAATTTTAGGCAGATTCGAAACGAAGCGTTTTGAAGTTCATTTGCCTCGAATGGTTCAGATTTCATTCAGCAAATGATAACCATCCAACCGATTGTTTTTCATGATCATTTTCTTTAATCGGCGACAGTTTGATGCCATCGGCCGCAACGTCAGGCGCGGGCGTGCGGATAACGCTCCGTTTACTATGGCGGCAATTGCCCCGGTTTTTCCCCGCCGGTATCCCGATATTTGCAGCCTGCCGGGGGACGATCAGCCCAGCCTTATCCATTCCTTAAACGCTGGATGCGAGTTTCGGATCGACAAAAGCCGCCTGCAAAGCAGGGCCGTTCACGACCGGGTGCGTTGAGTTGAGTGCGATCAAGGCCAGATACGCCGAGTTGCCGGGCGCGATAGCCGCCGGTTGCGAACGGATGGTTCATCCGTCCGTGCTCGGCCAGAGCGATCGTCGCCGCCACAGCCGGTTCATTGGCGTCATGCTGGCGGCGCCTTTCTTCAGCGCGGGTGCAGCGGTGACGCTGGTGACGTCGGGAATGGGCGCGGCCGTGACTGTGGCTGCGATCTTTGCGGCGTTCGGCCTTTGCTGGTTCGCCGCCCTGCTGGTGGCTGCATCGGGCAAGATGGCCCTGGCCGGCCGACTCGCCTTGGTCGTCGGCAGCGTTGCCCTCGGTGCCCTTATCGCTGCCGCTGGCGGTGTGGCCTCGCCGGTTGCCTTGCTCGCGGTGGCGCTGCCGTTTGAAGCGTGGTGGATCGGCCAGTCGCGCCGTGCCGTGATCTGGGGCGCCATATCGGCCTTTGTCGCAGTCTTGCTGCAGCCTTTAGCCGGTTCCGTCTTGCCGCTCGACCACCAGACCGAAATCGCCGCATGGCACTGGCTGGTACCACTGGCCTGGGCACTCACGCTCATTCCGCGTATCGCTCCGCTTCGCGGCGCCGCCAACGCACAGCTCGATCCGGCCGGCAGCCACCGGCTCGAAGACCTCATCGACGCCGTCGTGCTGCGAATCGCGGCGCATGGCGAGGTTCTGGACGTCTCGGCTAAGGCACGCACTATGCTGCGGCTGCCGCCGGAGCTGCTTTTCGGCACCGGACTTTTCGATCGCATCCATCTGTCCGACCGCGTCCCGTATCTCAGTGCGCTGGCCGATATGCGCGATGGCGACCTGTCGACCCGGCTCGACCTTCGCGTAAGGTTGCCGCAGAGCAGCGGCGTGACGGCCGACAATTACCGGCCGTTCTCGCTCGAGATGATGCGCGCGCCGGGGCAGGAGACTGTCTTCACGCTTCTTCTGCGCGAGAACGACGAACTGGCCGGACTGCGCCAGGAGCTTGCCGCTGCCAATGAGGCGGCTGCCTCCGCCGAGGTGGCGAAAGGACGCTTCCTTGCCGTCGTCAGCCATGAGTTGCGCACCCCGCTCAATGCCATCATCGGCTTTTCCGACATGTTGCTGCACGAGATGTTCGGCAGCTTCAAGGATCCGCGCCAGAAGGAATATGTCGGGCTGGTCAGGGATTCTGGCCAGCACCTGCTTGCCGTCGTCACCTCGATACTCGACGTATCACGGATCGAATCGGGCGCTTACGCGACCGAACCGGAACCGTTCCGCTTCCGCGAAGCGGTCGAGATGTGCCAATCGATGATGCGGCTGCAAGCCGAGGCAAAGGCCATCGATCTGCAGGCCCAGATCGCGCCGGACGCAGGCGAAATAAATGCCGACCGTCGCGCCGTGCAGCAGATCCTGATCAATCTCGTCTCTAACGCGATCAAGTTCACGCCCGAAGGCGGCAATGTCGTCATCGGCGCCAAGCGCATCGGCTCGCGGCTGCATTTCTGGGTGCGGGACACCGGCATCGGCATCGCCGAGGAAGACTTCGTCAATCTCGGCAAGCCGTTCATGCAGATCCAGAACGACTATACCCGCCGTTTCGAAGGTACAGGCCTCGGGCTTTCGCTGGTGAAGGGGCTGGTGGCGCTGCACGAGGGCACAATGTCGATCGAAAGCATGCCGGGCGAGGGCACCACGGTGACGATCAGCCTTCCCGTGAGTGGGCCGACAGGGCGTTCGACGGAGAAAACCGGCGTGGTGCCGATGTCCGCAGCCAAAGCCAGAGCGGACGGTGGCAAAGGGGAGAGCAATGGGTCGCTCCGCAAAACAGCCTAAGGCGGTCAAACGCCGCGGCAATGCCTTCGAGCACGGAGCGATGGCGCTGGGCAGCCTGATCTCGCGCAATCCTATTGTGGTCGGCGGCTCGACCGCGTTCCTGGTGACGCTGTTCTACGTCTCGGCGAACGCGCTTTGGTACCAGCCCTTTCCGCATGCCGGCGCGTTTTTCGCCACCAGGAGCATCGAGCGCTTTCCCCGGGCGGACAGCGACGAGCCCGAAACCACCATCAATATCGTGCGTCCGGCCGCTGCGCCGATCAAGAGCGACCCGGTCGTCGAGCAGGTCCAGGGCATATTGAAGGATCTCGATTTCTATTCCGGCACTGTCGACGGCATTCCCGGACCGAATACGCGCAAGGCCATCCAGGCCTATCAGCAGAAGGTCGGATTGAATGCCTCCGGCGAGATCGACAGCGTCCTGCTGGATCAACTGGGCGCCACGCCAAAGACCGCGGCCGTGGTGCCGCATCCGGTGCCGCGGCCGGTCGAAACGGCCGCTGCTCCGGCCGCCATTCCGGTGTCCGCACCGGCAAATGCGACGGCGCCGGATCCCCGCATCGTCAAGATCCAGGCCGGACTGAAAGCGTTCGGCAATGACGACATGCAATTGGATGGCGTCGTAGGCGCGCGCACCAAGGCCGCGATCAAGGAATTCCAAGCGCTGTTCGGCTTGCCGGAGACCGGCGAGCCCGACGAGATCGTCTACGTCAAGATGCGCGAGATCGGCCTGACCAACTGAGGGTCGTGACGGCCGCTCGCCGGTCGCTCGGCAAAGACCGGTTACGGTTTTCCGGCCAATGCTGTAAGGACCGCCGCATGTCCAGGAATACTCCATGCGGGTAACCACCGATCTGTGGGTGTCGGCGCTGTTGCGCCGGGTTTTCAGCGCCGGCGGCTTTGCCGCCGTGGTCAAGCGCGGCGCGACGGAAGCCGGCGCGGTTTTCGTGCTGGCGCGGGGCAGGCAAGGGGAGATGGCGCTGTTCGGGCCGGCGCCGCAGACGAGTTACGATTCAGCCAGGCCGGACGACCGTTTTTTCAGCCTGCTTGGCGAAGGCGACGATGCCGCCATCTTCGACGCGCGGCTGGAGCGCGAGAAGAGATTCGATCCGGATATCTGGGTGGTCGAGATCGAGGCGGGCGCCATTCCCGTCGAGCAGCTTATCTCGGTCAAGGCGTCTTAACGGCAAGCCCTTCAGACGCGACGCGCCTTTGGGGTGGCGGTCATATCGGCGCTGTTCGGCTTGCGCAGGTCGGCATTTGCGGCGACGCGCCCAGGCTTGCGAACGATTTTCGACACGGTCTCGGCCTTCCAGCCGCGGAGCCTGTCCAACGCCGCGTCGCGGTGCAGCAGGCGGTAGCGGTCGAGGAAGATGCGGATCGCCTGCGGGTGCGGAAACTCGGTCGGATAGATGGCGGCCGTGATCAGGAACGCCTTGTCTTCGCTGAGGTCGAGCGCCCGCAAGGCGGCCAGCAGCGGTGTGTAATTGTGGCTCGCGGTGAGCGTCCGCGCCGTTGAAAAATCGACTTCGAGCGCATCGGCGAGCGCTGTCTGGAAGAATGCCGCATTGCCGGTCAGCGCGGTCTCGCGCAGCTTGACATAGGTTTGTGGCTCGACGAACGGACTGATGGAGGCGCCGCTCTCGGCCCGCATCATGGATCGCAACCGGCGGCGTACAGTTTCAGCGGCATCGGAAGCCTCTTGCCTGTTGACCTCGCCCGCAACCACTTCGGCGTTTTCGGACGCGGCTTTGGCGGTTGGTTCCGGCTGCTGCTGCGACCGCACCAGCGTCGGCCTTTCGAGCACTTTGATGAGATCCGCGATCGTTTGATTGAGATCCTTGCGGCGGGCAATGGCACGGGCATGCGGCAGGCCGTGACGTCCGATCAGCGCGATCAGGTCGACGTCGCTAAGGGCGCGCGAGCGGATGAGCAGCGGAGCGGCGATGTCGACCCGCTCCTGGCAAAGCCGCCGCACCAGCGCGGCGGGTGCATATTCGCATTCGGAAAGGGCTGCCGCGACGTAGCGGCGCGATTCGACCGAGACATTCTCGAACAGCGGCAGCGTCAGGTCTTCGAGCTGCGCGATTTCCCGGCGCGAAGGCCGGGTGAGCGAGCAGAACGCCGATACCGCGGCGCGAAACAGCCTTTCGGCCTTTCCCGATTCAGCTCCTGCTGCGATTTGCCTGAAATCCGAAGCTGACACGAAGGATACGCCCGACACTCGACACGATCTGGACAGCGCTCCGCCGGGCTGTACCGGTTTCGCGTTTCCCAAGAACAAAGATCAATTTAGCGGCGATCCGTTAGCGCTCCGTTAACCTACTGCCTTCTTAATCGACTATGGAGGCGTTGCGTTGTGCTCCGGGGCAACCGAGAGGAATACGCGAACCATGGGCATGGTACTGTCTTTCGTGCCGCGAACGGCGGCAACCAATCGAGCACAACAAACCGCGCCGGCGGCAGTGATCATCTTTCCCGGGGTGCGCTACGAACAGCGGCCGCTGACCGGCGAAACGCGGCCGGCCGGCCCCGACAAGCCGGGACCTTCGGGAACATTGCCGGTACCGCATCACTGAGCATCGGAACCGGCTTAAAAATCCTGCAGTTCGCAGGAACTCTGTTCGAGAAACCGCGAGACGATCGGCTTCCAGCTGTCGTCGGGCACGAACGAACGGATGACGAATACGCCTTCCTCTATCGGCGCCTCGACGAAGATGGCCCCTTGCAGTTCCTCGGGAAGATCCTTGCGGACCTCGATCATCTGGGCCGGCGTCAGCACAACGGTGTCGAGCATGCCTGCGGTCGCGCTGTGGTCGTTGAACGAGTAGATATTGTGGCCGCCGCGGTCATAGACCGATATCGACCAGAACGGCACCTTGCCCGGCGCCTTGACCCGCACCATCCCCTCGGCAAGATCGAAACGGCATGCCGCCGCATAAAATAGCGGATCGACCGATTTCACCACCGGCGCGCCGCCGGCTTCCGCGTCGAGCCTGGTCATCTTGTAGAGATCCGAAGCCATGGCCAATCGCGACCAGGCGTCGCGTTCGGAGAACTCGGGGACGAGCAGCAGCACGATGATGTGCACGATGCCGGCGCCGAGCAGGCCGAGCAGCACGGCATGCAGCAGGCTACGCATTGCAGCCGACCTTCTGGATTTGTGGCAGCGTGACGTCCGAGAGACCGGTGCTGCTGGCGATCGGCGTGTCGTAGAACGTAAGCACCAAGTACATCTTGCCGGTGCCGCTGGTCAGCAGCCAGTTGCCGGGCGCTGGGCGGCTGCCGACGGAAATGACCACCGAATTGTCGGCCTGGCGCAGCACTTGATAGGACTGCAGCGCAGCCGGCCTCGGCTTGCCGGTCTCGACCACGCCAAGCGACTGGTCGGCGGCATAAAGCGTCCAGAACCGGGCGGTGGGAAAGCCGCCCGCGATCTTGTAGGCACATTGCCGCTGGAGCTGTTCGCCGCCGGAATCGCGCTCGGCTATGAAGGACAGTCCTTCCGCCTGTCCGAGCGCCAGCACGCCTTCGCGAGCCACGCGGGCCTTCGAATAGGGATCTGCCGTCGGCGTGCCGATATCGGGGAAGGCGGTCCATTGGCCGATCCTGATGGCGCCGACGCCATCCTGCAGCTTCAGTGCATACCAGACGCTGCCGCCACCGCCGACGACGGCGATGGCAAGCGAAAGCAGTGTCAGGAAGGCGTTCTTGAGCATGAGGAGGCAGGGAACCGAAGGCCGGGACTGAAAGATTGCCGCTCGGGGATATCGCGGCGCAGGGCCTTGTGGCAAGCGGCCCCGCGCAATTGGGCGTCACAGCGCCGAGAGGGTTTCCGGTGCAGCGGGCGCGTCGAGCACGGGTGCCGCCTGGAACAGCCTGGTCAGTTCCTTCAGGGTCTGGGTGGTCCGGCTGGACAGCACCGGCGGACGCTCGGCGGCGGCATCGGCAGCTGCCTGTTCGGCGTTCTTCTTTTCCGCTTCCTCGGCCTTGGCGGCAATTTCGGCATCGACGAAGGGGTGATCGAGGCCGGGAATCGGTCTGAGGTCGATATTCTGGTGCGCATAGACCATCAGCCGCTGCCACACCATGGCCGGCAGCGTGCCGCCGGTCATCTTGTTGGTCGCGGTGAAGTCGTCATTGCCGAGCCAGACGGCGGCCGTGTAGTTGCCGGTAAAGCCGACAAACCAGGCATCGCGGTAGGACTGGGTCGTGCCGGTCTTGCCGGCGACGACGATGTTTGGAAGGGCCGCGCGCCGGGCAGTGCCGATCACCGGCACCGCCGCCAGCATGGTGTTCATGTATTTGAGCGCCTGCTCCGACAGCACCCGATGCGGCGGCGGCGCATCCTTGGCGAAGTCGTAGACCACCTCGCCGGTACGGGTGAAGAGTTGGCTGACGCCGTGCCGGGTTCCGGCAAGGCCGTTCTGGGCAAATACGCTGTAACCCGTCGCCTGGTCCATCACGGTCATGCCCGACGTGCCGAGCACCATGGTCTTGTGCGATTCCAGCGGCGACTCGACGCCCATCGCCTCGGCCATGGCCTTGATCGGCTTGATGCCGAGATAATCCTTGGCCAGCCGCACCGGCACCGTGTTGATCGATTTGGCCATCGCCGTGATCAGCGTGACGTTGCCGGCCGACCCGCCATTGTAATTGTGGGGCGACCAGCTGCCCCAGGAGATGGGTCCGCCGGAAACCACCGAATCCGGCGTGAAGCCATGCTCCATCGCCGTCGCATAGACATAGGGCTTGAACGAGGAGCCGGTCTGGCGAAGCGCTTTGGTGGCGCGGTTGAACTGGCTGGCGCCGTAGTCGCGGCCGCCGACGATCGCCCTGACCGCGCCATTGGTCTCGATGACGACGATGGCGCCCTCGGTGACGTTGTATTCCTTGCCGAACTGGCGGAGGTGGAACTCCATCGATTCTTCGGCCGCCTTCTGGATGTTGGCGTCGAAGGTGGTGTGGGCGACAAGCGAGTGCGGGCCGCCTTTGGCGGCGATCTTCTTGACCTCGTCGAAGGCCCAGTCGAGGTAGTAGTCGGGGCTCTTCTGCTCGCCGCGGTCGACGATTTCGGCCGGGTGTAATCTTGCCTGCAGCACCTGGCCTTCGGTCATGAAGCCGGAATCGACCAGGTTGGACAGCACCACATTGGCCCGCGCCCGGGCGGCGGGCAGGTTTATGTGCGGCGCATATTTGGTCGGCGCCTTGAACAGGCCGGCCAGCATCGCCGCCTCGGCAAGGTTCAGGTCCTTGACGCTCTTGCCGAAATAGAAATCGGCTGCCGCCTCGATGCCGAAGGTGCCGCCGCCCATATAGGCGCGGTCGAGGTAAAGTTGCAGGATTTCCTTCTTCGACAGATTGGCTTCGAGCCACAGCGACAGGAAGGCTTCCTTGATCTTGCGCTCGAATGTCCGCTCATTGGTCAGGAACAGGTTCTTGGCCAGCTGCTGGGTGATGCTCGAGCCGCCCTGGACGACGGAATTTGCCCGCACATTCTCGAATATGGCGCGCGACAGGCCGAGCACATCGATGCCGTAATGGTCGAAGAAACGGCGGTCTTCGGTCGCCAGCACCGCCTTGATGACATGGTCGGGCATCTCGTCGACCGGCACCGAATCGCGCTGGATGATGCCGCGCTGGCCGATCTCGTTGCCGTAGCGGTCGAGGAAGGTGACGGCGAAGTCGCCTTGCGTGCGCCAGTCGCCGGCGGTTATCTGGAAGGCCGGCAAGGCCAGCGCCAAAAGGACGACGATGCCGCCGGCACCGAGCGTAAAGCCTTCACTCAACAGTTCGATCAGGCCGCGGCGCCAGCCGTCGACACGGAAACGCCGCGAGAAGATGGTCGCCGCTTCCCAGAACTGGCGCGCCCTGAAGCCGATTTCGTAGACCGAGGAATCAATCCACGCATCCACCGCCAGCAGCCTTGCGGCGATCGGACCTCTTCTCTTGCGTGGTTCCAAAGGACTGGCCATTCCAGGATCCGGCTGCGGCGATGCCGCCAACTGAGAAACCGCATGCCGGCAATTTCACGGCGGCGCGCCGCTATGACTATTCGTCCATTTTGGCGCTGCCTACAAGGGCGATGAAGGTTCCGCGCTTGCGCGAGGTGCCGAGCATTGGCAGTCGTCACATGGGACGCTTGTCCGCGATCTTTTTCGGGTCGCGGCCTATCATGCCGGCGTTGGCTTTCCTGTGCTTGTCGGCAAGCCTGCGAATGCGATCGAAGCGGCTTTCCTCGGCCACTTCGATTTTCGCCGCTGCCTTTGGCTTCGGGACGAATGCGATCATTGATCGATCTCCTTGCCGATGGTGCGCGCCGGGGAAGATACCCCGGCGGCTGTCTTTCAGGCTTGTTTCCGGCAGTGGCTGGTCAATAGCCGATGCCGCCGGGCGAAGCAGCGGCTTCCTTCGCCGGAACGTCGGTGATCATGGCTTCCGCCGTGATCAGAAGCGCCGCAATGGAGCCCGCGTCCTGCAGCGCCGTCCGTACCACCTTCGCCGGGTCGACGATGCCGGCCTTGATCATGTCGACATAGACCTCGTTCTGGGCATCGAAGCCCTGATTGTGATCCTTGCCCTCGGCGAGCTTGCCGACGACGATCGAACCTTCGACGCCGGAATTCTCGGCGATCTGCCGGATTGGCGCTTCAAGGGCCCTGAGCACGATCGAGATGCCTGCCGTCACATCGGCATTGGCTCCGGTCAGCCCCTTCAGCACAGCCTTGGCGCGCAGCAACGCGACGCCGCCGCCGGGAACGATGCCTTCTTCGACGGCCGCGCGCGTGGCGTTCAGCGCATCGTCGATGCGGTCCTTCTTTTCCTTGACCTCGGATTCGGTCGCGCCGCCGACGCGGATGACGGCAACGCCGCCCGCCAGCTTGGCGAGACGTTCCTGCAGCTTCTCCTTGTCATAGTCGGACGTGGTTTCCTCGATCTGCCCCTTGATCTGCTGGACGCGCGCCTGGATGGTGGTCTTCTCGCCGGCGCCGTCGATGATCGTGGTGGTGTCCTTCTCGATCAGCACGCGCTTGGCGCGGCCGAGCATGTCTATGGTGATGTTCTCCAGCTTGATGCCGAGATCCTCGGAAATCATCTGTCCGGCGGTGAGCACGGCGATGTCTTCCAGCATCGCCTTGCGGCGGTCACCGAAGCCAGGCGCCTTGACGGCCGCTACCTTGAGTCCGCCGCGCAGCTTGTTGACGACCAGCGTTGCCAGCGCTTCGCCCTCGACGTCCTCGGAGATGATCAGCAGCGGCCTGCCGCTTTGCACCACGGCTTCGAGGATGGGCAGCAGTGCCTGCAGATTGCCGAGCTTCTTTTCGTGGATGAGGACGTAAGGGTCTTCCAGCTCGGCACGCATCTTCTCGGCATTGGTGACGAAATAGGGCGAGAGATAGCCGCGGTCGAACTGCATGCCTTCGACGACGTCGAGCTCCGTTTCGGCGGTCTTGGCCTCCTCGACTGTGATGACGCCGTCATTGCCGACCTTGTCCATCGCCTTGGCGATCATGGCGCCGACGCTGGTGTCGCCATTGGCGGCAATGGTGCCGACCTGCGCGATCTCTGCTGAGGACTTGACCTTCTTGGCGCGCGCCTGGATTTCCTTGACGACGGCGCTGACGGCAAGATCGATGCCGCGCTTGAGGTCCATCGGGTTCATGCCGGCGGCAACGAATTTGGCGCCCTCGCGCAGGATGGAAGCGGCAAGCACCGTGGCGGTGGTGGTGCCGTCGCCGGCAAGGTCGTTGGTCTTCGAGGCCACTTCGCGCACCATCTGCGCGCCCATGTTTTCGAACTTGTCGGAAAGCTCGATCTCCTTTGCCACGGCCACCCCGTCCTTGGTGACGCGCGGCGCGCCGTAGGCCTTGTCGATAATGACGTTGCGGCCTTTGGGGCCGAGCGTCACCTTGACGGCGTTGTTGAGGATTTCGACGCCGCGCAGCATGCGGTCACGCGCGTCGGTGGAGAATTTGATTTCCTTGGCAGACATGATCTTTTCCAGTTCGGTTGTCGTGGCAAGGCGCTTGCAGCGCCTGAATCAAAGCTCGGAGCGTCCTTTGCGCGCGCGCGGGAGGGCGCGCGGCCTTCCAATCAGGCGGCCTTCTTGGCAGCCACGGTCTTGTCGATGATGCCCGTCTCGCTTTTTTCGATGATGCCCATGATATCGGCCTCCTTCATGATCAGAAGGTCCTCGCCGTCTATCTTGACCTCGGTGCCGGACCATTTGCCGAACAGAATGAGGTCGCCGGCCTTGACGTCGAGCGGGATCAGCGCGCCGCTTTCGTCCCGCGCGCCCGGCCCGACAGCGATCACTTCGCCTTCCTGCGGTTTTTCTTTGGCATTGTCGGGGATGATGATGCCGCCCTTGGATTTGGTGTCGCTTTCGGCGCGCCGAATGACGACGCGATCGTGGAGTGGCCGGAATTTCATGGGGACTCTTTCTGGGGCCAGCTTAGGCGGCCGCCCCTCTCTATAGGCGCCCTGGCACTCGATTGATAGGAGCGCCAAAAAATATTCATAGGGCACATGAAATATTGAACGTATCATCTTGCCTGGTTATCCCCTGGTGTTCGGGCCTTGCCGAATATTAATGAAATTGAATTTCTATCTTTGAACACCTATTTTATGGTGAATTCACATTCACGACTTTCGCTGCAAGGGAGATTTTACCGATGGCCGAAGGCAATCAGAACATCATGGAAAAAGCTCAGGCCCGCTTCATGGAAAATCAAAAGAAGACGGCGGAGCGGAACAAAGCAACTGCCGAATATCTCTCGGAAGCCAAGGCGAGGAGCATCAAAACGGCAAGGCTGAGGGAATTGCGACTGGCCAAGGAAGAGGCGGACCGCGCGGCGGAAGCTCTGAATCCGGTCGCACCAAAGAAGAAGCGGGCGTCACGGGCAGTCAAGAAGGCCGTATCTGCATCGACGGAGGCGAAATCATGAGCCTGACATTTCCCAATCCCAGCCGCAGCTACGACGAGGCAAGCAAACGCATCCGCTTCGTCGGCCATGACGGGATGTTCCAGATTTCCTTCTCTGTCGCAACCGATGCCATCTCCAAGATGCAGCCGGGAACGGCGGCCTCAGAAGCTACCTACCTGGCAGCCTTCGACACGGCTTCCAACTCGATCCACGATGTCGCCAGGAATGCCTATGCCCGCACCCGCAGGAGCATATATGTGCTGACTGCGGCCGATTTTCGCTAGTCCGTCGCGATCCGTCCACAAGACGCTTTGTCAGGGCTTCCGGTCCGCCTTCGCTCGCCGCTTGACGTCGCGACCGTTCAGCCGGTCGACCATCGCGTCCGCATCGCGCGTGTTCAAACTGGCCGTGAGTTGCTGCTTGAGCTCGACCGGCTGGCCGGTGAAGACGTCGAAGACGGTCCAGCTGTGAGGATGTTCCATACGGAGCGCGTAGCGCTTTGCCATCTTGGGTCCTTTCGTTTCCGCCCAATCAATGAATGTCGCTCGATCAGGCCTGGGCGATGAAGAATACTGCCGCCACGACAAGCACCGTCCACAAAACGACGGACAGCTTCAGGGCCAGGCTACCGTACGCCGAGAGCACCTCCCGAGTGTGGTTGACCAGACTCTTGACGGTCATCGACATGGTCGACGCCGCAATCGCGACCGGCGGCGCCTTGGCCCCAAGCTTTCCGAAGACAGGCAGCAGCGACGGCTCGCGCACGAAAAACGACCTCGAATGTCTGGAAACCAGACATCGTCATAGCATCCTTTTTTCGAACTCCTGCATGCCAAATGACTTCGCGCAGGTTGGCATCACCCTCAAGGGTCCGTGGCGCGGACGGCCGGGGCGTCGCGCATTCCAGGAGCAGGGCTTATTGCCGAGATCATGAAGGTTCATAATCCGCATGAGACGCGCTGATTCGCGCTTTGGCGGGATGCCTTCATGCAACGCAGCTACGCAGCCGGGAGGTCGACGCGACGGACGAAGGGAAAGACGATGACCGCGCCGGCCGTCGAATTGCAGAAGGCCATATTCGAGGCAGTGAATGACGATCCCGATTTATCGGCGGCACTGGGCGACGCACGATTGTTCGACCGTGCGCCGGAAAATGTTGCGTTCCCCCACATGACCTTCGGCCGCACCAGCGTCTACGATTGGGCAACGGGAATGGAGAACGACGCAGAACAGTTGCTGACGTTGCATGTCTGGTCGAAATCAGAGGCCAGCAAGGAAACCAATGACATCATGGACCTTGTTAGCACCCGCCTGCGCGATACGGCTCTCTCGCTCGGCGAACATCGCCGCGCCTACCTCAAGCTCGAATTCGCCGAAGCCCGCTACGACGAGGACCTTTCGGCCCATCACGGGCTGCTGCGCTTCCGCGCCGTGATCAAGGACGAGGGCTGACCACCGGGCATTTTTTTACAATCCGGCAATTTTGTTCTTGCTTTGTGCCGGCAGCTATGCTACTACTTCGCCTATGGTGCTGATGGCGCCAGCGACCCGCCGCAGAGGCGGGTTTTTATTTCCGGTCGGTTCGCCTGAATCTGCCTTCGGTTGCCGGATCGATTATCGAAGTCGGGGCAAACCTGAAGCGATTGCCTTTCACTGCCAAACGATGCCCGGTTGTCGGCGAAGGATCGGAGGGCTAGGTTAAACTTGGCAATTTCGCGGGATGGGCGGCGAAATGGCAATCCGGTAATCTCGCGCTTCAGGGGTGTGGCGGGCATGCATTCGAGCGTTCACCGTTCATATCACGTTCAGCACCGGCGCGTTAGAACGCTGACCATGAAAACCCTTCGCTCCCACTTCCGGACCGCGGCACTGGCGCTGTCAGCCGCCGGTCTGCTTGCGTCGCAGGCGATGGCGATCCCCGTTGTCGTGCCCGAGCAGCCCCAACCGGTCGTCCTCGCCGCCTCCGACTGCTATGCGATCGGCCAGCAGGTGGCCGAGCAGAATGGCGGCACCTTGGCCAAGGCCTCGCAGTCGACACGCGGCGGCCAGCCCGTCTGCGTCATCGTCGTGCTGGTTCCGGGCAAGGAAGGGCAGCGTCCGCGTCGCTCGGAGATCGTCGTTCCGCTGAACTGAACCGTGCCGTTTCCCAGACTGCCGGAATCGGCCTATATCTGAACAGCTTCAACAGGCCTTCCGCATGCGCGTACTCGTCGTCGAAGATGACAAGGATCTCAACCGGCAGATCGGCGACGCGCTGGTCGATGCCGGCTATGTCGTCGACCGCGCTTTCGACGGCGAGGAAGGGCACTTTCTCGGCGACACCGAGCCCTACGATGCCGTGGTGCTCGACATCGGCCTGCCGCAGATGGACGGCATCAGCGTGGTCGAGCGATGGCGGCGCGGCGGCCGCAAGATGCCGGTGCTGATCCTGACGGCACGCGACCGCTGGAGCGACAAGGTTGCCGGCATCGACGCCGGCGCCGACGACTACGTCACCAAACCCTTCCACATCGAGGAAATCCTGGCCAGGGTGCGGGCCTTGATCCGGCGTGCTGCCGGGCACGCTTCGTCCGAACTGACCTGCGGGCCGCTCCGCCTCGACACCAAGGCCTCCAAGGCCGACGTCGACGGCGTGCCGCTGAAGCTGACCTCGCACGAATTTCGCTTGCTTGCCTATTTGATGCACCACATGGGCGAGGTGGTGTCCCGGACCGAGCTGGTCGAGCATCTCTACGACCAGGATTTCGACCGCGATTCCAACACGATCGAGGTCTTTGTCGGACGGCTTCGCAAGAAGATGGGCATCGACATGATCGAAACTGTTCGCGGCATGGGCTACCGCATGCGTAAGCCGGAGGCGTAACGCGGAACCGCTGCCTACAAAACCCGCCGTCTCGAACACGCCGTCGCTGCGGTCATGGCCGCGTTCGGTGGCGTTTCGCGTCATCGCCTTTTCCACGGTCTGGGCGATCCTCACTCTGGTCGTCATCTTCACCTTGATCACCACGCTCTATCGCCAGGCCAGCGAGCGCGGTTTCGACAGCCTGCTTTCGGCGCATCTGTTCAACCTGATCGGCTCGGTCGGCGTTTCTGAAAGCGGCCAATTGACCGGCGCCCCCGACCTTGGTGATTTGAGGTTCTCGGAACCGAATTCCGGCTGGTACTGGTCGGTCGAGCCTGCCTCGGAAGGCGTGCACGGCGATCTCCATTCGTCGTCGATGACCAAGGCGATCCCGTCGCCAAGCGTTGCCGAGGTGCCCTTCAATGCCAGCTTCCAGCGCAGCTATTCAGCGGACGGCATCGAAGGCGAGCAGTTGGAGGTGTTCGAGAGCGAGTTCGTGCTCGATGCGAAAAACCGCGCCGCGCGCTTCCGCGTCATGGGCAACCAGACCGAGCTCGAGCAGGAAATCGCCACCTTCCAGCGGCGCCTTTTGACCTATCTGTCGCTGTTCGGCGTCGGCATGATCGCCATCAATGCGATTGCCATCCTGCTCGGCCTGCAGCCGCTGCGCCGGGTCAGGAATGCGCTTGCCATGGTGCGCGAAGGAACCGCGCAGCGCCTAGATGGCCGTTTCCCGGCCGAGATCGAGCCGCTCGCCAACGAGACCAATGCGCTGATCGAGAACAACAGGCGTATCGTCGAGCGGTCGCGCACGCAGGTCGGCAACCTCGCGCACTCGCTGAAGACGCCGCTTGCCGTGCTGCTCAACGAGGGACGGGCGCTGGGTGGCGCCAAGGGCCAGCTGATCGCCGAGCAGGCCGCTTCCATGCAAAAGCAAGTGGACCATTATCTGCAACGTGCTCGCGTCGCCGCGCAGCGCGACAGCGTCGTCTACCGTACGCCGGTGGCGCCGCTGGTCCAGCGCATGGTTCGGGTGCTGCAAAAGCTCAACCCGCAGACGGCGCTGTCGCTGTCGCTGCCGGCCACCGACATCGTCTTTGCCGGCGAACGCGAGGACCTGGAGGAGCTGCTCGGCAATCTGCTCGACAATGCGATGAAATGGGCAAGGAGCGCGGTCGCCGTTTCGGTCAAGCCAATCTCCAGCAAAGGTGGCGCTGGCACGGAAGGCGCAGCCAACCTGTTCGAGATCAGCATCGAGGATGACGGCCCCGGCATTCCCGACGACAAGGCGCGCGAGGTGTTGCAGCGCGGCCGGCGGCTCGACGAGACAAAACCGGGCAGCGGGCTCGGACTTGCCATTGTCGCCGACCTTGTCAACGAGTATGGAGGCTCTCTGGCGCTGGAACGATCCATCATGGGTGGATTGAAGGCGATGGTTCGATTGCGGAGCCTTCAGTAATGCTTTTCCAGATTGCTTTTCCAGGTGGCTGGCTGCGGCCAAATTTCCGACAAACATCGACATTATGGCCGCGCCAGCTGCTGACAGCGCGGCGGTCCAGCTCAAGAAAGCCGGTATTGGCATGAAGATTCGCGTCGCGCTCGTTTCCGCCCTGCTCGCCGTCTCCGGCTGCACGACGCTCGGCAAGGGCCCGGCCGTTACGGTGACGCCGGCCTTGACGCCCCCCAGCGGCGCCAAGGTGGCGACGACGATCATCTCCGCCATGGGCGGCGGCCTCGTCGGCGGCTCTATCGGCGCCGGCCTGAGCGAGACCGAGAAGCGCAGCGCGCTCGAGGCGGAATACAAGGCGCTTGAATACACGGCGAGCGGCCAGAAAGTGGCTTGGAAGAGCGACAGTTCGGCCCATCGCGGCGAAGTGGTCGCCGCCCAGCCCTATCGCGTCGGCTCGCAGGACTGCCGGCAATACACCCATACGGTGTTTACCGGCACCGCCGGCGCCACCGCGCGCGGAACCGCCTGCCGCAATGCCGACGGCAGCTGGACGCCGCTGACGTAGAGCAATTCCAGGAAAAGTGTGAAACGGTTTTCCGTCCGGAATTGCGCAACAAAGACGCCCGGCCGTCGATCCGCCGATACCGATCCGGCACTAAAGCGCGTCGCGTTCGACCGTCGTCATGCGACGCGCTATAGGTTCTTGTTTTGATGCATGGTCGTTATCGCAAAACCGCTGCACACTTTTGCGCGACATGCATTATCGATCGGAGCGGCCCCGCCAAAGCGTCGCAGCACGCTTGTGTTGGCAGGGCAAGGGTCTCGTTCTATTGGAAGAGCCATGCTGTTTTGGGTCATAGCCGCACTCCTGACGCTGGGCGCAAGCTTGGCGGTGCTGCTGCCGTTGGCCGGCGGATCGAAGAACGCGTCCGCTGCCGGAGATCACGACCTTGAAGTCTATCGCGACCAGCTGGCCGAGCTTGACCGCGATATGGCGCGTGGCCTGATCCGGCCAATGGAGGCCGAAGAGGCACGCGCCGAAATCGCCCGCCGCATCCTTCGCCTGAGCAATGCCGGCCACGCCGACGAGACGGCGACGCAGCCGTCGCGGTCGACAAGGCTGGTGGCGACGGCGGCCGTGCTGCTGGTTCCGCTGGTCAGCTGGGGCCTCTATGGCCAGCTCGGCTCACCCGACCTGCCGTCGCAGCCGCTCAGCGAACGCCTGGCCAAGAACCCCGCCGACAGCTCGGTCGACGAGCTGATAGCCCGCGCCGAGGCGCACCTGGCGGCCAACCCATCCGATGGCCGCGGCTGGGACGTGCTGGCGCCGGTCTATCTGCGCATGCAGCGATACGCCGATGCGGTGACCGCCTATCGCAACGCCATCCGCCTCGACGGCGACAGCGCCGCCCGCCAGGCGGGTCTTGGCGAGGCGATCGCCAATGCGGCCGGCGGCATTGTCTCCGCCGAAGCGCAGGCGGCTTTCGAGGCGGCGTTGAAGCTCGATCCGGCCAATCCGAAGGCCTCGTTCTATCTCGCCATGGGCATGGCACAGGAAGGCCGCATAGCTGAAGCCACGGCGGCCTGGCAAAAGATGCTTGCCGCCTTGCCGCAGGGCTCGCCGTGGCGCGGCGCCGTCGAGCAGGCGCTGGCCGAATCCGCCGCCCGCAGCGTCGCTTCTGAGGCGCCCGCGAAAGGGCCGAGCGCCGAGGATATCGATGCTGCCTCCTCGATGTCGCCGCAGGACCGGCAAGCCATGATCAGCACCATGGTTGCCGGCCTCGACGAAAGGCTTCGGCAAAATCCGCGCGACGAGGAAGGGTGGATGCAGCTCGTTCGTTCCTATGCCGTGCTGGGCAAGACAGATCAGGCGCGTGACGCGCTCAATCGCGGTATCGCCGTCTTTGGCGCGGACAGTGACCAGGCCAGGAAATTCACCGCCTTTGCCGCCTCGCTTGGCGTGACGGCGACGGAGTAGACGATGACGCGCAAGCAGAAACGACTGTCGGTGATCGCAGCGGGGCTGGGGTTTCTCGGTGTTGCCACGGGGCTGACCTTCTATGCGCTTGGCCAGAAGGCCTCCTATTTCTACATGCCGGCCGATCTGGCCACCGCCAGCCTTCAGCCGGGCCAGCGCATAAGGCTCGGCGGTCTTGTCGAAAAAGGCACGGTCGAGCGTGGCCAAGGCGCCACCGTCGCCTTTTCGGTGACCGACAACCAGAAGGACGTCAAGGTCACCTATACCGGCATTCTTCCCGACCTCTTCCGGGAAGGACAGGGCGTGATCACCGAAGGCTCGTTTGGCCCTGACGGAATCTTTGTCGCCGACAGCGTGCTGGCCAAGCATGACGAGACCTATATGCCCAAGGAAGTGGCCGACGGCCTCAAGGCCAAGGGCGTATGGCAGGAGAGCAAGAGTGACTAGCGGGTGCGGTGACAATGGTTGAAACCGGACATTTCGCCCTGGTCCTGGCGTTTGCGCTGGCCCTGGTGCAGACGATGGTGCCGCTGTTCGGTGCGCGCACCGGCAACCATAAGATGATGGCCGTCGGCGCACCGGCCGCGCTGACCGGCTTTGCCTTGACGGCGCTGTCTTTCGTGGCGCTGGCAACCGCCTACGCCGGCTCCGACTTCTCGGTTGAGAGCGTCTGGGAGAACTCGCATTCGCTGCAGCCGCTGATCTACAAGATCACCGGAACCTGGGGCAATCACGAAGGTTCGATGCTGCTCTGGGTGCTGATCCTGACCTTCTTCGGCGCGCTCGTCGCCGTCTTCGGCGGCAATCTTCCGGCGACGCTCCGGGCCAATGTGCTTGCCGTGCAGGGAGCGATCGGCGCCACTTTCTTCCTGTTCATCCTGACGACGTCGAACCCGTTCGTCAGGCTCAATCCGGCGCCTATCGAGGGCCGCGATCTCAACCCGATCCTGCAGGACCTCGGCCTCGCCATCCATCCGCCGCTGCTTTATCTCGGCTATGTCGGTTTCTCGATCTGCTTTTCCTTCTCTGTCGCTGCCCTCATCGAGGGCCGCATTGACGCTTCGTGGGCGCGCTGGGTAAGGCCGTGGACATTGGTTGCCTGGATGTTCCTCACCGGCGGCATCGCCATGGGCTCCTACTGGGCCTATTACGAGCTCGGCTGGGGCGGCTTCTGGTTCTGGGATCCGGTCGAGAACGCATCCTTCATGCCGTGGCTGGCGGGCACGGCGCTGCTGCATTCGGCGATCGTCATGGAAAAGCGCTCGGCGCTGAAGATCTGGACGCTGCTTCTGGCGATCCTGACCTTCTCGCTGTCGCTGCTCGGCACCTTCCTGGTGCGTTCCGGCGTGCTGACCTCGGTGCACGCATTCGCCACCGATCCGACGCGTGGCGTGTTCATTCTCTGCATCCTGACGCTGTTCATCGGCGGCTCGCTGGCGCTGTTTGCCTTGCGCGCCTCCCGGCTGACGGCCGGCGGCCTGTTTCACCCGATCTCGCGCGAAGGCGCGCTGGTCCTGAACAATCTGTTCCTGACCACCGCCACCGCCACCGTGCTGGTCGGCACGCTCTACCCGCTCGTCGTCGAAGCCCTATCTGCCGACAAGATTTCGGTCGGCGCGCCGTTCTTCAACCTGACATTCGGCCCGCTGATGGTGCCGCTCTTGGTCGTCGTGCCGTTCGGGCCGCTACTCGCCTGGAAGCGCGGCGACATTTTCGCGGTCGCCCAGCGCCTGATGGCGGCTTTCGCGGCGGCGCTGCTCGCGGTGCTGGTGACGGCCCTGTTCATCGATGGCGCTTCGGTGTTGGCGGCACTCGGTGTCGGCCTTGCCTTCTGGCTGATCTGCGGCGCGCTCACCGATCTCGCCGTCAAATCCGGCTTCGGCACCGTCGCGCCCGCCACCATGCTCAGGCGCTTCGCCGGCCTGCCGCGCTCGGTCTTCGGCACAGCGCTTGCGCATCTCGGCCTCGGGCTGACAACGCTCGGCATTGTCGGCACGCTTTGCTTCGGGACCGAAAAAATCCTGTCGATGCATGCCGGCGAGACCGTCGAACTGTCCGGCCACAAGCTGCGCTTCGAGGGGCTCTACCCGGCCCAGGGGCCGAACTACAGTGAGGATCGCGGCCGCTTCGCCCTGCTTGGCGCCGACGGTAGCGTCGCAGGCGAGATCACCTCGGCCAAGCGCTCATATCCGGTGCGCCAGATGACCACAACCGAATCCGGCATCAGGACGATCGGCTTCAGCCAGCTCTATCTTTCGCTTGGCGACGAGGGCAGCGATGGCTCTGTGGTCGTTCGTCTGTGGTGGAAGCCGCTGGTGACGCTGATCTGGGGCGGCGCACTGGTGATGATGGCGGGCGCGGCGATGTCGCTGCTCGACCGCCGCCTGCGCGTCGGCGCACCGTCGCGCCGCAAGGCTGCGGCCGGCATGCCATCGGCGAGCCCGCAATGAAAAGGGTCACGCTGGCCTCGCTGGTCCTGCTGCTGGCGCTGTTGTTCGCCGGCGCCGCGCAGGCGGTCAAGCCCGACGAGGTGCTCGCCGACCCGGCACTCGAGGCGAGGGCGCGCGCTTTGTCGGAAGGCCTGCGCTGCATGGTCTGCCAGAACCAGTCGATCGACGAGTCCGATGCCGACCTCGCCCGCGACCTGCGCATCCTTGTGCGCCAGCGCCTCGTCGCCGGCGATACCGACCGGCAGGTGATGGACTATGTCGTTTCGCGCTACGGCGAATTCGTGCTGCTGAAGCCACGCTTCAATCTGCGCAATGTTTTGCTCTGGGGGACGCCAGTTCTTCTGCTGCTCGTTGGCGGGACATTCATCCTGCTGGCCGCCCGCTCGCGCCGTTCGACGGTGACCGCTGAATTAACTGCCGAGGAACAGGCGGCGCTGGACAAGATGCTCCGCCGCGATTGATCGATACATTACGAAAGTTTCATGTACCGGAAATGGCGCCGTAATGTGCGGCTCTCTATTTCCTTTGTCGAGGATGCCAATCAAGGGGCGTCCCTTGAAAAGAGGATACGAGAACCATGAATGTTGCCCCCAATTCATATCTGCGCACCCGCAAACGCCTGCTGGCCGCAGCCGCATCCCTGGCCATTGCCGGCGCGATCGGCTTTGGTGCTGTTGCCACCGGGACAGCCCCGGTGCTGGCCGACGCCGTGCGTGTCGAGGCACCGCAGGTCCCGAGCTTCGCCGATGTGGTCGAGCGCGTTTCGCCGGCGGTCGTCAGCGTGCGCGTCAAGGCCAAGATCCAGTCGACGGCCGATGACGGTTCCGGCCAGATGGACGACGAGGACGGCTTAGGCAATCTTCCCGACAACCCGCAGCTGCGCCGGTTCTTCCGCGAATTCCGCGGCTTTGGCGATCAAGGCGGCGATCAAGGCCCGAACGGAATGCGCCGTTTTGGACACCGTGACCGCAACAACGACCAGCCGCGGCCGGTGGCGCAGGGATCCGGTTTCTTCATCTCCGATGACGGCTATCTCGTCACCAACAACCATGTCGTCGAGGAGGGCACCGCCTTCACCGTGGTGACCAATGACGGCAAGGAACTCGACGCCAAGCTGATCGGCACGGACCCGCGCACCGATCTTGCCGTGCTCAAGGTCGATGACGGCAGCAAGTTCACCTATGTCGACTTCGCCGACGATTCCAAGGTTCGCGTCGGCGACTGGGTGGTGGCTGTCGGCAATCCGTTCGGCCTCGGCGGCACGGTTACCGCAGGCATCGTTTCGGCCCGCGGCCGCGATATCGGCGCCGGTCCCTATGACGACTTCATCCAGATCGACGCCTCGGTGAACCGCGGCAATTCGGGCGGCCCGACCTTTAACCTCAACGGCCAGGTTGTCGGCATCAACACCGCGATCTTCTCGCCCTCGGGCGGCAGCGTCGGCATTGCCTTCGACATTCCCGCTTCGACCGCCAAGCAGGTCGTGCAGGATCTGATGAAGAACGGCACCGTGCAGCGCGGCTGGCTCGGTGTCGAGATCCAGCCGGTCACCCCCGAAATCGCCGAGTCGCTTGGCCTTGGGTCCGGCAAGGGCGCGCTCGTTGCCAGCGCGCAGGACACCGGTCCCGGCAAGAAGGCCGGCATCACCGCCGGTGACGTGATCACCCAGGTGGACGGCAAGGACGTTGCTTCGCCGAAGGAACTCGCCCGCCTGATCGGCGCTTACCCGCCCGGCAAATCTGTCGATGTCACGGTGTGGCGCAACGGCAAGAGCGAGGCGGTCAAGGTCGATCTCGGCAAGCTGCCGTCGAGCGACAAGCAGGCCTTGGCCGACCAGCAGCCTGCCCCAGCGCCGAAGACCGACACGCTCGCCGATCTCGGCCTGACCGTCACCAAGTCTGACAATGGCAAGGGCCTTGTGGTGACCGATGTCGACCCCGACAGCGATGCCGCCGATCGCGGCATCCAGCCCGGCGACGTCATCACCTCCGTCAATTCGGCGGAAGTGAACGGCGCCGGCGACGTCGACAAGGCGATGGCCGACGCGGTGAAGTCCGGCCGCAAGGCGGTGCTGATGCAGATCACCCGCGACGACAGCAACCGCTTCGTCGCACTGCCTGTCGCCAAGGGCTGAGCGCATGACCCCGAACACGTATTCCGTTTTCGGAAAGGCTCATGCGCCGATTCAAGGTGCTAGAGCGCCCTTTGCGCGTTCAAGAGGACGCGCGGCGCTCTAGTGGTCGACTTTTCCGGTGCGGCGGTTTTCAACACCCCCGAGCCGCCGCACGGGAAAGCACGGGGCCTGAATACGTTCGTCAGTCATCGTGTTCCGCCCCAGCGGCAGCGGGCTTCCCATCGCCCGCTGCCGCTCGAACATGCCGCTCAAGGCGTGAAGCGGTTTTAGGCTACGACATGCTAAAACAAAGACTTACCGCGTATCCCTGAATCAATTTGTTCGCGATACGCCATGGAGAAGGCCACGATGCATATGCCGGCCACTCAATCTTCCAGCGAAATCGCGTATAACGGTTCTATGAAGATTCTCGTCATAGAAGACGATCGCGAGGCAGCCGACTACCTGCAGAAGGCGTTCGCCGAGGCCGGCCATACCGCCCATGTCGCCGGCGACGGCGAAACCGGCTTCGCGCTCGCCGATTCCGGCGACTATGACGTCATGGTCGTTGATCGCATGATGCCGCGCCGCGACGGCCTGTCCGTCATTGCCGGGCTCAGGTCCCGGGGCAATACGACACCCGTGCTGATCCTGTCGGCGCTCGGCGAAGTCGACGACCGGGTCACCGGTCTGCGCGCCGGCGGCGACGACTATCTGACCAAACCCTACGCCTTTTCGGAACTGCTCGCCCGCGTCGAGGTGCTGAACCGCCGCGCCAGCGCCAGGGAAGCCGAAACCGTCTACCGGGTCGGTGATCTCGAACTCGACCGGCTGTCGCACTCGGTGCGCCGCGCCGGGCGCGAGATAACGCTGCAGCCGCGCGAGTTCCGCCTGCTCGAATATCTGATGCGCCATGCCGGCCAGGTGGTGACGCGCACCATGCTGCTCGAGAATGTCTGGGATTACCATTTCGATCCGCAGACCAATGTCATCGACGTTCATATCTCGCGGCTGCGGGGCAAGATCGAGAAGGGCTTCGACAAGCCGATCCTGCACACGGTTCGCGGCGCCGGCTATATGCTGAAAAGCGGCTAGAACCCCATGGCTCTTTCCGTGCCGGCCATCATGAAGACGACGGCAGCGCGGCTTTCGGCGCTCTACCTCCTGCTGTTCGCCATCTGCGCGGTGCTGCTCGTGTTCTACATGACCTCGCTGTCGGCGCGCATGCTGACCGGCCAGACCCAGGACACGATCAACGACGAGGTGCTCGGCCTCGCCCGCGCCTATCAGCGCGGCGGCCTCCCGTTGCTGGTCCGCGTCGTCGAGCAGCGCTCCCGCCAGCCCGGCGCCAATCTCTATCTGATCGCCGATGCCAACGGCCAGATCCTGACCGGCAACGTGCAGAGTCTGGAGCCGGGCGTGATCGAGGCCGAGGGCTGGACCACCGAGCCGTTCTCCTACCGCCGCTTCGGCGAGGGCGAGCTCGAGCGGCAGCGCAACCCGGTCTCCGACCCGAACGAGCCCGCCCAGAGCGAAGTACAGGCCGAAGGCGAGAAGGGCCATAACGCCATTGCCCTGGTGCTGCGCCTGCCCAACCAGATGATCATGCTGGTCGGCCGCGACCTCGGCGAGCCGGAGCGCTTCCGCGCCGTCATTCGCCGCGCTCTGATGCTGGCGCTCGGTATGATGGGCGTCGGCGGGCTGCTGATCTGGTTCTTCGTCGGGCGCGCGGCGCTGAAGCGCATCGACAGCGTGTCGGAGGCGAGCCGCCGCATCATGGGCGGCGATCTTTCCGGCCGGCTGCCGGTCACCGGCGCCGGCGACGAGTTCGACCGGCTGTCGGAAAACCTCAATTCCATGCTGGCCAGGATCGCCACGCTGAACGAGGGCCTGAAGCAGGTCTCCGACAACATCGCCCACGACCTGAAAACGCCGCTCACCAGGCTGCGCAATCGCGCCGAGGCGACGATTTCCGGCAAGCACAACACCAGCGACTACCGGCAGGCGCTGGAAGGAACGATCGCCGAATCCGATCAGCTGATAAAGACCTTCAACGCCATCCTGATGATCTCGCGACTGGAAGCCGGCTATTCCTCGGAAAGCACCACCAGGGTTGATCTGGCCGCTGCCGTGCACGACGTCGTCGAACTCTACGAGCCGGTAGCGGAGGAGGCGGGCGTGACGCTCGAAACTTCGGTGCAAGGTTCCTTCGCCGTCAACGGCAATCGCGAGCTGATTGGCCAGGCGCTGTCCAACATCGTCGACAACGCGATCAAATATTCGACCGACTCGACCTCCAGGCCTACGGTTCGCGTGACGCTGGAGCGTGTCGGTAGCGAGATCAGACTCGCCGTCTCCGACAACGGCCAGGGCATTCCCGACGATGTCGACCGCGCCAGGGTGACCGAGCGTTTCGTGCGGCTGGAAAAGAGCCGCTCGCAGCCGGGTTCCGGCCTTGGCTTGAGCCTCGCCAAGGCGATCATGACATTCCACAATGGACGGCTTGAGCTTCTGCCCGGCAATCCCGGATTGTCGGTCGTCATGAGTTTTCCCGGGCGGGACGATCGCTGATGGTTGCAAGGATAGCAGTGCGACGCCTCGAAACGGACTGGCTGTTGAAGCCAGCGGTAGAGCTCGTTCCGCTGGATGCAAGCCGCGCCAGGCAGGAATTGTCGGAGATCGCCGACGCCGCGCGGCAAAAGGAACTGCCGCGACTGGCGAAATTTCTCGCCGGCAAGGGGGTCGTCCAGGATTTCCTCGCCGCCGTGTTCAACCTGTCGCCGTTCCTGCGCGATACCGCGCGCCGCCGGCCACGGATACTCGATGCGCTTTTCGACGGGAGCGTCGAGGCGCGGCTGTCATCGATCGGCGCCGCGGTCGACAAGGCAGCACGCGTAGAGGCCGTCTCCGAAAGCAGCCTGATGATGGAGCTGCGCCAATGTAAGGCGGAGGCGCATTTCCTGATCGCCTTGGCCGATCTCGCCGGCGAGGCCGAGACCTCGCTGACGGTGCGGCGACTGAGCGACCTTGCCGACGCCTGCACGCGTGCGGCTGTCGATTTCCTGCTCCGCGACGCGCATGAGCAAGGCAAGCTCCGATTGCCGGATGCCAAAAATCCGGCGCGACACTCGGGCTGGATCCTGCTCGGCATGGGCAAGCTCGGCGCGCATGAGCTGAACTTCTCCTCCGACATCGACCTCGTCGTCTTCTTCGACCCCGATGCGCCTGCCGTCGTCGATCCGCTCGATGCCACAGAGCTGTTTTCGCGCCTGACCCGCCGGCTTGTCCGTATTCTCCAGGACCGCACCGAGCACGGTTACGTCTTCCGCACCGATCTCAGGCTTCGTCCCGACCCCGGCTCGACGCCGCTGGCGATCCCGGTCGAGGCGGCGCTGCGCTACTATGAGGCGCGCGGCCAGAACTGGGAGCGCGCCGCCATGATCAAGGCCCGCCCGGTGGCCGGCGATTTTGCCGCGGGCGCCGCGTTCCTGAAGGAACTGCAGCCCTATATCTGGCGCAAATACATGGACTATGCGGCGATTGCCGACGTCCATTCGATCAAGCGCCAGATCCACGCCCACAAAGGCCATGGCGAGGTCGCGGTCAAAGGCCACAATGTCAAGCTCGGTCGCGGCGGTATCCGCGAGATCGAGTTCTTCGTCCAGACCCAGCAGCTTATCGCCGGCGGCCGCTTTCCCGAACGGCGCGGCCGCGAGACCGTGCCGATGCTGGGCGAGCTCGCCGCGCGCGGCTGGATCACCGCCGACGCGCGCGATGCGCTCACCAGGCAATACTGGTTCCTGCGCCGCGTCGAACATGCCATCCAGATGGTTGCCGACCAGCAGACGCATATCCTGCCGGAGGACGAAGAGGGGCTGGAGCGCGTCGCCCGCATGCTGGGCTTTGCCGATGCGGCAGGCTTTGCCGAAACGTTCCGCGCGGCGCTGCACCAGGTCGAGCGCCACTATGCAGCGCTGTTCGAAACCGCGCCGGAGCTTTCGGCCGGCATCGGCAATCTGGTCTTTACCGGCGACGTCGACGATCCCGATACCTTGCAGACCTTGCAGCGGCTCGGCTTCCAGCGGCCGAGCGACATCTGCCGGGTTATCCGCGGCTGGCACTTCGGCCGCTACCGCGTCACCAGGTCGGCGGAAGCGCGCGAGCGGCTGACCGAACTGACGCCGGCGCTGCTGCAAGCCTTCGGCCAGACGCGGCGGGCGGACGAGGCAGTGATCCGCTTCGACGAATTCCTTGCCGGCCTGCCTGCCGGCATCCAGCTGTTTTCGCTGCTGCAGTCGAATCCGGCTTTGCTGAAGCTGATGGCGACTATCATGGGCGCGGCACCGCGGCTGGCCGCCATCATCACGCGCCGGCCGCATGTCTTCGATGGGCTGCTCGATCCGGCGCTGCTGAGCGAACTGCCAAACCGCGCCTATCTGTCGGCGCGCCTTGCCGCCTTCCTCGAAGGCGACAGAGCCTATGAAGACGTGCTCGACCGGCTGCGCATCTTTGCTTCGGAGCAAAAATTCCTGATCGGCGTCAGGCTGCTTGCCGGGTCGATCGACCCGTCGCGCGCCGGCCGCGCTTTTTCCGATCTCGCCGACCTGACCATCGAGGCGGCATTGCAGGCGGTGATGGCGGAATTCGCTTTGCGTCATGGCTATATTGCCGGCGGCCGGGTCGCGCTGCTCGGCATGGGCAAGCTCGGCAGCCGCGAACTGACGGCGGGCTCCGACGTCGACCTCATCCTGCTCTACGATCACGACGCCGATGCGGAGGAGTCCGACGGCGACAAGCCGCTTGCCCCGTCGCATTACTACAGCCGGCTGACACAGCGGCTGATCGCCGCCGTTTCCGCGCCGACCGCCGAGGGCGTGCTCTACGAGCTCGACCTTCGCCTGCGGCCGTCCGGCAACAAGGGGCCGGTGGCCACTCATGTCGACGCCTTCAAGAAGTATCAGCGCCAGGACGCCTGGACATGGGAGCACATGGCGCTGGCGCGGGCCCGCACGATCGGCGGCGATGCCGAGCTCTGCCGCGAGATCGAAGGGGACGTTGCCGCAGTACTCGCTCTGCCGCGCGATCCAGCCAAGGTGATGGCCGAGGCATCCGAGATGCGCGCCATGGTCGACAAGGAGAAGCCGCCGCGCGATCCCTGGGACATCAAGCTGATCCCGGGCGGCCTCATCGATCTCGAATTCATTGCCCAGGTTGCGCTGATCACCGGAAAGATCGAGGCAGGCCGCAGGGCCACCGGCACGGCTGAGGTCCTGTCGCGCCTGGCGCCGGATTTCGCCAAGGCCCGGGTCAGGCAGGAACTGGTGGATGCCTATTCGCTCTATCTGGCGCTGACCCAGATGATACGGCTTTGCCTCACCGGCGCGTTCGAACGCGACGACGTTCCGCCAGGGCTTTCCGATCTGCTTCTTGCGGTCACCGACCTGCCGGATTTCGGGGTGCTTGAAGCGCACCTCAAGGAGACGTCGCAGAAGGTCAGAAAGGATTTCGACCTTCTGCTTCGTGCGAAACAACCGTGACGGCAACCAGCCGTACGGGCGAGAGCATCGGGCCCAAAATTGCGACCTGCTTTGGGAGGTTCCGATGTTCAATCAAAGAGATAGAGCGGGGGATTGAAGGTCCGCCGCTCTAGCATCGGGGGTGACGATGCAACAGGAGAAGACCATGAGAAAGACAACCAGACTTGCACTCGTTTTCGCAGCCCTGGCCGGCGCCGTCGGCACCGCTGCCTATGCAGACGAGCACTCCGTGGCCGGGCCGCGCGACGGCATGATGATGCGCCTCGGCAAGGTCATGAAGGACAATGACGGCACCATCACCTTCGACCAGTTCTCCGACGCCATGAACGCGCGGCTGAAGAAGATGGTCGCCGACAATGGCGGCAAGCTGACCGTGGCACAGCTCGCCGACGCGCTCGAGAAAGCACGCTTCGAGCAGATGGCCAGGCGCATCATCGCCCGTTACGACACCAAGGGCGACGGCACGCTGACCGCCGACGACATCACCAGCCGCCAGAAGAAGGTCTTCGCCGTGCTCGACCGTGACAATGACGGCAAGATCGAGAAGAACGAACTGCCGAAGGGTCCCGGCGGTCACCGCCAATGGGACGGCGAGGGCAATGACGGCGCTGACGGAATGCAGTGAGAATTGACAACCGCTCCGGCGGCGCGAGCCGCCGGAGACTTATTTTGTCATTCAGGCAGCCGCCCTGACCGCCTGCGCGGCTTTCTTGATCGGGATGCGTACCGAGACGATCGTGCCGACGCTTTCGGTCGAGCGGATCTTCAACGCGCCACCCTGAAGCTCGGCCAGCGAGCGCGAGATGGCGAGGCCGAGGCCGGAGCCGGCATGGCTCTTGGAGAACTGGTTTTGCACCTGTTCGAATGGCCGCCCGAGCTTGCTCAGCGCCGCCTTCGGGATGCCGCAGCCATTGTCCTCGATCGTCAGGATCAGCGCGCTGGAAATGCTGCGGGCTCTGACCGAGATGTGGCCGCCTTGCCCGGTGAACTTCACCGCATTGGACAGAAGGTTGATGAGGATCTGCTTGATCGCCCTGCGGTCGGCGAACAGCGTCAGCGAATCGGCGATGCGGGTTTCGACGGTGATCGACTTTTCCGCCGCCTGCAGAGAAACGACGCGAACCGTCTCCCTGATGAGCGGGCAGAGATCGATTTCTTCCTGATCCAAGGCGAACTGGCCGGCCTCGATCTTCGACATGTCGAGGATGTCATTGATCACACCGAGAAGATATTTGCCGCTGCCGTTGATGTCGGTGGCATACTCTTCGTAGCGCGGCGAGCCCAGCGGCCCGAACAGCCGCCGCTCCATCAGTTCCGAGAAGCCGATGATCGCGTTGAGCGGGGTGCGCAACTCGTGCGACATGTTGGCCAGGAATTCGGATTTGGCCCGGTTTGCCGCTTCGGCGCGCTCGGTTTCCTTCATGTATTTGCGATTGAGTTCGACGAGCTCGCGCGCCCGTTCTTCTTCCGCGCGGCGGGCAAGGCTGAGGTCATGGATTGTCGCCATCAGCCGGCGCTCGCTGTCGACCAGCTTCTCCTGGTGCAGCTTGATCTGGGTGATGTCGGAGCCGACAGAGACGGTACCGCCGTCCCTTGTCCGCAACTCGTTCACCTGCAGCCAGCGGCCGTCGGCAAGCTGGCGCTCGAAGGTAACGCCTCCCTGCGGTCCGTTGGTGTTGGCAAGCCGCCGCTCCGAGGCGAAGGCCAGCATGCGTTCCTCCAGAACGGCGCGCGGAGCGCCCGGCATCACGTCGCGATCCAACAGGCCGTTGTCCTGCTGGTATTTGGAATTGCACATGATCAGGCGCTCGGACGAATCCCACAGCACGAAAGATTCGTTGATGTTTTCGATGGCCGTCCTCAGGCGCAGGTCCGCCGCTTCGGAGCGCAGCGCCAGATGCCGCTGCTCGGTGACGTCGACGGCGATGCCGATCAGCTGGATCTCCGGCGCTTCCGGGTCGATAACGTGTGCTCTTGCGCGCATCCAAACCCATTGCCCGTCGGCATGGCGCATCCGGAACACCTGGTCGATATGGTCGATCTCGCGTGCGACGATCCTGTTGGCGAGTTCGAACAAATCGCCGTCCTCGGGATGAATGATTTCATCGACTTCGCCGAACGACAGCATCGTGTCACAAGGCTCGTAGCCCAGCATGTCGTACATCGAGCGCGACCAGTACATCTTGCCGCGCACCATGTCCCAATCCCACAGGCCGCAGCGGCCGCGCACCAGCGCCATGTCGATGCGCTGGTGGGCTTCGAGATAGATGCGATCGGCGGCCTGGGCGCGCGCCGCCTGGCCGAAATAGGCGTAGAGGATGATGATCAGCACACCGGCCGTCAGCACGAACAGCGTGACGTTGAGTGAGACCGTCTTGCGCCAGGCGTCAAAAACTGCCTCCCGCGGCACGAACGCTGCCGCGGCACCCTTTCGGCCGTTCGCCAGGCTCACTGCCGCGTACCAGTCCTGTCCGCCGATGCTGACCTCCATCACCCCGGCGCGGTCGCCGAACATGAACAGCGGCTGCCCGCCCTGTACGACGCCATCGAGCGACCGGCCCTCCCAGTGCATCGACTGCGGCGATACGGCAATGATCTTGAAGGCGCTATCGGTGATCGCCAGTACGTGGCTTCGGCCCATCGCGCCCTGACGACCGGTGCTCTCCAGCAGGTCCTGGATCGCGCCGGGCGTGGAACCCATGGTCGCATCGGCAGCGATCGAACTGGCCAGTTGGCCGGCGGCCAGCGCAAGGATCGCCTTGGCGTCGCGCTCGATCTCGTCGCGCTCGTTCATCAGTGACAGAAAGCGCAGTACTGCGATGATCAACAGAAACATGATAATGAGGGCCGGTATCGATCGCCGCAACAGCGGCTCGGCTGCCAGCAGCCGTCGGTAGGCAGGTTCGGCGATGAGCCGCGTATTGCCCGCGAGACCGTCGCTTCGCGCCTCGCGCCGCCCAAAAGCCGTCCCACCGGGCGCGCCCCACGCGTCCGCCTTCGCCATAAATGGCACTCCCCGATTTTCTGTCCCGCTTGACGATCCGGCAACGCCGCACTTCCGAATCGTCACTAAAGAATCAAAGGTGATTCGCCTTGTCCAGAGGCGCGGCGAAAAAAGATTAAAAATCGACTAAAATAACTGGGTTTTCGGGGGGTCTTCCCTTTTTCCCACAAGGGGACAACGGAGGTCGCTTACGCCAGGGTGCGCTCGACGATGTCTCGCAAATCGGCCGACAGCTTCTCGGTATTGGCGATCGAAAGCAACGCCTCCCTTGCCTTGGCCTGCCGCACCGGTTCGAGCGAGCGCCACGACCTGAGCGCCGTCGCCAGCCTGGCGGCCACCTGCGGGTTGCGTTTTTCGACCTGCAGCACCGTTTCGACGAAAAGCCGGTAGCCTTGGCCGTCGGTGCGATGGAAGCCGGTCTGGTTGGCGCTGGAAAACGTGCCGATGAGTGCCCGTACCCGGTTCGGGTTGGCCATCGAGAACGCAGGGTGGCCTGTCAAGGCGCGCACCGCGTCGACGGTTTGCGGGCCGGGCACGCTGGCCTGGATCTGGAACCATTTGTCCATGACCAGCGGATCGGTTGCATATTTCGCCTCGAAATCCGCCAGCGCCTTGGTCGCCTCCGGTGAGCCATGGTGACGGTGCGCAAGCACGGTCAACGCCGCGGCCCGGTCGGTCATGTTGGTCGCCGATTGGAAGTGCCCGGCAGCGAGTTCCGCACCTCCCGGCAGCAAGGAGAGATAGTCCAGCAGGACATTGCGCAGCGCCCGCCGCCCGGCACTGGCCGCGTCCGGGCTGAACGGACCAGTGTCGGCAAGCCGATCGTAAAATTTGGAGAATATCTCGCGGTTGGCCTCGGCGATTGCAACCGCCAGCGCCTCGCGCGCCGCGAAAATGGCGTCGGGGTCGATGTTCTTGCCGATGTCGCGGGCGATATCGGCCTCGCCGGGCAGCGCCAGCGCCAGTGCCCGATAGGCGGGTTCGAGCGCTTCGTCGCCGGCTGTCTTGCCGGCAAGCCCGGTCAGCCGGGCGCTGAACTCGGGTTGCTTGTGGTCCAGGATATGGCGGAAGGCTGCAATCAGCGCATCGGTCAAAAGCGAGTTGAACGACTGCCAGCGCGAGAAGGCGTCGCTGTCGTGGCCAGCCAGAAAAAACTGGTCGTCGGGCCGCTGCTCGACCGAAAGTGTCACCGGCGCCGAAAAGCCGCGGTTGAGCGACATGGCTGGACGCTCGGCAATCCCGGAAAACCTGACGACATGGCGGCGTTTGCGGATATGGATGACACCGTCCTCGACGTTCGCCCCTTCGGCGCCGCTGTGGGCTATCGCCTCGCCACCGGCGCCAACCAGGCCGAAGGCAAGCGGAATGTGCATCAGCCGCTTGCGGCTTTCCGACGGCGTTGGCGGCACCGACTGCTCGATTTCGAGCGTGAATTCCCGCGCTGCCGGATTATACGCCGAACTGACGGTCAGGTTCGGCGTACCGGCCTGATGATACCACAGCGAAAACTGCGACAGGTCGCGACCCGAGACGTCTTCGAACACTTTGATGAAGTCTTCGATCGTCGCCGCCTGGCCGTCGTGACGTTCGAAGTAGAGGTCCATGCCGGCGCGGAACGTCTCGGCGCCGAGGATGGTATGGATCATGCGCACGACTTCCGAGCCTTTTTCGTAGACCGTCGCCGTGTAGAAATTGTTGATCTCGCGGTAGCGGCGAGGCCGGACCGGATGCGCCAGTGGCCCTTGGTCCTCGGGAAACTGATGGGCGCGCAGCGTACGAACCTCGGCGATGCGCTTGACGGCGCGCGAGCGCTGATCGGCGGAGAATTCGTGGTCGCGGAAAACCGTCAGGCCTTCCTTCAGGCAAAGCTGGAACCAGTCGCGGCAAGTGATTCTGTTACCTGTCCAATTGTGGAAATACTCATGGGCAATGATGGCCTCGATATTGGCGAAATCGGCGTCGGTCGCGGTTTCCTGGTCGGCCAGCACATATTTGTCGTTGAAGATGTTGAGACCCTTGTTCTCCATTGCGCCCATATTGAAGTCGGACACGGCGACGATGTTGAAGACATCGAGGTCGTATTCGCGGCCGAATGCCTCCTCGTCCCATTTCATCGACCGTTTCAAAGCGTCCATGGCGTAGCCGGCGAGCCTCTCCTTGCCCGGTTCGACATAGATTCCGAGCTCGACCCTGCGGCCAGACAGGGTGACAAAACTGTCCGAGATCTTGCCGAGGTCGCCCGCCACCAGCGCAAACAAATAGGACGGCTTGGGGAAGGGGTCGTGCCAGACCGCATAGTGCCAGCCGCCGGCAAGCTCGCCGCTGCCGGCCGGGTTGCCGTTGGACAAAAGCAGCGGCGCCTCATTGCGCTCAGCTTCGATACGCACCGTATAGACCGACAGGATGTCGGGACGGTCGAGGAAATAAGTGATGCGGCGAAAGCCTTCGGCCTCGCATTGCGTGCAATAGACGTCGCTCGAGCGATAGAGGCCCATCAGCGCTTCGTTCTGCGCCGGCGCCAACACGGTTTCAATTCTCAGCTGGAAGCGCCTTGTCGCAGGGGGGCTGATGATTGTCAGTTGATCGGGCGTGACGAGAAAATCCGCAGGGCTCGGCTCCTGGCCGTCGATGGCGATGCCGCGGAGCGTCAGCCCGTCGCCATCCAGCACCAGTGGCACCGACGCCGCAATCCCGTCGCGGCGTTCGACCGTCAGCACGGCGGTCACATGCGTTGCTTCAGGCGAAAGGCGGAAAGTCAGGCTGGTTTCCGGAATGAGATAATCACTGGGGCGATAGTCTTCGAGCTTGAAGACCTGGCCGGTATCTGTGCGCATTCCTTGATTTTTCCTGTCGATCCGGGTGCGGCGGGCGGGTCCGCTGGTCCAAATAATTTGAAGTCTGCGCTCTTTACACGAAACGCTCCCTCGACAAAACTGCAGCGACGTCTATTTCAGGCGATCATTTCCCAAGCATCATCGCGAGGCTTCCATGACCGTCGTCACGCCGAAATTCGGAACGAGCGCCTCTGTGTTGCGTCGCGAGGATGTGGCCTTCATCAAGGGCGCGCGGGAGGCGGGTACGATCGGGTCGACGCCTGCCGCGCTCAATGCGGTGACCGACGCGCACTACCGCACCTACGGCATCACGCATATCGACATGCCGGGAACGCCGGCGTGCATCTGGGCGGCGATCGAGGAAGCAAGAGGGGCGTGACAGCCAGACCGGATTTGCCAGTGCTTGCAGTTGGCGACCTTGCCGGCGAGCACAGCACGCTGACCGGGATCTTGCTCAAGATCGTATCGGTGGCGGTCTTCGTCGGCATGTCGTCCTGCATCAAGGCGGCAGGCACCGTCCCGGCGGGCCAGATCGTCTTCTTCCGCTCCTTCTTTGCCATTTTTCCGATCATCGCCTTCCTCGCCTTCCAGGGAAAACTCGGAACCGCCTTTTCGACAAAGCGCCCGCTCAACCACATTGCGCGCGGCGTCGTCGGTGTCTGTGCCATGGGGCTCGGCTTCTTCGCGCTGACGCGGCTGCCGCTGCCGGAGGCGATCACACTGAACTACGCGCAGCCGCTGCTGGTCGTGGTGTTCAGTTCGATCTTCCTCGGCGAAGCCATCCGCATCTATCGCTGGAGTGCGGTTGCCGTCGGCCTGGTCGGGGTGCTGATCATCTCGTGGCCGGAACTGACGCTGCTCAGTTCGGGCGCTGCCCTTGGCGATCAGGAGGTGCTTGGCGTCATCGCCGCCCTGATAGCCGCGGCGATCTCGGCCATCGCCATGCTCCTGGTTCGCAACCTCGTCCAGAGCGAGCGGACGGCGACCATCGTGCTGTGGTTTTCGGTAACCGCGAGCGTCATGGCGCTGCTTTCGCTGCCATTCGGCTGGCAGGCGCTGACGCCAGCACAGGCGGGGCTTCTGATTGCCGCGGGTTTTTGCGGCGGGCTTGGCCAGATTCTGATGACCTCGGCCTATCGCCATGCCGAGGCTTCCGTCGTAGCACCTTTCGAATACACTTCGATGATCCTCGGCGTCGTCGTCGGCTATCTGGTCTTTGGCGATATCGCCACGATCAACATGCTGGTCGGCGGCATGATCGTGGTTGCGGCGGGGATTTTCATCATCTGGCGCGAGCGCCAGCTGGGTCTCGAACGCACCCGCACCCGCAAGGCCGTCGCGCCGGAAGGGTGATCAGCCCGCTGCGTCGGTCCGCTCTTTCGCCAGCCGCATCAGCACCGCCCGCGTCTGCTCGTCGGCGGGGAAAAAAGATTCGATCGCCAGCTCCGCCAGCGTCACGTCGAGCGGCGTGCCGAACACGGTGATGGTGCTGATGAACGACAGCACCGCGTCGCCATGGGCAAGCTTGAGCGGATGGACAATCGCGTTCGGTTCGACCGGCGCCGGCCGGCTGCTTTTAAGGCCGGACGGATAGGCCCGAAGCTCGCGCTCGAGCTCGACCAGAACCGGATCGGCGGCAGCGTCGTTCTGCCGCTTCAGCCGCTCCAGAAGATGCGTCCGCCATTCCGCAAGGTTGACGATGCGCGGCGCGATGCCGCCGGGATGCAGGCTGAGGCGCAAAACGTTGACCGGCGGCTTCAGCAGGGAGGCGTCGGCGACATTGGCGAGGAACGGGCCGATGGCGGCGTTCGCCGACACCAGGTTCCAATGCCGGTCGACGGCAAGCGCCGGGAACGGCTCGTGCGCCTTGAGCACGGTCTCGACCGCCGCCATCGCCGGTGCCATCGAGGCATCGTCAAGTGGTCGTTCGCTGAAGCTCGGGGCAAAGCCGGCGGCCAGCAGCAGCTGGTTGCGCTGCCTGAGCGGGATCGAAAGCTGCTCCGCCAGATGCAGCACCATGTCACGCGAGGGTGCGGCGCGGCCGCTTTCAACGAAACTCAGATGCCGCTGCGAGATCTCGGCCTCCATGGCGAGGTCGAGCTGGCTCATGCGCCGGCGTGTACGCCATTCGCGAATGAGACTGCCGGCGGAAATCTGGGCTGCTGTCATAACGAGATGACTAGGCCGGCAGTGGGCGCATTTCAATTACCTGCGAGATCATGATGCCGCCCTTCCTTCCTCGCAAGGGGAGGACGGAAGACGCGTTCTGCACCGTTACCCAAGTGCCCGCAACTTCGCCTTCACTTCGAGGAAATCCCGCCACGCCAGCTTCTTGTGCGCAGGCGTTCTCAACAAATAGGCCGGATGCAGGGTCGGCATGGCGGGAATGGCGACGCCAGACGGGGTCGTGTGGACGCGCCAGTTGCCGCGCAGCCGCAATATGCCTTCGGAGGTGTTGAGCAGGGTCTTTGCCGACGGGCCGCCGAGATTGACTAGCACCTTCGGATTGACCAGTTCGATCTGCCGCTCGATGAACGGCCGGCAGATCTCGGTCTCGTGCGGCGTCGGCGTGCGGTTGCCCGGCGGCCGCCAGGGAATCACGTTGGCGATGTAGGCAGATGTCCGGTCAAGACCGATCGCGGCCAGCATGCGGTCGAGCAGCCGGCCCGAGCGGCCGACGAACGGCAAGCCCTCTATGTCCTCGTCGCGGCCCGGCGCTTCGCCGACCAGCATCACCGCGGCAGTCGGATTGCCGTCGGCGAACACCAGGTTCTTGGCGGTGAATTTAAGATTGCAGCCGTCGAATGCCGCCATGTGCTGGCGAAGCTCGTCGAGGTTTGCCGCCGATCTCGCCAGTTGCCGCGCCAATGCCGCCTGCGCCTCGTCGGGCACCGTTGACATGGCCGGGGACGTTCGCACTGCCGGTGCCGTATTCGGTCTCTCGCCCATTTCGCCGCGCGACACGCTCGTCGAGCGATGAGGCGATGCATTTTCACCGGCCGGCAGAGCGGCCGCCGCAGGCACCCGCTCCGGCGGCCTGGCTTCTGCAAACCTGTTTACCGGCTGTTCTTCAAGTGCCTCGTCGACGCCGGCGCTGGCGTAGAAGGCCAGCAGCTCGGCGAGATCGGCTCGGCTAGTGTGGGGGGCGGCAGTCATGGTTTCACATTCGGCCGCGGAGCTTGAATTTGCAAGTTCAGCTCGACGGTATGCGCGGATCCTGCACCAGATAGAACGTCCAGCGCGGCGTGTAGTCGGTGATCAGGAAATAGAAGCTGGCGGTCTTCAGCGGGTCGATCTTGCCGTTCTTGAACAGCAGGCGGTCATACGGTTCGAAATTGCGGTCGAAATCGGCGTAGCTGCTCGACCAGATATTTTCGGGCGTTTTGTTGCGCTGGTCGAACGACAGGCCGTCGCCGAACACGCTCGGCTGGTCGAGGATCTCCTGGAGTTCGAACTGGAACTCGACCCAGGCTTGGCCGCTATTGTTGAGCACGTCGATGCGCATATACATCAGACCATTGGCGAAGTCTCCCGCCTTGCCGAACGGCTGGATCGGCCTTGTCGTGCGAATGGCCAGCGTTACCGGCGTCGCTGAATTCAGCTCTTCGGTGATGACCAGCGGATCCTCTTTCGTGCCGATGCCGGAAGCCCCGGTGATGCGGAAACCGCCGCGCTCGTCGGAAAAGGAATAGGCGCCGGTCGCCCAGACCAGTTGCTGCTCGGCACGGGCATCGAGGGCCGTCAGTGGCAGAAGCGCCAAGAGCGCCGCACGGCAAAACCGGCCGGGCGTGAAAAAAAAGCGCGTCGATGAAAAGCCAGCCGGCCCGAATATGCGCATGGCGGGAAGTATGGCCGATAAGCAAGCCGTCGAACAATTAAAAACATCAGTGCGACATATCTGTGCAAACGGAATAGGATTGAAGATTGATGCTCGTCACCGCGAATCTGTGCGGCAGGACGCGACTTTTTGATGAAATCGGTATTGTCACGTCCGCGCCGGTTTCCCGTCGCTATTTGATGCGCTATGCAGCGCGTGAGCCAGCAAGATGCCGGGAATAGCGAGCCAGTGAGGGATCGATGAGCGATATCGAACGCGAAAGCATGGAATTCGACGTGGTCATCGTCGGCGCCGGCCCGGCCGGCCTCGCCGCCGCGATCCGTCTCAAGCAGGTCAATCCCGAGCTTTCCGTCGTCGTGCTGGAAAAGGGCGGCGAAGTCGGCGCGCACATCCTGTCCGGCGCCGTCGTCGATCCGATCGGCATCGACCGGCTGCTGCCCGGCTGGCGCGAAGAGGAGGGTCATCCCTTCAGGACACCGGTCACCGACGACCATTTCCTGGTTCTCGGCCCCGCCGGTTCGTTCCGTCTGCCCAATATCCTGATGCCGCCGCTGATGAACAATCACGGCAATTATATCGTCTCGCTCGGCAATGTCTGCCGCTGGCTGGCGACCAAGGCCGAGGCGCTGGGCGTCGAGATCTATCCGGGCTTTGCCGCGGTCGGCCTGCTCTACAACGAGGCCGGTGCGGTCACCGGCGTCGTCACCGGCGACATGGGCGTCGAGAAGGACGGCACGCACGGTCCGGGCTTTGCGCCGGGCATGGCGCTGATGGGCAAATATGTCTTGATCGGCGAGGGCGCGCGCGGCTCGCTGGCCAAGCAACTGATCGCCAAATACCACCTTTCCGACGGTCGTGAGCCCGGAAAATACGGCATCGGCCTCAAGGAACTCTGGCAGATCAAACCGGAAAACCACCGGCCGGGCCTTGTCCAGCATTCCTTCGGCTGGCCGCTCGATTTGAAGACCGGCGGCGGCTCCTTCCTCTACCATCTCGAGGACAACCAGGTGGCAGTCGGCTTCGTCGTTCACCTGAACTACAAGAATCCCTATCTGTCGCCCTTTGACGAGTTTCAGCGCTTCAAGACCCATCCGGCGATCCGCGGCACCTTCGAGGGTGCCAAGCGGCTGGGCTATGGTGCCCGCGCCATCACCGAAGGCGGCTGGCAATCGGTGCCGAAACTGTCCTTCCCTGGCGGTGCGCTGATCGGCTGCGCAGCCGGCTTCGTCAACGTGCCGCGCATCAAGGGCTCGCACAACGCCGTGCTCTCCGGAATGCTGGCGGCCGAGCATGTCTGTGATGCGATAGCCGCCGGCCGCACCAATGACGAGCTGGCCTCCTACGAGGCCGCCTGGCGCGCCACCGATATCGGCAAGGACCTGAAGAAAGTGCGCAACGTCAAGCCGCTATGGTCGCGCTTCGGCACCATTGTCGGCGTCGGCCTTGGCGGCCTCGACATGTGGCTGAACACGCTGTTCGGCTTCTCGCCCTTCGGCACGATGAAGCACGGCAGGGCCGACTATGCGACGCTGGAACCGGCCGCCGCGCACCAGAAGATCGCCTACCCGAAGCCGGACGGGGTGCTGACCTTCGACCGGCTGTCGTCGGTGTTCCTGTCCAACACCAACCACGAGGAGAACGAGCCGGTGCATCTGCTCGTCGCCGACATGGACCTGCAGAAGCGCTCTGAGCATGACGTCTATGCGGGACCCTCGACGCGTTACTGCCCGGCCAGCGTCTACGAATGGGTCGACAAGGATGGCAATGCCGCCGCCGATCCTGCGGCCAAGGATGTGCGCTTCGTCATCAACGCGCAGAACTGCGTGCACTGCAAGACTTGCGATATCAAGGACCCGAACCAGAACATAAATTGGGTGCCGCCACAGGGCGGCGAGGGCCCGGTCTACCAGAACATGTAAGTCACAAGGTTTGCTCCGGACTAAACAAGATGAGGAGCAGCGCAACCGTAGGATTGTTGAATAAACCGCCTGCCTGTGTTTCCTTTCTGCGGCGACAGGGAGGAAGGAAAAATGCGCCTGGCAGTTCTGACGAGCGTTGTGGCGATCGGGGCATTGTGCGCCCCTGCAGCCTTGGCCGGCACTAAGGTGCTGGTCAAGACACGAACTTACAACATTGCCGGAACCACCGGCGCGGCCCTGATCGAGGCCATGGATCGCAGTGGGCCGAAGCACGGCTTCATGACCCACGCCATCGCGCAGACCGGCTACAGCGTCGATGAGTGGACCTTCGATGCCCAACGGGAAAACGGCGTCTGCCGCCTGCGCCAGGCCAACGGGACGCTCAATCTCTTCTATACCTATCCCAAACTAGTCTCAGCCACGTCGCCTGCGCTGCAGAAGCGCTGGAAGCGGTTCTTCGCTGGCGTTCGCGCCCATGAAGAGACCCATGGCCGCATCGCCAGACAGATGATGCGGGCCACCGAAAAGTCGGTTCGAGGGCTGACAGTCGGTGATGACCCGCACTGTTTCGAGGCACGTCGCGAGGCAAAGCGCCGGATCAATGCCATCTATGCCGAATACGAGGCAAAGCAGATCGCCTTCGATGCGCACGAGCATCGCGACGGCGGCCCTGTCGAGCACCTCATCCGCGCTTTTGTGGGCCAGTAATAAGCCAGGTCGAGATTGGACTGCGGATTTTCAGCTTCGCGTCCCGCCAGGCAGCGCCGCAAGCGCGGTCGCCGTCTGGTGCTCGTCGAGCGGCTTTTGTTCATCCGACCGAAGCGAAAACTCCACCAGCACCGGCAGATGGTCTGAGCCGGTGTCCTCAAGGGTCGACGCCGAATGGATAACAATGGCGCCCTTGCTGAAGACCTGGTCGATCGGCAGTCCGGCGAAGCGCAGGAAATCCGGCAGCCTTCTGTAGAGCCAGGTCGGCCCGACCGACGGCATTACAGTCAGCTTGCCAAGCGATGCGACGCGCCGGACGGCGGCGCTCCATGGCGCTGCGTTGCAGTCGCCTGCCAGGATCGACGTCTCGCCAAGCGAGGCGATTTCGTCAGACAACCCTCCAATCTGCCGTGATTGGTTGTGCGGCCATGGCCAGGTGAGGTGGATGGCGGCGACATCGACGTCGGTTCCGCCGAAATCGACCGTGGCGATCGCCATCGCGCCGCGGCTGTCGCAGTGCGGCTCCGTGCCTATGCCAAACGGTCGTCTGGACAGCAGCGCAACGCCGAACACGCCATTGGGATATGGGCAGAGGATCCGGTAGGGATAGCCGCCGGATAGCAGCCCAAGCTTTGCCTTCCACGTTTCGGACACCTCGTCGAGGGTGATAACATCAGGCTGGGTCCGGCCGATCAGCGACAGCACCTTCTCAGGCGTTGGATTGTTGAACCTGAGGTTCATCTGCAGCAGGCGGTAGACTGGCTCGTCACCGAGTTTGGCTTCGTAGGCGGCCTGCACCTGCCATAGCCGCGAAAGCGGCAAGGCATTCTGCGTGGTGGCAAAGGAGGCTATCGCAAACAGCAATGCGACCGCGGCCTGCAGGCGAAACGAGGTGGCGAGCAGCGGCAGCGCGCAAAGCGCCATCAGCACCGAAAAATGGACGCGGAAATGAGCAAAGGAATCGAGGGCCGGATGCAGCGATCCGAAGAACCCGGCCACCAGCGCGGCCGAGAGTGCAAGCATTGCGACGAATGCCAGCGCAACCGTCATGTCCCGAACACGTGCCATCGCTTTGTCTATCGGCAGAAGTGCGGCTCAATCAAGATGACGAAATGTCCTGACCTGGACCGACACATGCGATTCGGCATTTACTGGAAGGCAGTTTCCGAAAAGCTCCTGAGTTTGCGCGAATGCAGTCGGTCCATCGGCATTTCAGCCAGCTTCTCCATCGCCCTGATGCCGATGGTCAGGTGCTGCGCTACTTGCCGCTTGTAGAACTCGGTCGCCATGCCCGGCAACTTCAATTCGCCATGCAGCGGCTTGTCGGATACGCAAAGCAGCGTGCCATAGGGCACCCGGAAGCGGAAGCCGTTGGCGGCGATCGTCGCCGATTCCATGTCGAGCGCGATCGCCCGCGACTGCGACAGCCGCTGGACCGGCCCGCGCTGGTCGCGCAGCTCCCAATTGCGGTTGTCGATAGTGGCGACGGTGCCAGTGCGCATGATGCGCTTGAGATCATATCCGGAAAGCCCGGTGACCTCGGCGACCGCTTCCTGCAGAGCCACCTGGATTTCGGCTAGCGGCGGGATCGGCACCCAGACCGGAAGATCGTCGTCGAGGACATGGTCTTCTCGTACATAGGCATGGGCCAGCACATAATCCCCGAGCGCCTGCGTGTTGCGCAGGCCGGCGCAATGGCCGAGCATCACCCAGGCATGCGGCCGGAGCACCGCAATATGGTCGGTGATCGTCTTGGCGTTGGAAGGCCCAACGCCGATATTGACCATGGTGATGCCGCCATGATTCGGCTTCTTCAGATGATAGGCCGGCATCTGCGGCAGGCGAGGCGGCGCAGCACCCTCACCGGGCGCGCCGTCCCCTGCTTTGGTCACGATGTTGCCCGGCTCGACGAACTCGACATATCCATCACCGCCATTGGCCATCAATTCGCGTGCACGGGCGACGAATTCGTCGATGTAGAATTGGTAGTTGGTGAACAGCACGAAGTTCTGGAAATGCTGGGGACTGGTCGCCGTATAATGCGACATCCGGTGCAGCGAATAGTCGATGCGTTGCGCGGTGAACGGCGCCAGCGGCCGTGCCTCGCCCAATGCCACTTCGAACGTGCCGTTGGCGATCTGGTCGTCGGTGCCGTCGAGATCCGGCACGTCGAACAGGTCACGGATCGGCCGTTTGATGCGCTCGGCAGCAGTCCCGTCGACATGCGTGCCTTCGAGGAAGGCGAAATGCAGCGGGATGGGAGTGGTCGATTCCGAAACCGTGACGGGAACGCCGTGGTTGCGCATGATCAGCCGAAGCTGTTCGGTGAGGTAGCTTTCGAAAAGAGCAGGCTGGGTGACGGTGGTTGAGAAATGCCCCGGCGTCGGCATGTGGCCATAGGCCTGCCGCGAGTCGATTTGCGTGAAGGAACTCGTGGTGACGCCGATCTCCGGATAGAAAGCCCGGTAGCGTTTGTTGTTGTCGCCGCCCGCGGCGAGCGCGGTAAATGAATCGCGCAGGAACTTGGTGTTGCGGTCGTAAAGCACCTGTAGGGCGGCGACCGCCTTCTTGGCGTCGTTGAAGCTCTGCCGGCCAAACGGCTCCGGCATGACCACCGATTCAATGGCTTGGGGATAGATTCGCTTTTCCATGACCCAATATAGAGAGTTGGACGCGCGGTTGGGAGGGGGTAAGGCGGCCTCAATACGCGCTGTCGGCGTTTTTCGGTCTGCTAACCGCGCTGCAGGCTAACCAGCAGCACAAAGCCGAGGCCTGACTTCCTCAACGCAGGCGCCTCGATCGTTGAGCCGGCATTGGTGCGCATCGTCGGCACGGCCAGTACCGGTACCGAAAGAACAGTCAGGATGAGCGCCGCGCGCGGCAGCAGCCGAAGCGTCTTGAGGGTGTTGGCGGCGAGGCGGTTCATTGGCGTTTTGCTTTTCTCTAAAGGTTCAGCTCTTTGTCGTTTCAGTGGTGAAGATGGTTCAAGCAACCGAGTCGGCAGGAACTGGCGACGTCCCAGGAGCGGGACGGCCGGCCGGCTTCGGCGACAAGGACGGCGAACAACATGCCGAACAGACTCATCAGCAGGCAGACGATGGTGAAGCGGCGGGCAAGCATTGCGCGGTGTCTCCTTCAACACGCATGACAATGCCTTGCCCCGGCTGAACCGGCTCTGATCCCGGCGTTCATCTGCGGTTCAAAAATGGTTGATGATCTCTGAGAGGGTCCGCTGTGAGTGCAGCGACCCATGGCGACACCATGGCTGCGAGACCGATAACATGAAAACGGGGCCGACTGGCCCCGCTCACCCCGGCAGGAAGGGCACGATCAGAGCTTGTGCCAGGTCTGGCTCTTGCAGATCAGCCCGCCGAGCACGCAGCCGCTCATCTTGAGAGAACTGCCGGAAAGCGAAGCCTTGCCCGAATAGGTCTTGTCGGTTTCCGGGTCGGTTATCGTGCCGGCATATTTGTTGTCGCCGGCAACCTTCAGTGAACCGATGTTCTTGCCGGCAAATTTGCCGGATTTGAGCGTAATCGAAAATGCCCCGCCGCCACCCGAAATGGCGGCAGTCGATCCGGCTTGCGTTTTCCAATTGCCTTCGATCGGATCGGCCCATGCCGCGCCGGTCATCATTATTGCGGCCGCGAGGGCCAGGCTCACTTGTCGAAACATGTCTTTCCTCCCTCAGGTAAGTCCAATCGGGCTCCGTCCCGGGTGTCTGCCCCTTACGCAAACGTAAGCTAGTCCAGCTCCCGGAAAAACAAAAGCGGTGCCGCCACGGAAGGGTTGCGGGTTTTTGCCCGCTCCCGAACGGCCGCGCCGGCGAAAAATGAAACGGGCCGCACACGTCTTTGTCTTCTGTGGTTAGCGGAGTCTTGATCCGCGCCTCGCAAGTTTTCTTCAAATCTTGTGCAAACCGGCGCGATTGCTGGCTTTGTATCCTTAACGAATTTTCGTGTTTACCTCTTGTTTTAGCTTTGTTTTCCTCAAATTAAGCACGCCATTTAACGACGGATTCAAGCCTCCGGGGCATTCTCGAAAGCATCGAAAGAGCGGCCGCCCCCGACGGTAATCAAGGACACCGAGGGACATACGGAGACAGCTCTCGGGAGCCAGAACAGGGGATTTGAAATGGCACGTTTTGAAATGCTTGAAGCCGGCTTCGGCGCCATGGGGGCAACCGCCCAGGCCGATATTCTTTTCGAGTTGGGCATGATGTATGCGACTGGCCGCGATTGCGAGACCGACGTCGTCGCCGCCCACAAATGGTTCAACATCGCCGCGATCAAGGGTTCGGCCCGCGCCGCGGAACTGCGCTCCGAATTGTCTGCCGCCATGTCGAAGGTCGAGATCGCCAAGGCGCTGCGCGAAGCTCGCGAATGGATGACGATGCACTGAATTCGCCGGCATCGACCTCACAAGGGGTACTGACCTCACGACAGGGACGCTTCGGGTCAAGGCCGCGCAGAGGGCCGGGCCCGAAAAATCAAGGCCGCGCAAGACGGCCGGGCCAACAAGATCAAGAACACGGCGGACGAGCCGCGCCATAAACCGTACAAACAGGGAAGGCGAGCGGATCCTGGTGGGGATACCTCGGGAACTCGATGAGAAAAGCTGCGACCGGCCGGAACAAGGCTGGCGCGGCTTTGTCTTTGGAACAGCGCATTACAGGCCCAATCGAGCGCCGACGATGCGTCTAGACAGCTCCGGTGAAGGATGAAATTCTCCCGCCATTCTGGAAGAGGCGCGGCCGGGATGGTCGCGCGAGAGTGGAGGAGTTGTGTCACCATGAAGAAATTCAGTATTTTCAGCGCAGCCATATTTGGCCTGATGATGACCGCGCCGGTCGCCTTCGCCGATGACATCACCTTTTCGGTGGTCGGACCGATGACCGGTCAGCTTGCCAACATCGGCGATCAGTTTAAGCAAGGCGCGCAAGCCGCCGCCGACGCGATCAACGCGGCGGGCGGCGTCGACGGCCGCCAGATCAAGCTCGACATCGAGGATGACCAGTGCGATCCGAAGCAGGCGGTTTCGGTCGCCAACCGCATCATCGCCAACGGTGTCAAGTTCATCGATGGCCACGCCTGCTCGGGCTCCAGCATCCCGGCCTCCGCTGTCTACGCCGAAGCCGGTGCGCTGATGATGAGTCCGGCTTCCTCGAACCCGGTGTTGACCGATGCAGCGGCGAAAGCCGGCTGGCCGACGATCATGCGCCTCTACACGCGCGACGATGCGCAGGGCGCTTTCATCGGTCCCTGGATCGCCAAGAAATATGCCGGCAAGAAAGTCGTCATCCTGCACGACAAGAGCGCCTATGGGCAGGGCGTGGCCGATGCCGTGAAGGCAACGATGAACCAGAACGGTCTCAATGAAATCCTCTACGAGGGCATCAACGCTGGCGAGAAGGACTATTCCGCTCTTGTTACCAAGCTCAAGGAGCTGAAAGCCGACGTCGTCTATTTCGGCGGCTATCACCCCGAAGCCGGCCTGATCCTGCGCCAGTCGGCGGAGCAGAACCTCAAGTTCCAGTTGATCATGCCGGACTCGATCGCTTCGCCGGAATTCTGGCAGGTTGCCGGTCCGGCCGGCGAAGGCACCATGTTCGTCTTCCCATCGAATCCGCAGGCGAAGCCCGAAGCCAAGGAGGCCATCGCCAAGATCAAGGCCGGCGGCTTCGTGCCTGAGGGCTTCACGCTGTTTTCCTATGCGGTGATCCAGGCCTTCGCCGAAGGCATCAAACGCGCCGGCAGCGACGATCCGGCAAAAGTCGCCGAAGCGTTAAAGAACGGCCAGCCGATCAGCACGGTTGTCGGCTCGGTCACCTTCGACGAGAAGGGCGACCTCAAGAACGCGAGCTACGACATCAACCAGTGGCATGACGGCAAATACGCGCCGATCCAACCGTGATGGCCGCGGCGCCGCAAGACGCGCTGCTGTAATCGAACATGGCCGGGGGTCAAACCCGGCCACATTTTTTTTGGCGACGCCTTTGTCACGCGTTCGAGATCACTTCGTGGATAGGGAAACAGCAGTCAACTGAGGTTCCTCGACAAAGCGAACCAGCACGGTGCCGTCGGTTACCTGCGCGCCTTCGGCAGCAATCTCGGCGATAACCCCGTCATGGGGCGCGGCAATGGTGTGCTCCATCTTCATCGCCTCCAGGATCAGCAGCGGCTGGCCCTTGATCACGGACTCGCCTTTGCCTGCACGCACCAATTTGACCAGGCCGGGCATTGGAGCGCGCAGGCTGACGGAAGCGGCGGCGGCTTCGTCGGCTCGGGCCAGCGGATCCGGCACGGCAAAACCGTAGCCGATGGCGCCATCGAAGACCGTGACGTGGCCCGGCCAGCGGGCGAGGCGAGGCGCCGCGCGGAGATCCCGCGAATTGACGCTGTCATAGGGCGCATCCAGCGCCACCTCGAACCGCCCGTCCGGCCGCACCGACACGCGCGCGCCGATCTCCTGCTCGCCAAACTTCAGCAGGGTGCTCCGCGCTACAGCGTGGAAATGCGCATAGCCGGCCAGTGACGACCAGGGATCGTCCGAGGACGGCAAGTCGCGCGCACCGGACGCGGCAAGTGCCGCGGCGGCAATCGTCTCACCGCTCGGCGGCGGAACCGCCGTCAACGCCTGCTGGTGCCTGGCGATCAGGCCGGTATCGACATCGCCCGCCGCAAAATCCGCATCAGCGGCCAGCGCGGCAAGAAAGCCAGTGTTGACCGTCGAGCCGGCGATTTCGGTCTGCGACAGTGCCGTGCCAAGCGCGATGAGCGCCGTCCGTCTGTCCTTGCCATGAACGATCAGCTTGGCGATCATCGGATCGTAGAACGGCGAAATCGCATCGCCAGCGCGTACACCGGTTTCGACGCGCATGGTCGCACCCTCCGGTGCCGGCTGCGGAAATTTCAAATGGTGCAAGGTGCCGGTCGCCGGCAAAAACCCTCTTGCCGCGTCCTCGGCATAGATGCGCGCCTCGAAGGCGTGGCCGGAGAGCGCGATCTCGCTCTGCGTCTTCGGCAGTTTTTCGCCGGCGGCTACCCGCAACTGCCACTCGACCAGGTCGATGCCGGTAACCATTTCGGTGACGGGGTGCTCGACCTGCAGACGGGTGTTCATTTCCATGAACCAGAAACGGTCGGCCTTCAGACCTTGCGAGGCATCGACGATGAACTCGATGGTACCGGCGCCGGAATAGTGGATTGCCTTGGCGGCTTTCACCGCCGCCTCCGTCATCGCCTTGCGCAGTGCCGGCGTCATGCCGGGGGCAGGCGCCTCCTCGATCACCTTCTGGTGGCGGCGCTGCGCCGAGCAGTCGCGTTCGTGAAGATGCACGGCGTTGCCGAAATTGTCACCAAACACCTGCACTTCGATGTGGCGCGGCTTGTCGACATATTTTTCCACCAAGACGCGGTCGTCACCGAACGCGGCTTTCGCCTCGCGCCGCGCGCCCGACAGTGCTTCCGAAAAATCATCGGGATGCTCGACGCGCCGCATGCCTTTGCCGCCGCCGCCGGCGCGCGCCTTGATCAGTACGGGGTAGCCTATCTCGCGCGCCTTGGAGGCGAGCAACACGATCTCCTGCCCTTCGCCGTGATAGCCCGGAACGACAGGCACGCCGGCCTTTTCCATCAGCCGCTTGGCCGCGTCCTTCAGTCCCATGGCACGGATCGAGGCCGCCGACGGGCCAATGAAGATCAGCCCCGCCGCGACCACCTGGTCGACGAAATCGGGGTTTTCCGAAAGAAAGCCGTAGCCCGGATGGATAGCCGCGGCACCTGTGGCCAAAGCCGCCGCGATGATCTTGTCGCCGCGCAGATAGCTTTCGTTGGCGGGAGAGGCGCCGATATGCACCGCTTCGTCGGCCATTTCGACATGCAGGGCGTGAGCGTCGGCGTCGGAATACACGGCGATGCTGCGCACACCCATCCTGCGTGCCGAGCGGATCACCCGGCAGGCGATCTCGCCACGGTTGGCGATCAGGATCTTGGCGAACATCGGGCCTCCACAGGCAGAGCTGCCGCCAACGGCGCGAATTCTCGTCACGCGAACTGCGGCAATGCCCTGCTTTGTAGTCTGGCGGTCAAAGGGTAGGCAAGCGAGGCCTGCCTACTTTGAGGCCGCGATTTCGCAAGCTCCCCCGGTCGTGACCCTGTAACGGTCGCGGGTGACCTGGCAGGATTTCATCGCCATATCCTCGGCAGCCTTTTGCGAGGCGCATTCAAGCGCGAGCCGCACAGGATGTACAACGAACGCACCCGGGAATACGGAGTGGTCGCATAAGCTGAATGGCCGCTGGCCGCGACATAGGCCTTATATGCCTTGGTGCATGGCCGATCCGCGGTCGCCGGAAAATACGGGTAGAAGCGGACGTCGCCCTTGCTTCCAGCCAGCGATTCCGCCGCGCCGACATTGGGGCTCGAGATTAGAAGCAACCCGGTTATTAGCGAGAAGACTGCTTGTTTGACGCTTATAGATTTCATTTTTCCCACCCATTGAATATGTCGAAGGCCGACGAGTGTCGGTCTATTTGGAGGCAGCTATGGCGCAGGCCCCTGCAGTCGTGACCTTGTACTTGCTGCGCGCGGACTGGCAGGATTTCAACGCCAGCGCCTCCGCAGCCTTCTGGGATGTTGCATTCAGATAAGCACCGCAAATAGTGAATTCGGTTGCCCAGTTGAATGGCGTCATCGCATAGGCCGAGTGACCGCCAGCCGCCACATAGTCCTTGTAATTCTTGCCGCAGCCTCCGATTGTACCCGGTGCAAAATAGACCGGAAAACGGCTGTCGCCCTTGCTTCCCGCCAGCGATTCGGCGGCGCCGACATTCGGTGCAGAGGCCACAAGCAGTGCAAGTACCGACATGGCTGCTCGCTTGATTGATAAAGATTTCATTGCCAAACCCATTTGAACCCCAAACACTGAAATATATTCGCCTACTTGGAGGCAGCGATTTCGCAGCCGCCGCCTGTTGTAACTCTGTAACTGTTGCGGGCGGCCTGACAGGATTTCAACGCCAATTCTTCGGCAGCTTGCTGTGACGGTGCATTCAAGCGCGAGCCGCAGATGATGTACAGAAAACGCACCCGGGAATACGGAGTGGTTGCATAGGCTGAATGGCCACCGGCCGCTACATAGGCCTTATAGGCCCTGGTACACGGATCCTTCGGGCTCTGCGGCAAATAGGGATAGAAACGGGTCTCGCCCTTGCTTCCCGCCAGCGACTGCGCTGCGCCGATGCCAGGGGTCACTAATATAAGCAACCCTGCAAGTAAATGCACAGTTGTTCTCTGAAAAACGCGCCGCCTCATCTTCGCCCAATCCCCATTGGTATTTGCGATGATCAATAGCCGTGATTCTTTCGTCTGGCCAGATCGAGAAGCAAAAAATAGTCTGGAGATGTGGTGGGTTGTCTCCCGCGCAGGGTCACACCCTGCCGAGTGCAGCGACGACCCGCTGATACAATTCGGCCGTCGGCTCGTCGAAGCAGCAGAAAATGACGGTTTCCGGAGCGATGTTCTGGCCGATGAAGGCGCTCACGGTCCCGACAGCAATTTGCGTCGCCTGATCCTTCGGATAGCGGTAGGCCCCGGTCGAGATCGCAGGAAACGCCACCGTCCGGCAGTCCTTTGCGGCGGCGATTTCGAGCGACCGGCGATAGCAGGAGGCGAGCAGTTCGGCTTCTCCTTTGCTGCCACCTTGCCAGACCGGCCCGACCGTATGAATGACGTAGCGCGCGGGCAGCCTGTAGCCCTTGGTGATTTTTGCGTCTCCGACCTTGCAGCCATGCAAGGTCCGGCATTCTGCCACAAGCTCGGGGCCGGCCGCGCGGTGGATAGCGCCGTCGACGCCGCCGCCTCCGAGAAGAGAGGTATTGGCGGCGTTGACGATGGCATCGACCGCCAGCTTCGTGATGTCGCCGGTTTGAATGCGAATCCTCTGGCCGATTTCGCTCATCTCACATCCTGAACACGCCGAATTTTGTCTCCTCGATCTCGGCGTTGAGCGCGGCCGAAAGGCTGAGCGCCAGCACCTCGCGGGTCTTGGCCGGGTCGATGATGCCGTCGTCCCAGAGCCTTGCCGACGAATAGAGCGGGTGTCCCTCGTGCTCGTACTTCATCAGGATCGGCTTCTTGAATTTCGCTTCCTCCTCAGCGCTCCATTCCCCGCCCTTGCGCTCGATGCCTTCGCGCTTGACCACGGCCAGCACCGTTGCCGCCTGCTCGCCGCCCATCACCGAAATGCGGGCATTCGGCCACATCCACAGGAAGCGTGGCGAATAGGCGCGTCCGCACATGCCGTAATTGCCGGCACCGAACGAGCCGCCGATGATCACGGTCACCTTCGGCACCTTGGCCGTTGCGACCGCCATCACCAGCTTGGCGCCGTCCTTGGCGATGCCGCCGGCCTCGTATTTTCGCCCGACCATGAAGCCGGTGATGTTCTGCAGGAAAATCAGCGGGATCCTGCGCTGGCAGCACAGCTCGATGAAATGCGTGCCCTTCAGCGCGCTTTCCGAAAACAGCACGCCATTGTTGGCGACGATGCCGACCGGCATGCCGCTGAGATGGGCGAAACCGGTGACCAGCGTGGTGCCATAATTCTGCTTGAACTCATCGAACTCGGAACCGTCGACGGTGCGGGCGATTACCTCGCGCACGTCGTAGGGCTGGCGCAGATCCGTCGGCACGATGCCGTAGAGTTCATGTGGATCGTGAAGCGGCGGAATCGATTTCTGTAAGGCAAGGCTTACAGTCTTGTTCCGATTCAGGTTTTTGACGATACGCCGGCATATGGCCAGCGCATGCTCGTCGTCGAGCGCATAGTGGTCGGCAACGCCGGAAAGCCTTGTGTGCACGTCGGCGCCACCGAGGTCCTCGGCGGTGACATCCTCGCCGGTGGCCGCCTTCACCAGCGGCGGCCCGCCGAGAAAGATGGTCGCCTGGTTGCGCACCATGATTGTCTCGTCCGACATCGCAGGCACATAGGCGCCGCCGGCCGTGCACGAACCCATGACGCAGGCGATCTGCGGAATGCCGGCGGCCGACATGTTGGCCTGGTTGTAGAAGATGCGGCCGAAATGATCGCGGTCGGGAAACACCTCGTCCTGGTTGGGCAGATTGGCGCCGCCGCTGTCGACCAGATAGACGCAAGGCAGATTGTTCTGCAATGCGATCTCCTGTGCACGCAGATGCTTCTTCACCGTTAGTGGATAATAGGTACCGCCCTTCACCGTGGCGTCATTGACGACGACCATCACTTCGGTGCCTTCGACGCGGCCGATGCCGGCGATGAGGCCGGCCGAAGGGATGTCCTCGCCATACATCGACCATGCCGCGAACTGGCCAATTTCGAGGAAGGGCGAGCCTGTATCGAGCAATTGGGCTAGGCGTTGCCGCGGCAGGAGCTTGCCGCGGGAGACGTGCCGCTCACGCGCCTCTTCCGAGCCACCGCCCTCGATGGCGGCGGCTTTTTCAGCAATATCGGCGACCAGCGCCCGCATGCGCTCGGCATTGCCGCGGAAAATATCGGAGGCGGGCGACATCTGCGAGGTGAGGGGGGCCATGGCGCTACCGGATCAGCTCGATCTTGCAGCCGACATCGAGGTCGCCCCAATCGCGATCAGCGGTGACGGCAATGGCATTCTCGCGAATTGCCAGCGCCAGGCAAGCCCGATCGCCCAGCGACAAGCCGCGATGCCGCGTCAATTGGCGAAGCTGCCCGGCGGCGATGCCCATCGCGTCGTCGAAAACGGCGATCGGCATGCCGAGACTGGCGAGGTCGTCCGCAGCCTGTTCCATGCTGCGTCCCTTGTCGATCAGTTTGGCGATGATTTCGGCCGCATTGACCGAACTGCATTGTGCATCCGGCGCGAACCCCAAAGCATTATCGGTGCCTTGCTCGTTGAGCAGGATTGCGAGCGCCGCCGAACTGTCCATGACATAGGGCTTCATTTCGCCCGCTTTCCCGTTGTCCCTTCGGCGTGAAGCCGGTCGAGACGCTTGTCGCTTCGACGCTGCTCTTCCCGACGCTCCTTCAGAAATTCGTCGACGATGCTTTCACCGGGCTGTTTCAGCGCCGACAATTCGGCCTGGACGCGTCGCAGATTCTGCAGCCACGATCTTACCCGCAGCTCGCCGTTCTCGACATGCAGGATCATGTCCTCGCCAGGCTTCACGCCCATCTCCTCGCGCATCGCGGCAGGAATGACGAAGCGCCCGCCCTCGCCAAGCTTGACACGCTCGCGTTTCGCCGGAGCACGAAGCTGTGGTTGGCGAGCACCGGCATCGAACCGTGCTTGCGGATCTTCGTCAAATCCGGACCTTCCCGTTCTGCCCGCCATGGTCCGCCTCGCCTGGATTGTGGCACATTACCCGAAGTATGCCACATCGTGCGGCTTCTGGCAAAAGCTCAAAAGAATGCCATTAGGCGCTCTCGGACATGATTTCTCGTCCGATCAGCCAGCGACGGATTTCGCTGGTGCCGGCGCCGATCTCGTAGAGCTTGGCGTCGCGCAAAAGCCGGCCGGTCGGGTAGTCGTTGATGTAGCCGTTGCCGCCCAAAAGCTGGATGGCGTCGAGCGCCATCAGCGTTGCCTTTTCGGCGGCGAAGAGAATACAGCCGGCAGCATCCTTGCGGGCCGTCTCACCGCGATCGCAGGCGGCGGCTACGGCATAGACGTAGGCGCGCGCCGCGTTCATCGTCGCATACATGTCGGCGAGCTTGCCTTGCACCAGCTGGAATTCGCCGATCGGCTGGCCGAACTGCCTGCGTTCATGCACGTAAGGGATCGCCACGTCGAGGCACGCTGCCATCAGCCCGACCGGCCCGCCGGCCAGCACGGCGCGTTCGTAGTCGAGGCCCGACATCAGCACCTCGACGCCGCGCCCTTCCTCGTGCAGCACATTGTCGAACGGCACTTCGACATCCTCGAACACCAGCTCGCCGGTGTTCGAGCCGCGCATGCCGAGCTTGTCGAGCTTTTGCGCCACGGAAAAACCGGCAAAGGCTTTTTCGACGATGAAAGCGGTGATGCCGCGCGAATTGAGTTCCGGATCGGTCTTGGCGTAGACGACCAGCGTCTCGGCGTCCGGCCCGTTGGTGATCCACATTTTGGTGCCGTTGAGCACATACCGATCGTTGCGCTTTTCGGCGCGCAGGCGAAGCGACACCACATCAGAGCCGGCACCCGATTCCGACATCGCCAGTGCGCCGACTTTTTCGCCGCTGCAGAGCGAAGGCAGATACTTTTCCTTCTGCGCCTGCGTTGCCCAGCGGTTGATCTGGTTGACGCAGAGGTTGGAATGAGCGCCGTAGGAGAGGCCGACCGAGGCCGAGGCGCGCGAAATCTCCTCCATCGCCACGACATGGGCGAGGTAGCCCATGCCGGTGCCGCCGAAATCGGGATCGGCGGTGATGCCGAGCAGGCCGAGCCCACCGAGCTCCGCCCACAGATGCGCCGGGAATTCGTTCGAGCGGTCGATTTCGGCGGCGATCGGTGCGATCTTTTCCTGGGCGAAGCGCCGCACCAGGTCGCGCAGCGCGTCGATGTCTTCGTCAAGCCCGAAGTTGAGCGTATGCGTGTACATGCCGTTCCTCCCGGCGCACGATCCCGAAATCGGGATCATGCGCGAAATCAAGTTGCTAGAGCGTCCTTTGCGCGCCCGAATAGAGGCGCGGCGTCGTAGCTCGTTGACGCGCCATCGCTCTTTGCTCCAACAAGGCGCATTGTCATTGCCAGATATGTAGCGGTGACTTCGGCGATCGACAGCCGTTCGCCCGGCCGGAACCAGACGATGACGCCGGTCATCATCTGGATCAGCGCCATGGCGGTGAGCCCGGTGTCTTCGATGCTGAATAACCCCGCTTCGACGCCGTCGCGCAGGATGGCGCGCAGCTCCTTCTCGTAGGCCGTGCGCATGCGCAGGATCTGCGTGAGTTTTTCATGCGACAGGCTGCGCAGCTCCATGTTCGAGACATGGGTGGAGTGGCGGCGTTCGATATGGAAAGCGATGTGGTTTTCGACATAAGCGGCAAGCCGCGCTGCCGGATCAGCGCCGACAGGGCGTGTTGCGCGCCACGCCTCGATCAAGCCTTCCATATGCTCACGCATCAGCATGAACAGAAGGTCCTGCTTGGTCGGGAAGTAGCGGTACAGCGCCGCTGCCTGGACGCCGACCTCGGCCGCCAGCTGGCGCATCGACATCGCCTCGTAGCCGAGACGCGCAATCAGGCTGACTGCCGCCTCGCGGACCGCAGCTTCGGTCTTCTCTCCGTCGGAACCGGTCGTACGCGCCATGACAAGCCGCCTTTTCGCGGAAAATAAAACAAACGTTCAATTAATTCAAGAGGCGCGTCCGGGCAGGGCAATGGCTTCAGATTTGCTCTATCTGCACCCTCGAGAACTTTGTGCGATGGAAGCGAATGAGCAGGACCATGCCTTGCTAGGCAACAATCCTGAAATCGGCCGACATGTCGCGAGCCTCGATCTCCTCGACATCGACCTTCGAAACCGCTGCCCCTGGGGGCCCTTGCCGAAGCCGTTCGATCATTGCCAAGACCGCCGCATCGGTCCCTGCAATCAAGGCTGTCACCGAGCCGTCAACTTCGTTGCGCACCCACCCGGCAAGGCCAAGCGCCGACGCCTCGCGCCGCGCCCAGACCCGGTAGCTGACGCCTTGCACCTTGCCGTAAATGCGTACCTGCACAGTCCGGTCGGTCATCACGCTCTCCATCCTCTGAGGCGAGTCTGGCGCATCGCCGTGCAAATTCAACCGCGTTGCCGCCGGTCAGCCACATAGGGCGAAGGCTCTTCAATTCCCTCGCGCTGCCGCCAGCGCGCCAGGCAGTTCCTCGGCAAAGATGTCGAGCTCGTGGTCGAGGCCGACACTGACCCGGATGCAGCGGTCGAGAACCGGCACCATCGGCTTGCGGATGAAGACGTCGCGTGACAACAGCGCCTGCAGCACTTTCAGTGCGAAAGCGCCGTCGCGGCCGCAGTCGATGGTGACGAAATTGGTCGCCGAAGCCAGCGGCTTCAGCCCGTTCGCTTCGGCTGTTGCGGCAATGCGTCGACGGCCGGCGGCGACCCGCGCCACCACGCTCTCCAGCCAGGCCTGATCGGCAAGCGCCTCGACACCGGCGATCTGCGCCATGCGGCTGACGCCATAGTGGTTGCGGATCTTCTCGAAGTCCCGAATCACCTGGGCCTCGGCCACCGCATAGCCGCAGCGTATGCCGGCCAGCCCATAGGCCTTGGAGAATGTGCGCATGCGGATGACGTTCGGCCGCGCCATATCGATCGGCGGCAGCGCTGAGGCTGGCCCTAATTCGCCATAGGCTTCGTCGAGTACCAGCATCGTGGTCTCCGGCAAGGCTTCGATGAAGCGGCTGAGCTCGGCGGCTTCCCACCAACTGCCCATTGGATTGTCCGGATTGGACAGGTAGACCAGTGGCGCCTTTTCCTTGGCCACTGCCGCCAGCAGGCCGTCGAGGTTTTCCCGATCGTTCTCGTAGGGCACTGCGACCAGCCGGCCGCCGACGCCGGCAACATGAAAGTTGAAGGTCGGATAGGCGCCGCGCGAGGTCACCACCGCGTCGCCGGGCGCCACATACATGCGCGCCACCAGGCTGAGCAGCCCGTCTATGCCTTCGCCGATGACGACGTTTTCGGCGCCGACGCCGAGATGCCCGGCGGCAGCTACCTTCAAATCGTGATTATCGGGGTCGCAATACATCCACATGTCGCCGGCAATCTCAGCCATGCGGGCAATGACGCGCGGGGAAGGGCCAAAACTGCTCTCATTGGCGCCGATGCGGGCGCGAAAGGCGCGGCCGCGATCACGCTCCTGCGCCTCCGGGCCGACAAACGGCACCGTGGAGGGAAGCGCGTCGATGAGCGGCGTAAGGGGAGGGCGCAGGCGCATGATAGGGCTCGTTCGAAAGGGGGCCTTCTTGCTAGCCTGCCGGCTTGGCCTGCGCAAGTTCCGCGGCAGGCGGGAACGTCAGGCTGGATTCTCCCGGATCATTTTGCTAGCGAGACATGATGAGCAACCGACTGCCGCCCGCCTGGTCCAAACATATAATGTCGCGCTCGGCGCCGAAAGTGGAACCGCCGAAAGCCAAACCATTGTCGCGGGCGCAGGCCGACGACATGCTGCTGAAACAGGCATATGACTTTCAGCAGGCCAAGCGGTTGGCCGAGGCTAAGGAACTGTGCCGTCGCGTGTTGGAGCGCACGCCCAACCATCCCTTGGCATTGTATATCATGGGCACGCTATTCATCGGGCTCGACGATGAAATTGCATTGCGATATTTGGCGTTAGCCGTCGGCGAGGAGCCTCTAAACCCCTATTACCACCTTAGTCTGGGTGAAACCTATCTGAAGGTCAGCGAATATTCGCCCGCAATCACGCATATCCAGCAGGCCTTGAAGTTGAAGCCGGATTTGCTGGAAGCGCTTTGCGCGTTGGGACGCGCTTACGTCGAATTCGACAAGGCCGACATAGCTCTGCCGCTTTACGAGAGAGCGCTCAAGATCAACCGCGATCATCCCCGCGTTCGGGCGGGATTGGCCAGCGCCCTCATCGGTCTCGGCCGCATGGACGAAGCCGAAATCTATCTGAAAGAGGCGATCGAACGTCGCATAGCCATGCCAGCCGCCTATAATGAGCTTGTGCGCACGCGCAAATTCACTGAAGAGCCGGCGGAACTTAAGTCCATCTTGCGCGAGCTTGGCAACCCAAAGCTTGACCCGGACAGTGCGATGACACTTCATCACGCTGCCGGCAAGGTGCTGAACGACCTTAAGCGCTACGACGACGCGATAGATCATTTCAAGAAAGCCAAACAGGTCGCCGGCTATAAGTTCGATCTGGAAGCCTATCGCCGCTGGGTCGACTCCACGATCGAGTTCTTCAACCCGGATATGTTGGCTGCCAAGGCGGGTTATGGAAGCCCATCGGAAGTGCCCGTGTTTGTACTGGGCATGCCCCGCTCGGGGACCACCCTGACCGAGCAGATTTGCGCGAGCCACCCGGATGTTCACGGCGCAGGAGAACTCAGCAAGCTAAGACGAACCGCAAATGCTATCGGCCTTACGAGGCTTTCGGCACAGGGCTTGGCCCAATCGATCGTGCCGATCACCCCCGACCTAGCCAAGATGCTGACCGAGGGGCACCTGTCCTACCTTCGTGAGCGTGCGCCGACCGCACTTCGCATAGTCGACAAAATGCCCCAGAATTTCGAACTGATAGGCCTCATAGGCCTTCTTTTCCCCAACGCGCGGATTATTCACTGTCGCCGCGACGCCATCGACAATTGCCTCTCATGCTTTTTCCTGAATTTCTCCAAGGGACACAGCTACATCACCGACCTGCAAACGCTCGGGCTGTATTATCGTGAATATGATCGCCTGATGCGACATTGGGACAAGGTTTTTCCGGGACGCATCTTCGAAAGTCGCTACGAGACGCTGGTTGCGGATCAGGAGGCACAATCGCGCCGTCTGATCGATCATCTTGGATTGCCCTGGGACGATGCCTGCCTGCGCTTCTTCGAGAATGACGGTTCGGTCAACACGGCCAGTCGCTGGCAGGTTCGGCAGCCCATCTACAACTCGTCCATCAAGCAATGGAAAAATTATGAGAGCAAGATCCAGCCGCTGATTGACGCCTTGGGCGACCTGGCCGAACTTTGAAGAAGTAGGTGCGACAAGGCCCGTTAGAACGAGCAATGTAAGCGAAGCATGCCGCCGACGCCGGCAATATGAAAATTGAAGGTTGGGTTGGCGCCGAGCGAGGTCACCACCGCGTCGCCGGGCGCCATACATGCGCGCCACCAGGCTGAGCAGCCCGTCTATGCCTTCGCCGACGACAACATTGTCGGCGCCGACGCCGAGGGGAGGGCCCTCGCTAGCCTGCCGGCTCGCCTCGCGCAAGTTCCGCGGCAGGCGGAAACGTCAGGCTGGATTCTCCCGGATCATTTTGCTAGCGAGACATGATGAACAACCGACTGCCGCCCGCGTGGTCCAAGCATGTAAAGTCCCGTTCGGCGCCGAAAGTGGAACCGCCGAAAGTGAAACCGCCGTCGCGCGCGCAAGCTGACGACATGCTGCTGCGACAGGCGCTCGAACTTCAGCAAGCCAAGCGGCTCCCGGAGGCGGAAGAATTATGCCATCGCGTTCTCGCCCGCACGCCCAACCACCCGCTTTCGCTCTATATACTCGGCACGTTGGGCCTCGGTGTCGACGATGAGTTGGCTCTCAAATATTTTGCGCGGGCAGTAAGCCAGACGCCTCAAAATCCATATTTCCACCTTAGCCTGGGAGAGGCCGGTCTGAAACTTGGCGACAGCTTGCTTGCGATCAGGCACCTGCAGCGCGCCTGCGAATTGAAGCCCGATCTGGTGGAAGCGCTTTGCGGACTGGCGCGTGCCTACGTCAACTTCGACAGGGCCGAGATGGCTTTGCCCCTTTACGAGAAGGCGCTAAAGATCAACGGCGACCATCCCATGGTCCGGATTGGTCTGGCTGGTGCGCTCACCGGCCTCGGCCGCATGGACGAAGCCAGAGCCTATCTCGATCAGGCAATAGAACGTCGCGTCGATGTTGGGGCAGCCTACAATTACCTGGTCGACACGCAAAAGTTCACCGAAAAACCTGCCGAGCTCGATTCTATCCTGCGCGAATTGTCCAATCCCAGGCTCGAACCGGTTGCTGCATCGCAGCTCCATCACGCCGCAGGCAAAGTGCTGAACGATCTCGAGCGCTATGAAGAGGCGATGGATCACTTCAAGAAGGCGAAAAAGGCCGCTGGTCACGATTTCGACCTGGAGCACTACCGCCGAAGTGTCGATTCCATGATCGAGATATTCAGCCCGTCATTATTGGAAGCCAAGGCTGGCCACGGCAGTCCGTCCGAAGTGCCTGTGTTTGTGCTGGGCATGCCCCGGTCGGGGACGACGCTGACCGAGCAGATCTGCGCGAGCCATCCGGATGTCCATGGCGCCGGGGAGCTTACGAAGCTGCGGCGAATCGCGAACTCGATGGGCTTTAGAACACTGTCGGATAAAGACCTGCGCAATTCGATCATGTCGATGACGAGGGATCAGTCGAGGGCGCTGGCCGAAGAATACCTGTCCTATCTGCGCCAGCACGCGCCCGGCGCACTCCGCATCGTCGACAAGATGCCGCACAATTTCGAGTTTATCGGCGTGATCGGAATTCTCTTTCCCAACGCGCGCATCATTCATTGCCGCCGCGATGCCATCGACAATTGCGTGTCCTGCTTCGTCCTACATTTCACCAAGGACCACGGCTACAACGCCGACCTTGAGACACTCGGCCTATACTACCGCGAATATGATCGCTTGATGCGGCATTGGAATGAGGTCTTTCCCGGACGTATATTCGAAAGCCGCTACGAGACGTTGGTTGCGGATCAGGAGACACAGTCGCGTCGTCTCATCGATCATCTTGGATTGCCTTGGGACGATTCCTGCCTGCGCTTTTTCGAGAAGGACAGGTCGGTCAATACCCCCAGCCGCTGGCAGGTCCGGCAGCCGATCTATACATCATCGGTCAAGCGCTGGAAAAAATATGAGAGCGCAATTCAGCCGCTGATTGACGCCTTGGGCGATCTGGCTGAAATTTGAACAAGTAGATGCGCCCGATCGGCCGAGGTCGATCGTGACTTGCTGTCGAGATACATTGATCCGGTAGGCCAGCTCTTCAGATCGGCCCAAGTTTTTCTTTTGCACGAACAAGCGTGCGGAGCGAGCATTGCATTCGACCAGCCCTGCGATCGGCTGCTCAGCAGCAGCCTGCATTATGCGTCGAGAGTTGACAGCTGCGTCGCGCCGATACGAAGAACCCGGCGGTTGCCCGCCGGGTTCAATCTCAATCTAGCTCGGACTGTTAGAATGAGCGCTGGAAGCGGAGCATGCCGCCGACGCTGTCCTTGTCGTCGGCATTGGTCCAGTTGCGATCGTAGGCTTTGTCAAACTGACCGTCGCGGGCCCAATCGACTTCGGCAGTGATCGTGAGACCGGGAACGATATCGTAGGCAATGTTCGCAGCGACGCCGTAGTTTTTGTCATCGTCAGCCGAGGCCTGGAGATTGAACGAGGTCTTCTCGTTGATGGTGTAGGTGCCACCACCCCAGACTGCCCAGTTGCCGCCCCACTGCTTGTAGAAGTTGCGGTCGATGTTGTCGTCAGAGCCGTAGCCGGCCATGATGAACAGTGTCAGGTTCTGTATCGGCGTAACGTCGACGCGAACCTTACCGGCCCACTCTTCCCAGGTGCTGTCATAGGCGGCGACACCGGTGATCGAGCCCCAGCCCTGCGTGTATTTGATACCGCCGACAACATACGGGACATAGCTGTCGATGGAATCATTGCCGCTGTTGCTGTCTTGGAAAATGCCAGGATCAGCGGCGGCACTGCCCGAACCGGTTTCCAACGAAGCCACGGCCGAGAAGCCGTTTCCGGCATCGAAGTAATACTGGACGACGTTGGTGTCGAAGCCGCCGTAGGGGACCAGCGTATCCTGGATGACGTTGCCGGCGTAGCCGATGAAGGTATCGAACGCCGATTCGTCCTTACCGACGCGGAGACCGCCAAGCTGGACCCAGGCAAAGTTCAGCGAAACGCTCGTACCGCCATTGAAGTTGTCATCAAGGTAATCGTTGTGGTTACCCCAGTTGAAGCGTGTCTCGGTGTAGGTCTTCAAGGTGCCGAGCTCGGTTTCCTGGCCGGTCCAGGTCTTGAGCGTGAAGCGGGCGTGCTTGTAGTAGGTATCCTGCGAGTCGCCGTCCTGCTGATCGGTAGTCTTTGCACCGTCAAATGAGCCGACGTCACCGATGCCGATGTCATAGCGGACGTAGCCGCCGATGCGCAGGCAGGTCTCGGTGCCGGGGATGTAGAAGTAGCCGGCGCCGTAGACGTCGCAAATCTTGACGTATTCGGCGGGTTCCGGCTCGGCGACCACAACAGCGTCGGCGGCGCGCGCACCGGAGACCGCGACGAATGCCGCGGCTGAGCCGAGAAGAAGGCTCTTGATATTCATTTTCTGACCTCCAGTCAAAAGTTAAAAAACGGGTCTGGGTATTCTTTGCTGAAGGACAGCGTTCCCTGCCCCATCCCCACTACCGAAAAAGATGCGCACCGCGCCGCTCCTTCAAACCCGACATTACCCATGAGACGGCGGCGTTCAACCACGATCGTACCGGCAAAAGGTTTGTGTTGGCGCTATACCCCGGCGTTGTTGCACAAATGACACGATTTGGCCTCACTCCGAAAGCTCCCGTTAACCAACGGCCCTTCGCAAGCCGTTGCAAACCGCGGATTCCGGCGATGGTCGGCCCGAAATGTGACCATGGCCCGAGTCGCGAACCAGGGAATTGCCGTAGAATCGCCACATCGCCGCGCGGCGCTTTGGCGAAGGGTCGATTTTTCAAGGATAATAGCGTCAGCTTGTTGATTGTGCCGGCGCTTTTCTTTATCCACCGGCGCAACGGAGAGGTGGCCGAGTGGTCGAAGGCGCTCCCCTGCTAAGGGAGTAGAGGTCAAAAGCTTCTCGTGGGTTCGAATCCCATCCTCTCCGCCACCCCACGCCCTGCGGGCTTCGGGTGGCAGGCCACCCGGACCCGCATTTTGGGCGTAGGGTGTCGCCCGAAGCTACGAAGTAGCGTAGGGGGACCATGTGGTACGTCTATTTCCTGCAACTTCGTAACGGCGATGTCTACGTCGGGTCGACCAACGACCTTCGGCGCCGTTTCGAATCGCATCGATCAGGCTATGTGACTTCGACCAAGGCCTATCTGCCTGTAACTTTGAAGGCCTACATCGGGGTTGAAACCGAGGCCAACGCACGGCAACTCGAGCGATATTTCAAGACCGGTTCGGGCAAGGCCTTTGCGAGTAAACGTTTTTGGCCGACAGGGCCTCGCTGACGGCCTTAGGACCTATCCATTTGAAATATAAATAAAAACAAACCCAACGAGCTGCTTTTCGCCGACCTCCGTCCCGATTCTGACTGGAGGTCAGAAAATGAACATCAAGAGCCTTCTTCTCGGCTCCGCTGCGGCACTGATCGCAGTTTCCGGTGCGCGCGCCGCCGACGCCGTCGTCGTCGCCGAGCCGGAACCCGCTGAATACGTCAAGATCTGCGACGTCTACGGCGCTGGCTACTACTACATCCCCGGCACCGAAATCTGCCTGCGCATCGGCGGCTATGTCCGCTATGACATCTCCGTGGGCCAGGCTGGCTCGTTCGACGGCGCCAGGTACCAGGACCTGTCGGATGCCTTGGATGGTGAAGACAACGTCAACGACGGCTATTACAAGCAGGCTCGCTTCACGTTGAGGACCTACACCGGCCAGGAAACCGAGATGGGCACCTTGAAGACCTACACCGAGACCCGCTTCAACTGGGGAACCGGTTATCAAGACGTGCCTGGGTTCGACGAGCACTTTTCCAGGTTTGGTAGCAGAGGCGTTTCGCTGAATTTCGCCTGGATCCAGCTCGGTGGTCTTCGCGTCGGTAAGGACGAAACAGCCTTCAACACGTTCACCGGCTACGCCGGCAACGTCATCCAGGATACGATCGTTCCCTACGGCGGCTTCGACACCAATGTCGTCCAGTACTACTTCGATGCCGGCAACGGCTTCTCGGCCGTGGCGTCGTTGGAAACCGGTGAAGGCTTTATCCTTAACAGCGCCAATACTGCCATCACTCTCGGTCACGACTCGGTCGACAGCTATGTTCCGTATGTCGTTGGCGGCGTGAAGTACACGCAGGGCTGGGGTTCCATCAGCGGTGTTGTTGCCTATGACAGCAGCCTGGAAGAATGGGCCGGCAAGGTTCGCCTCGACGTGACGCCGATGCAGAACCTGTCGCTGTTCCTGATGGCCGGCTACGGCTCTGACGACAATCTCCCGCGCAACTTCTACAAGCAGTGGGGCGGTAACTGGGCAGTCTGGGGTGGTGGCACCTACACCATCAACGAGAAGACCTCGTTCAACCTGCAGGCGTCGTATGACGAAGCCAAGGAAGCTGGCGTCGCGGCCAATATCGCCTACGATATCGTTCCCGGCATGACGATCACGGCCGAAGTGGACTGGGCTCATAACAGCCACCACATCGATAGCGACTCGCTGCCTGGCTATGAATACAACTGGACCGGCATCCCGGCGGACAAGAAAAACGCCGTTGGCGGCTTCCTCCGCTTCCAGCGCTCGTTCTAAGGGCTGGACTTAAGGCAAGTGAAATCCAGCCCGGGCGCTTTAACGCCCGGGCTGTTTGTGTTTTCGCGACTGGTAGCAAACAGAAGGAAAAGGGGGTTCGGTAGCTGAACAGGGTTGTGGAACGATGTCGTTGGGATCCGCCAGTGGTGGATGAGATCGGTCGCAGCGCTTAAAACTCTTGAAAGGGCACCGCCAAGCAGGTAGGTCTAGGCCTATCCACTCGGGGGTGTGGCGAATAATGACGAACGATGCGATTCAAGAGGGAGGAACCTCTGATCATTTTTCGATGTTTTCTTCTCAAACTGCAAAGATAAAATACAGTTACAACAAGATACGAGAAGTAAAGTCGCATAGGATCGGAGAACTTTTTTCAGCATACCGGGATATACTTTGGGATGACGGGCGGCATAAATACAATGTCAGCTCCTTCATCGGCGAAATAGACGAGATCCTCCTTGGGGAGCGTTTCAGCGCCTTTGACCAAAGCACCCTCGACAATCTTATCGGCACCTTGCGCCAGCGCGGCAACAGCAACGCAACCATCAACCGGAAGATGGCTGCCCTCAGCAAACTGCTGCGCAAGGCTCACAAGATGGGAGATATCCACAGCCTGCCCGAGTTCCGCCGCCAGAAGGAGCGGGCGGGACGGATTCGTTTCCTCGAAAGGGACGAGGAGGCCCGGCTGTTCGCTGCCATCAAGAGCCGCAGCGAGGACGCTTATCGGCTTTCCGTCTTTCTCGTCGACACCGGTTGCCGCCTCGGCGAAGCGCTGGGTTTGATCTGGAACGATATCCAGGAGCACCGCGTCAGTTTCTGGATCACCAAATCCGGCCGCAGCCGCACCATTCCGATGACCGAGCGGGTAAAAGAGGTGATCAAGCTGCCGGCCACCGAGGGCCGCCGGCCCAAAGGCCCGTTCACCAAGCTCAGCCAGGCGCAGTTTCGCGCCATCTGGAACGATGCTAAGGCCGAAGTCGGGCTTGGCGCCGACGATCAGGTCGTGCCGCATATATTGCGCCATACTTGCGCCTCGCGTCTCGTCCAGGGCGGCATCGACATCAGGCGCGTGCAGATGTGGCTCGGTCACCAGACGCTGTCGATGACCATGCGCTACGCCCATCTGGCCACCAACGACCTCGATGGCTGCGTCACTGTGCTGGAGACGCCGCGGTGCAGTGGCGCGGACAGTGGCGGCGCAAGCGCTTTGTCTGCTCCACCTCCGGCAAGGCGAGAGCCAAAAAGCGAGCCGGCCGCAAGCAAGGCCCCAAAGCCCGCAAAGAGAAGCGCCAAATCCTGACGGATCTGACGTGAGACATCAGCCCGCTCAGGGTTGCGCTGCCCCTCATTGCCCTGCCGGGCATTTCTCCCCGTATAGCGACGGGGAGAAAGGCGCCCTTGCGAAAGATTTCGCTAATCCCCAGCGTTGCAGACACCTCCCTTCTCCCCGTCACTATACGGGGAGAAGGTGCCGGCCGGCGGATGAGGGGCAGCGCCGACATCGATAAAATTATTTCACCGCTAATTCCAACGGAACTATCAACGGCCGCCGGAATGCTTTGACCGACGCAAAACCTGCGCGTGAATTACTTCGCTCGGTCGAGCTTTACTTCTAACCACCCCGCTGCTCCGCCCGATCGAAAAAACCAGCGATCCTGCCCGGCAGGATCCCGGACTCCAAAAACGGTGCATGCCCCTGGCCGTCGGCAGTGATCGTCTCGATATCGGTATGGCGCGTCCGCATCTGCTCGAGCGTTTCGGCGGACAGCAGCTTCGAGTTGGCGCCGCGTATGACGAGCATCGGGATGGCCGCCAGCGCGTCGAACTGTGGCCAAAGATCTGGCAGCGGCCGGCTGGGATCGAGCCCCGCCAGCGTCTCGACCAGTTTCGGATCGAAATCGGGCAGAAATCCCTCCTCGGTCTCGCGGTAGAGGGCTGATGCCATCCGCTCCCAATCCGCATCGGTCAGCGTCGAAAAATCCGCGCCATGGGTGCCGCGCAGGCCGCGGACCACCTCCGCGTACGCCGTTGGCCTGGGCGCGGGGTCGAGATAGGAGCGGATATGGGCGAGACCTTGCGCCTCGATCACCGGGCCGATGTCGTTGAGGACGATGGCCTTCAGCACGGCCGGCCGCATCGCCCCGAGCACATGGATGATCAGTCCGCCGCGCGACGTCCCAATGAAGGCAGCCTCCTCGATGCTCAGCGCCGCCAGCCCGGCGAGAATATCGCCCGCTTCGATACCGACATTGTAATGGCCGATATCGGCATCGTAGGCGGACTGCCCGCGCCCGCGATAATCGAAGGCGACAACCCTACGCCTCGCCTGCGTCGATAGATAAAGCGCCAAATCGTGAAAATCACGGCAATTGCGGGTCAGGCCAGTCAGACAAACGACTGGCCAACCGCCGGGATTCGCTTCGCCGTAGATGCGGGCGTGCAGGGACAGCCCGTCCGGCGCGGCGTAGAAGAAATCGGAAAAACCCTGCTCGATTGGCATGTAGACTCCGTTCCTCTCACCGCCGGATCGCTTCGACTGCTACAGGCGAGGGGCAGGTAAGGTCAAAATAGGGAAGGCGCCGGCGTTGGAGGTCCCTCAACGGGAAGATTGGCTGCCATCGTCGCTTTCGCCAGGTTTCGTAGGATGCAGAAAGGCACTGTCCCCGAAGCTGCCGATCTCCCACTTGGGGGCAGGGCTATTGCAGATGGAAAGTCGAGGCTTTCGCTCTACGACGGACCCCCACCCCTAACCCCTCCCCACAAGGGGGAGGGAGACTTCCGTTGGCACTGACCTCGGCAAATTGCCTGCCTTTCGGCGCCAAAAGGGGAAGTAAGGGCATGCGGCAGCATTCCCTCCCCCTTGTGGGGAGGGTTAGGGTGGGGGTCCATCTTCGTAAGAATCCAAATGCGATTGCCCTGCGCTTGGGGGGATGTCTGGTGATTGGCAAGGAGGGCAGGACAGAGCGGGCCGCTGTCCCGCCAACTCCACGTCCGGAACCTTCATAGCCAGAAACAAAAAAACCGCCTCGGTGGGCGGGTCGTTGGAGCCAATTAGCACCATGCCGAAATTAGTAGCATAGCTGCCGGCACAAAGCAAGAACAAAATACGCCGTGGCCGACAAATTCGCGTTTCTTCGTAGCCTGACTCGGTTTGAAGCCCGGTCGTCACCCCCGGCCGTTCACCAAGTCCCCGACAATGTCATATTTGCCGGAGATACGCATCTTGTAGACCTCGTAATTCTCCATCACGCGCTGAACGTAACTTCTTGTTTCCGTATAGGGAATCCGCTCGATCCAGTCGACGACTGCATCGACGTCCTCGCCGCGCGGGTCGCCGTATTTCGCCACCCACTGGGCGGCGCGGGCGGGGCCGGCATTGTAGCCGGCGAAGGTCAGCACGTAGGAGCCGTCGAAACGGCCGAGCTGCTCGCCCAGAAAGGCGGCGCCCAGCGTTGCATTGTAGCCGGCATCGGTGGTCAGCCGCGCCTGCGAGAAAGTCATGCCGGCCTTCTTCGCCAATTGCTTGGCCGTGCCTGGCATCAGCTGCAGCAGTCCGCGCGCGCCGGCGCTGGAGACGGCGCCGATGTTGAACTCGCTTTCCTGCCGGGCAATCGCATAGGCCAGCGCCTTGCCCGAGCCGGAGACGTTGGCGGTGTCGGGAATGACGCCGAGCGGATGCGACAGCGCGCCTACGTCGATGCCGCGGGCGCCGGCGATCTTGCCGACCTTCAGCGCCATGAAATGGTTGCCTTGTCTTTCCGCCAACACCGCAAGCAGCGCCAGTTCGCCGGGGCTGTTCAGCTGCCCGGCAAGGTCGCGGTAGAGGGTTTCGGCATAGCGGTCATAGCCTGCCTGCTGCAGCCGCTCGATGGCGCTGGCCGCCTCGCGGGTGGTAAAATTCCGGCGGTCGGCGGCACTTGGCTGGGGGTAGACGATATTGAGGGTCTGCCGGCCGACACGCTCGCCGGCGAGCTGGCCGTAAAAGGTCGTGCCGTAGCTAGCGGCACGGCTGAAAAAATCCTTGGCATTGCCGGGCCCGCCGACTTCGGCGGCACGGCCGAGCCAGTAATAGGCGCGCGACAGCGACATCGGCCCTTGGGCGAGCTCCGCGATTTGCGCAAAATGCTTGGCGGCGGTGCTCGGGTCGTTGAGGCCGCGCAACGCGTACCAGCCTGCATGGAATTCCGCCTCGGCGGCATTGGCGGGACTTTCGGCGGCATGCGCGGCGACTATTCTGTAGGCGGTCTTCATGTCGCCCTGGTCGACCAGCTCGCGCGACAGCACCCGGCGTTCGACCCACCAGGCGTCCGCATCGACCAGAGCGTCACGATCGCCCGGCGCCTTCATCACCAGCGCGGCTGCGTCGGAAAATTTCTGTTGCTTGCGCAGATATTCGGCTTCGGCAAAGAGATAGCCGACCGCCCGCTGCGCTGCCGGCACCGCCTTCAGCAGCTTGGCCGCGTTCTTGTCGCCCTTGCTGACCGCCGCCCAGGCGTCGGCCAATTGCTGGGCGCCGGCGAGACCGGCGACGCGTAGCGCCGAAGCGACCCGGTCGGCATAAAACATGCGCTCCATGCGGAAGCGATGGTCGGCGGCCGGGATCAGCGCGCCGAACTCGCGGATGACCGCCGCCTCGTCCCCGGCTTCGAGCTTTTCGGTGCGCCAGAATGGCGACAGCACCGAGCGCGCCGCCTTGGTATTGCCTAGCGCTACATAGGAGCGCGCAAGGATCACCACGCCCTCGAAGGTCAGCGGCTGGCTGCCGTCGAACGCCCGCACCACGACCTGTGGCGCGGGGTTCTCGCGATAGAGCGCGCGCTCGCTGTTCTTGCGCAAGGCGATCGTGCCCGGCCAGTTCGGCAGCATCTTCGCGGCATCGGCGATGTCGCCGCTCGGCACCTGGTCGCCGCCATAGAGCGCAATCGCCCAGGCAAGGATGTGCCGATCGAGCGATTTGGCCGGCAGCGCTTCGCGCACCTGGCGCGCGCGCTGAATGTCGTTTGCCGCAAGCGCATCGAGACCGCTCTTCAGCGCCGCGACGCTGGCGGATGGCGAAGGGGACTGCTGCAGTGCATCGTTCTGCGGCTCCGTCATCGGGATCGCCGACGTGACCTGCCCATCGACGCTGCCGCCGATCGCCGCGCCGGGGACCAGCACAACGATCGCGCCGAGAAGCGCGAAAAGATGAGGCCGCCTGGTCGGCATGGATTTGGTCATTTCCAATTCTTCGATGCTACCACTGGCACAGATGAACTGCAGCCTATTCGTCTGTGATGAAGGGCCCGTAAAGAAAACCTTATCGAGGTCGTTCGAATTGCAATTGCTGGCGCAATGCTTGCCGCGCAACAATGTCGAGACTATGGTGCGCCGCTTCGCTTTCGGCTAGAAGGCGCGCACGACAAACACCTACAGCGCCGCGGGTCTTCTCAGACGCGCAAAGGACGTTGTAGCAATTTAAATTTGGCGCATAACCCTTTCCGAAATCGACTGCGATTTTCGGGGTCATGCGCTAGTCCCAAGGAGTTGGACGACATGCTAAGAGGCTCGCTGACCGCGCTCGTCACACCGTTCGAAAAGAGCGGCCGTTTCGACGAGAAAGCCTTTCGCGCGTTCATCACCTGGCAGATCGCCGAAGGCACGACGGGCGTGGTCCCGGTCGGCACCACCGGCGAGTCGCCGACGCTGTCGCATGACGAGCACCGCCAAGTCGTCAAGGTTTGCATCGAGGTCGCCAAGGGCCGGGTTCCGGTCGTCGCCGGCGCCGGCTCCAACAACACCGAAGAGGCGGTCGGCCTGGTCCAGTATGCCGAGAAGGCGGGTGCCGACGCGGCCCTTGTCGTCACGCCCTATTACAACAGACCGACACAGCGCGGCCTCTATGCGCATTTCGCCGCCGTCGCCAAGGCAACCAGTCTGCCGATCATCATCTACAACATTCCGCCGCGCTCGGTGGTCGACATGAGCCCCGAGACGATGGGCCAGTTGGTGCATGACTTCAAGAACATCGTCGGCGTCAAGGATGCCACCGGCAAGGTCGAGCGGGTTTCGGAGCAGCGCGCCACCTGTGGCAAGGATTTCATCCAGCTCTCCGGCGAAGACGCCTCGGCGCTCGGCTTCAACGCGCATGGCGGCGTCGGCTGTATTTCTGTGACGGCAAATGTCGCACCCAGGCTTTGCGCTGAATTCCAGGAGGCAACGCTTTCCGGCGACAGCGCCAAGGCGCTCGACCTGCAGGACCGTCTGTTGCCGCTGCACAAGGCGATTTTCATGGAGCCCGGCGTTTCCGGCGCGAAATATGCGCTGTCGAAGCTGGGCAAGGTCGAGAACGTGCTGCGCTCGCCGCTAATGACGGTCGAGCCGTCGACCGCCGAGAAGATCGACGCGGCGATGAAGCACGCCGGCTTGATAAACTAGGGATGAGGCGCCACCTCTCCGCATCATGAATCAAGTCAGAAAAGCCGATCCCAACAACAAGACCGTTGCGGAAAACCGCAAGGCGCGGTTTTCCTATGAGGTGCTCGACACGATCGAGGCCGGCCTGGTGCTGACCGGTACGGAAGTGAAATCGCTGCGCCAGGGCCAGGCCAATATCCAGGACAGCTACGCCTCGGTCGAGGGCGGCGAGATCTGGCTGATCAACTCTTATTTGCCGGAGTATCTGCAGGCCAACCGCTTCAACCATGAGCCGCGCCGCCGCCGCAAACTGCTGCTCAACAAGCGCGAGATGGCAAAGCTGGCGCAAAGCGTCGACCGCGAAGGCATGACGCTGGTGCCGCTGAAGATCTACTTCAACGACCAAGGCCGTGCCAAGCTGCTGCTCGCCGTTGGCCGCGGCAAGAAGCTGCACGACAAGCGCGAGACCGAAAAGCAGCGCGACTGGTCGCGCGAGAAGGGCCGGCTGCTGAAGGAGCGAGGGTGAGGAGCGGTCCGCGAAGCGGAGGAAAAGCCAGCGATTTGGCTTTTCGAGCGACGAACGCCCGGAGCCTTAGCGGCGGGCGGGGCGGACCAAAAGGGATAGGTCTCGTTTGAAAAACCGGATCGTCTTATGGGGCGCGGCCGGTCTGCTCGTGGCGGGCCTCGTTCTGGCCGGCGGCTATACCTACTTCCAGACGTTTTCTCCGGACCGCCGCAAATATCCGGTCAGGGGCATCGACGTCTCCCATCATCAGCGGCAGATCGACTGGCGGCGTGTTGCCGCCGACGATGTCGCCTTCGCCGTGATCAAGGCGACGGAAGGCGGCGATCATGTCGACGATGCCTTCGCCGCCAATTTGCGCGCGGCCCGCGCCGCCGGTCTTGCCGTCGGTGCCTATCATTTCTTCACCTTCTGCAGATCGGGTGCGGATCAGGCACGCAACTTCATCTCGGTGGTGCCGCACAATCAGCCTTTGCTGCCGCCGGTGGTAGACATCGAGTTCGGCGGCAATTGCCCGCAGCGGCCAACTCCCGAACAGCTGAGCGCCGAACTCTCCGCCTTCCTCGGCCCGGTCGAGGCGGCGTTCGGCAAGACGGCGATCCTCTATGTGACCGACGAGGTGGCGCAAGCCTATGCCGGGCAGCTAGCCAGCCGCCCGCGCTGGCTGCGTTCACTGGCGCTGCGGCCGGGCCATGACAACTGGATCTACTGGCAGTATCACAACCGGGGCCGCGTCGACGGCATCAGCGGCGACGTCGACCTGAATGTTCTCCAGGGCGGACCTGCGACGCTGGCCGCATTGTTTGCCGCAGCGCCTGAAACGACAGCGTCGGATTGATGCTATTCCCGTCCACCAAAACACCCTCTCATATCGCAGGCGGCGCCGTGCTAAGTACATTTGATGCCGGAGCGCCCTTCATCAACCAATGACAGCAACGCCCCGCCTGCTGCGACGGACGGCGGCGACCCCCGCCTGGCATTTGTCTATGCGGAGGCGGTGCGTGGCCTCCAGCACCAGCAGGGCGTGGTTGAAAGTCTCAATACGCGCGCCGGCAATCTGATCTTCGCAACCGCGTTCGCGAGTTCTCTCCTCGGAGGCAGGGCGCTCCTGGATGGCGTGGGGCCTTGGGACTGGCTGGCGCTGATATTGCTTTTTCTTATCGGGCTGCTGGTCGCGATTATGGTGTGGCCGTATTATAACTATACGTTCCGTTTCGATCCAGAGAAGCTGCTCCAGGACTTCGTCGATCAGCACCCTCCCGCAACCCTGGACGGGATGCACCGAGCGCTTGCGCTGCGCATCAAATCCGACATGGCCAGCAATTGGCGGATCATCCAACGCCTGCGCGTCGCGCTGCAGCTTGCACTGTTTCTGTGGTTGCTGGATCTCCTGGCCTGGTTGTTCGCGATCGCCCGAATCTAGGGCTCGTGCCCTGGCGGGCGTCGTCCGACTCTATGTCTTCAGAAAAGCTTCTATCTGACTGAAGACGTTGACGAACATCGCTTCCGTCAACACGCCGGTATTGGTGTTGTAGCGCGAGCAATGATAGCTGGAAAACAGCGTGATGCCATTGGCCTGCTGCTGCCCACCATGCCGGAACGGATAGGCGGCAACGCGTTGGCCGAGCGCCCGCACGGTCGACTGGTGCGCGATCGAGCCAAGCGCCAGCACAGCGCGCAGATTTGGAAATCGCGCGATCGTCGGCACCAGGAACGTCCGGCAGGTCGCTATCTCGGCGCCAACCGGCTTGTTGTCCGGCGGCACGCAGCGCACCGCATTGGTAATCGCCGTACCGACAAGCTCCAGCCCGTCATCCGGTCGCGCTTTGAATTCGCCGCGCGCAAAGCCGTGCGCGATCAGCGTGTTGTAGAGCAGGTCGCCGGCAAAATCGCCGGTGAAGGGGCGCCCCGTCCGGTTCGCCCCGCGCAGTCCAGGCGCCAGCCCGACGATCAGCAGACGCACTGCGTCCTCGCCTTCCGGCGGCAAAAAGGTCGGCACCGGCGCGTTGAACCAGGACGGCTCGCGCCGCCGCCACTCGGCGATGAAGTCGTGCAACCGCGGGCAGAGCGGGCAATCGCGATCGGGTTCGGGGGAGACGACCAGGGGAGCGGTCAAGGCAACGACCGTCAATAGTCTTCCTCGTCGACTTCGGCCGGTTCGGGCCGGCGCACCGGCCGCTCCGACGGGTCGCGGCCGACTTCATTCTTGAGCGTCATCAAGTCGATGAAATGGTCGGCCTGGCGGCGCAGATCGTCGGAGATCATCGGCGGCTGCGAAGCCATGGTCGAGACGATCGACACCTTGCGCCCGCGCCGCTGCAGCGCCTCGACCAGCGTGCGGAAATCGCCGTCGCCCGAAAAGATGACATAATGGTCGACGACATCGGCAAGCTCGAGCGCATCGACGGTCAGCTCGATATCCATATTGCCCTTAATCTTGCGCCGGCCGGTCGAGTCGGTGAATTCCTTGGCCGGTTTGGTCACCACCTTGAAGCCGTTATAGTCGAGCCAGTCGATCAGCGGCCGTATCGAGGAGTATTCCTGATCCTCGACCAGCGCGGTGTAGTAATAAGCGCGCAGCAGATAGCCGCGTTTCTGGAAGCTCGCCAGAAGTTTGCGGTAATCGATGTCAAAGCCCAGCGCGCGCGAGGTGGCGTAGAGATTGGCACCGTCGATAAAGAGAGCGATTTTTTCACGAGGATCGAACATGGAAAATGTCCTTTTTCGAAATAAGCGGTCGTCTAAATGCGTGGCGACTATCGGCCGGTCTGATAATAGACCTGTTGGCCTTCATCGTTCGAGATAACGCCAGTTTTACGGCAATCCAAGGCACCATGCCGCACCGCAAGCAATTGTGATCGGCGCTGTGTCGCCGCAGGCGGCCCGCGTCAGAGCTGCGCACCGCCATAAAAGCTTGTATTTTGGCGGCGTTCGGGTTATGGACCGCGCCTGTTTTCCATCAAATCCAGGCATGAAAGGGGCAACTCATGGCCCGCGTAACCGTTGAAGATTGCATCGACAAGGTCGACAACCGCTTCGAGCTGGTGCTCCTGGCCGGCCACCGCGCCCGTCAGATCAGCCAGGGCGCGCAGATCACCGTACCGCGCGACAACGACAAGAATCCGGTCGTTGCGCTCCGCGAAATCGCCGAAGAGACGCTGTCGCCGGACGACCTCAAGGAAGATCTCATCCATTCGCTGCAGAAGCATGTCGAGGTCGACGAGCCGGAAGCCGATGGCGAGGCGATTGCCGACCAGACCGGCAGCGCCGTTGCGGCCACCGATGCCGACGACGCCGAGGACAACGTCACCTTCGATCGCATGACCGAAGAAGACCTGTTGGCCGGCATCGAAGGCCTGGTGCCGCCGGAAAAAAGCGACGATTATTGATCTTAGCGACAACTGCCGACACTTTCGCGTCGGCAGTTTCGTGGCTATCTATGACATGCGCCGTACGCCAGTGCGGCGCATGATTCATTTCAGCATTGCGAGATCCCGCCCATGATGCGTCAGTATGAGCTTGTCGAGCGCGTGCAGCGCTACAAGCCTGACGTCAACGAGGCGCTGCTCAACAAGGCCTATGTTTACGCCATGCAGAAGCATGGCCACCAGAAACGCGCCTCCGGCGACCCATATTTCTCGCATCCGCTCGAAGTCGCCGCCATCCTCACCGAAATGCACATGGACGAGGCGACGATCGCCGTTGCCTTGCTGCACGACACGATCGAGGACACCACGGCGACCAGGGCCGAGATCGACGAATTGTTCGGCCCGGAAATGGGCAAGCTGGTCGAGGGCCTGACCAAGCTGAAGAAGCTCGACCTCGTCTCGAAGAAGGCCGAGCAGGCGGAGAACCTGCGCAAGCTGTTGCTGGCGATCTCGGAAGACGTGCGCGTGCTTCTGGTCAAGCTCGCCGACCGCCTGCACAATATGCGCACGCTCGACCATGTGCCGGAAGCCAAGCGCCTGCGTATCGCCGAAGAGACGATGGACATCTATGCGCCGCTGGCCGGCCGCATGGGCATGCAAGGCATGCGCGAGGAGCTGGAAGAGATTGCCTTCCGCTTCATCAATCCGGAAGCCTACCGCGCCGTCACCGCACGGCTGGCCGAAATCTTCGAGCGCAACAAGGGCGTGCTGTCGGAGATCGAGAAGGCGCTCTCCGCGCTGTTCGACAAATATTCGATCAAGGCCGAGGTCAAGAGCCGGCAGAAGAAGCCGTGGTCGGTGTTCCGCAAGATGGAAGCCAAGGCGTTGTCCTTCGAGCAGCTGTCCGACATCTTCGGCTTTCGCGTCGTCGTCGATACCGTCGAGGACTGCTACCGGGCGCTCGGCGCCATCCACACCACCTGGTCGATGGTGCCCGGCCGCTTCAAGGACTACATCTCCACGCCGAAGCAGAACGACTACCGCTCGATCCACACCACCATCGTCGGCCCGTCGCGCCAGCGCGTCGAATTGCAGATCCGCACCTATCAAATGAACAAGATCGCCGAATACGGCGTCGCTGCTCATTCGATCTATAAGGATACCGGTGGCAAGATGAATGGTGCCGCCCATGCGATCTCGAAGGAAACCAATGCCTATGCCTGGCTGCGGCGCACCATCGAGCAGCTTGCCGAAGGCGACAATCCCGAGGACTTCCTCGAAAACACCAAGCTGGAACTGTTTCAGGACCAGGTATTCTGCTTCACGCCGAAGGGCATGCTGATCGCGCTGCCGCGCGGCGCCACGCCGATCGACTTTGCCTATGCCGTCCACACCGACGTCGGCGACACTTGCGTCGGTGCCAAGGTCAATGGCCGCATCATGCCGCTGATGACGGAGCTGAAGAACGGCGACGAGGTCGAGATCATCCGCTCGAAGGCGCAGGTCCCGCCGGCGGCGTGGGAATCGGTGGTCGTTACCGGCAAGGCACGCTCGGCCATCCGCCGCGCCACCAAGAACGCCATTCGCAAGCAATATTCAGGTCTCGGTATCCGCATTCTGGAGCGCGCCTTCGAACGGTCCGGCAAGACCTTCACCAAGGAAAGCCTGAAGCCGGTGCTGCACCGGCTGGCGCGCAAGGACATCGAGGATGTGCTGGCCGCGGTCGGCCGAGGCGAAGTTGCCTCCACCGATGTCATGAAGGCGGTGTTTCCCGACTACAAGGACGAGCGTGTCACGCTGGTCGCGCCCAAGCAGCGCGAGGAGGGCTGGTCGAAGATCCGCAACGCCGCCGGCATGCTGTTCCAGATTCCGGGCCGCGCCGCACGCAAGGACAAGAACCAGCCGCGCGACGACGCAGTGCCGATCCGCGGTGTGCGCGGCGATCTGCCGGTGCGCTTCGCGCCGGAGGGGGCAGTGCCAGGCGATCGCATCGTCGGCATCGTGCAGCCGGGAACCGGTATCACCATCTATCCGATCCAGTCGCCGGCGCTGCAGGCCTTTGACGACCAGCCCGAGCGCTGGATCGACGTGCGCTGGGACATTGACGAGCGCACCAAGGAGCGGTTCCCGGCGCGCGTCTCGGTCACCGCCATCAACGCGCCGGGTTCGCTGGCCGATATTGCACAGGTCGTCGCATCCAACGACGCCAACATCCATACTTTGTCGATGGTGCGCACCGCGCCCGATTTCACCGAAATGCTGATCGATCTCGAAGTGTGGGACCTCAAGCACTTGAACCGGCTGCTGTCGCAGCTAAAGGACAATTCGAGCGTCAGTGACGCAAGGCGCGTGAATGGGTGAATAGTGAATAGTGAATAGTGAATAGTGAATAGTGAATAGTGAATAGTGAATAGTGAAAGAGGGTGCTCACTACCCTACTACCCTACCACCATTCACCATTCACCATGGACATGGAGTGAACGATGAACACCGATGAAGTGCTGGGTATTTTTCGCGAGGCCGGCGCCGTGCTCGAAGGGCATTTCATCCTGACGTCGGGCCTGCGCAGCCCGGTCTTTCTGCAGAAAGCGCGTGTTTTCATGCATGCCGACAAGACCGAGCGCTTGTGCAAGGCGCTCGCCGAAAAGATCCGCACTGACGTGCCCGGCAGGATCGACTACGTCGTCGGCCCGGCGATCGGCGGGCTGATCCCGGCCTATGAGACCTCGCGCCATCTTGGTGCGCCGGCGATCTGGGTCGAGCGGGAAGGGGGTGAATTCAGGCTGCGCCGCTTCGAGATCGCCAAGGGATCGCGCGTCGTCATTGTCGAGGACATCGTCACCACCGGCCTGTCGATCCGCGAGACCATCGACTGTCTGCGCGCACTTGGCGCCGATGTCGTTGCCGCTGCGTGCATCATCGACCGCTCGGCCGGCAAGACCGATGTCGGCGTGCCGCTGATCGCGCTCGCCGAATATGAAGTTCCGGCCTATCCGGCCGACAGGCTGCCGCCCGAGCTCGCCGCCATACCGGCGATCAAGCCGGGCAGCCGCAATATCTAATGCATGTCGCCCAAAAGTGTGCGGCGGTTTTGGGACAACGACATGCACAAAAACAAGTCAAGAGACGCTGCCGTGGTTGCTGGCATCGATCATTTCGTGCTGACAGTTCGTTCGGTGGACGATACCTGCGCCTTCTATCAGCGCGTGCTTGGCTTCGAGCGCCTCGACGAGCCGGATCGACCAACGGCGCTGCTGTTTGGAATGCAGAAGATCAATGTGCATCAGGTCGGGCGTACCTTCGAGCCGAAGGCCAAGGCGCCGACGCCGGGCTCCGGAGATTTCTGCTTGATTGCTGCCCGGCCGCTCGCCGAGATATGTGCCAACCTCGCCGCCAATGGTGTGGTGATAGAGATCGGCCCGGTCGAGCGTGTCGGCGCTCGGGGCGCGATGATGTCGGTCTATTTCCGCGATCCGGACGGCAACCTCGTCGAGGTCAGCGAATATCGATCCTAAGTGACGCTCCTTAAATTCGCCGCGATCATGCCCTGTTCAGAACGGCGATACCTAAGGCTGGCGCGACCGGCCACCGAGCGGATGCCCTCGGCCTCGTTGTTCTTCGGCCAGCGCATCGCTATATCAAAGTCGTAGTTGCTTTTCGGCGACCGCAGAGCGCAGCATAGGCTGTCGCGCCTGGCTGGAAAGGCCGGCGTGAAGCCATCGACGGAACTAGGAACAGGAACAGAGTGCTTTTTCGACGGCGCAAGCCTGATGGTTTTTTCGAGCGGGTGCGTACTTATTTGTGGCCGCGCCGCTCGTTCTCGCGCTCGCTGCGGTATTTCTCCAAACGCATCCTGCGGCTTAGGGCCACGCCGCATGCCGTGGCCGCCGGTGTTGCGGCGGGCGTATTCGCGTCGTTTTTCCCGCTTGGCTTTCACTTCATCATTGCTGCCATCCTGTGCTGGCTGATCGCCGGCAATCTGGTCGCGGCAGCACTCGGCACGGTCTTCGGCAACCCCCTGACCTTTCCACTGCTATGGGCCGCCTCCTGGGAGGTCGGCAAGCTGATCCTGCATGAACACCTGCCGGCGCATGGCCCGCCCGCGCATCTCGGCGACATGCTGCATAATCTTTCCTTTGCGCAATTGTGGGGACCGGTGCTGAAGCCGATGACGATCGGCGCAATACCGCTCGGCCTGGTTTTCGGCCTGCTGTTTTACGGCATCACCCGCTGGGGCATGGTCACTTTCCACGAGCAGCGCCGCAAGCGGCTGGCCGAAAGAGCGGCAAAGGCTGGAAAAACCGGGCCGGAAGTTCCTGCCGAATGATTATCGGTATTGGCAGCGACCTCATCGACATCAGACGCATCGAGAAGTCGCTGGAACGCCATGGCCAACGCTTCATCCAGCGCATCTACACCGAGATCGAACAGGCGCGGTCCGAAAACCGCGCGGCGCGTGCGGCCTCCTACGCCAAGCGTTTCGCTGCCAAGGAAGCTTGCGCCAAGGCATTGGGCACCGGTATGGCGCAGGGTGTGTTCTGGCGCGACATGGGGGTCGTCAACCTGGCCAGCGGCAAGCCGACCATGGCGCTGACCAATGGGGCGGCAGCGCGGCTGGACGAAATTCTGCCTGAAGGGCACCGCGCGGTGATCCACCTCACCATCACCGATGATTTTCCGCTCGCTCAAGCCTTTGTGATCATTGAAGCGTTGCCGGTCGAAGAAGCGCCACATTGATTGCATCTGACCACCGGCATGACGTTGCCCAGCGCGCGCCGAGACTCTATACCATCCAACGCACAATCGAGGACGACATGAGCGTGGCTGAAAAAACCCAGAAGAAATCCGGCGGACTTGGCGAAACCGTCAGCGTCATAGTCCAGGCCCTGCTGCTTGCGCTGGTCATCCGCACGCTCCTGTTCCAGCCGTTCTCGATCCCGTCCGGGTCGATGCGGCCGACTTTGCTCGAAGGCGACTATCTCTTCGTCACCAAGTGGTCCTACGGCTTCTCCCGCTATTCACTGCCGTTCGGGCCGAACATCTTTTCGGGCCGCATCTGGGGCTCAGAGCCGAAGCGCGGCGACGTGGTGGTGTTCAAGTTTCCGCCGGATCCTTCTGTCGATTATATCAAGCGCGTCGTCGGCCTGCCGGGCGACAAGATCCAGGTCAAGGATGGCCAGCTCTTCATCAATGACGTGGGCGTGCCGCGCGTCAAGGTCGGGCAGATCGACAACCGCGACATCACCGAGGAGAACGGGCCGGTCGATGTCTATCGCGAGACGCTGCCGAACGGCGTCAGCTACGACACGCTCGACCTGACGCAGGCTTCGATCGGCGACAATACCAAAGAGTTCAAGGTGCCGCCCGGTCACTATTTCATGATGGGCGACAATCGCGACAACTCGTCGGACAGCCGCTTCACCGTCGGCTTCGTGCCGGACGAGAATTTGGTTGGCCGCGCCAACCTCATTTTCTTCTCGATCGGCGGCAGCGCCAGCCCGCTCGAAATCTGGAAATGGCCGTCACTGATGCGCGCCTCGCGCCTGTTCCATTTCGTCAATTAGGGCCATGGCGGCGACGAAACGGCTGACCGCCGATGGGCTCGCCGAGGCGCTCAGGGAGCGCACCGGCCACAGTTTTGGCGACCATCAGCGCCTGCAGCGGGCGCTGACCCATGCCAGCGCTCGCGGCAGTCACGCCGGCATCGACTACGAACGTTTCGAATTCCTGGGCGACCGCGTTCTCGGCCTTGTCGTTGCCGATATGCTGCTGGCGGCATTTCCCGACGCCGCCGAGGGTGAGCTGTCGCTGAGATTGAACGCTCTGGTCAACGCTGAAGCCCTGGCGGAAATTGCCGAGGAGATCGGCCTGCCGGAACTTGTTCGCGCCGGTTCGGACGTACGCGGCCTCGACGGGCGCAAGCGCGTCAATCTGCGCGCCGATGCATTGGAATCGCTGATCGCCGTGCTCTATCTCGACGGAGGGTTGGAAGCGGCCCGTGCCTTCATCCACAGATACTGGCAGCCGCGCTCGCAAGCCATTGACGCCGCCCGTCGCGATGCGAAAACCGAACTGCAGGAATGGGCGCATCAGGCGGCAGGCGCAGTGCCGGTTTACATAATCGACAGCCGCGAGGGACCGGACCACGATCCGCTGTTCACCGTCAGTGTCAAGGTCGGCGCCTATCCGCCGGCGACCGGCAGCGGGCGCTCCAAGCGCGAGGCGGAGCAGGCTGCAGCCGCGGCACTTCTGCAGCGGGAAGGCGTCTGGCTCGATCAAGGGAGTGCCGCATGACCGCCACCGAAGCTCCGGCAACAGAAGCTCCCGCTACCCGCTCCGGCTTCGTCGCGCTGATCGGCGCGCCCAATGCGGGGAAATCGACGCTGGTCAACCAATTGGTCGGCGCCAAGGTGTCAATTGTGACGCACAAGGTGCAGACCACCCGTGCGATCGTGCGCGGCATTGCCACCCACAACAACGCGCAGATCGTCTTCGTCGACACGCCGGGCATATTCAAGCCGAAGCGCCGGCTGGACACGGCGATGGTGACGACCGCGTGGGGCGGCGCCAAGGACGCCGATATCGTGCTGCTCTTGATCGACGCCGAGCGCGGCATCCGGGGCGATGCCGACGCCATCCTCGAGCGGCTGAAGGATGTTCGGCAGCCGATGGTGTTGATCCTCAACAAAGTCGATCGGGTCAAGCACGAGACGCTGCTGGCATTGTCGGCTGCAGCCAACGAAAGGGTGCCGTTCAAGCGCACCTTCATGGTTTCGGCGCTGACCGGATCCGGCTGCAAGGACCTGCTCGACTATCTCGCCGAGACCCTGCCGGCCGGACCCTGGTACTACCCGGAAGACCAGATCTCCGACCTGCCGATGCGCCAGCTCGCCGCCGAGATCACCCGCGAAAAGCTCTATCTCAGGCTGCATCAGGAACTGCCCTATTCCTCCCATGTCGAGACGGAGAAATGGGAAGAGAAGAAGGACGGCTCGGTGCGCATCGACCAGACCATCTATGTCGAGCGCGACAGCCAGAAGAAGATCGTGCTCGGCCATAAGGGCGAGACGATCCGCGCCATCGGCCAGGCGGCACGCATGGAAATAGCTGGCGTACTCGAACAGAAGGTGCACCTCTTCCTGTTCGTCAAGGTGCGTGAGAACTGGGGTGACGACCCCGAGCGCTACCGCGAAATGGGGCTCGAATTTCCGCACTGAGCCTGTTTGGGCGATCCGCAGAGCGGCCTGTTGGCCGCCTCAGGTTTCTGAGCGGTCGCCGGGCTGCCCGATCGGTCGACTTGCATATTGAACAGCCGACCGAATCATTCCGGGAGACCATGCGCCGGCCATGTCGGGTCGACCCGTTCCTTATTGGTACCGGCGCGACGGGAAATCCTGAGCGGGTTCTGAAAAATTTGCGATATTTCATGCAAAATCGGCCAGTGGATCGAATGGAACTCCTGCCGATACTGCGACCTCGCGTGGTTCCCGTTTGTCGTCTCTCCGTCATACACCCTGCCTATAGGCTGTGCGAAAGACCCGCTTCCGAGCAAACCGGAACCGGCAGGCAAACAGCCAGATCAGGACATGACCGGGACTTGGAATCGCATCGACCCCATCCGTCAGACCGAGTTTGCAGACGCCGTCGCTGTTGAGATCGAGCGCGTGCTGGCGCGGCAAGGCAAGGTGACGAACAGCGATGCGGTCGTTGCAGCGGGCAGGGTCGCCGGCGCCGTTGCCGCCGCCGTCGCGTTGCTTGCGCCGACCGACATCAGTGCGATCGACACCATGCGGGAAAGATTACCCGGCATGGCGTCGCGTTTCGTGCGGATATTGGCAGCCGAAGCTGCGGAACGCCGTGCCAGGAGGCCTCTGTCGACGGCGCACGACGGCCAAGGGGCAGACATCCAACGCCTGGCCGGAACGGGCGACCTCGACGCGATGCGGGTCGAGGACTGGGCCGGTCGGGTCGCCGGGTCGACGTTCCTGCAGCACAATCTCGGCATATCGCGCTCGACTCTGCATCGCTGGCAGCGCAGCGGCACGGTCGTTGCGTTGCGCACCGGTGGCCGCAAACATGTATTTCCCCTGGCCCAGTTCATCGACGGCAGGCCGGCGCCGGGTATCAAGGAAGTGCTATCCGCGATGCCCGATCCACGGCATGCCTGGTCGTGGCTGATCGGCCCCGCGCCCGGCCTCGCCGGACGTATTCCCATTGAACTGCTCAAACGGGATCTGGTGGCGGAAGTCGTTCTTGCCGCACAGAACGCAGCGATGGCGAAGTCGACTTGATCTCGCTGCCAACGGTAGAAGTCTATTCTAAAAAAAGAACACGCACAAGGAATGTATGTCGGATTCCGATCGGTTTGCCGGCTAATGGCATAAGTATATTTTTGTACAATTGTGACAGTGTCTCGTTTGTGCCGGGGGCAAGTGTGAAGAAAATGTGAAGTGATATTTGTGCAACATGGATTTATTCTGTTATGCAAACATTGATTATTTTTGGAATCGTCATTGAGACTGGAATGCGGATGAATATGTTCGCCGCCTGAAGAGGGGGTGCGGTGCGCGCCTTTTTCGACGTGGGTGAGGCGTTCAGCCGTTCAACCCATGAATCCAAAGCCATTTTTAACTTTGACTGGAGAGGTCAGAAAATGAATATCAAGAGCCTTCTTCTCGGCTCAGCCGCGGCATTCGTCGCGGTCTCCGGTGCGCGCGCCGCCGACGCTGTTGTGGTCGCCGAGCCGGAACCCGCCGAATACGTCAAGATTTGCGACGTCTACGGCGCCGGCTACTTCTACATTCCCGGCACCGAGACCTGCCTGCGCATCGGCGGCTATGTCCGCTATGACGCAAGCTTCGGCGACGCCGGCCGCGTTTTCGATGGCGCGACGACACACGACCTTTTGGACGGTGACGAGCAGCAGACCTGGAACAAGAATGCCCGCTTCAATTTGAAGACGTGGACCGGCCAGGAAACCGAGCTCGGCACGTTGAAGACCTATACCGAGACCCGTTTCAACTTCGGCAATACCAAACGCACCGTGAGCGGTGTTGATTTCAGCGTGCAGGACAACAAGGCGGTTACCCTGAACTTCGCCTGGATCCAGCTTGGAGGTTTCCGCGTCGGTAAGGATGAAACTGTCTATGATTCGTTCATCGGTTACGCCGGCAACGTCGTCCAGGACACTATCATTCCTTACGGCACCAAGGACACCAACCTGATCAGTTACTATTTCGACGGCGGTAATGGCTTTACGGCAGTCGCCTCGGTCGAAACGGGCTCCGGCGCTGACCAGTCGATCGACAGCTACGTTCCGTTTGTCGTCGGCGGCGTGAAATACAAGGGCGACTGGGGTGCGATCACCGCGGTCGGCGCCTATAACAGCACGTCGGAAGAATGGGCCGGCAAAGCTCGCCTCGACGTCAAGCCGATTACTGACCTGACCCTGTTCGTGATGGCGGGCTACGGCAGCGACGACAACGTCGCGAAGAACTTCTACAAGCCGTGGACTGGCAACTTTGCCGTCTGGGGCGGCGGCAGCTATGCCGTCAACAAGAAGACCTCTTTGAACGCCCAGGTCTCCTATACCGACGACCAAGACTTCGCCGTTGCGGCCAACGTCGCCTACACCATCGTTCCTGGTTACACGATCACCGCCGAAGTCGATTATTACGACAATTTCGATGCCGACGATGCCGACGCAATCGGCGGCATCTTCCGCTTCCAGCGCTCGTTCTGATCAAACGACGATCTCGTAAAAAACGGCCCGTAGCGATACGCTACGGGCCGTTTTGGTTTGGCGGCGGATTCGTCGCTCATCTTGATTTCGCCATCCAACCGGTGACAAGCTCTCGTCATGGAATGGCGCGACGAGGGAATCATTCTCGGCACCCGCAAGCATGGCGAAACCAGCGCCATTCTTGAGGTGATGACACGCGCGCATGGCCGCCATCTCGGTCTCGTGCGCGGCGGCCGTTCGCGCAAACAGCAGCCTGTCTTGCAGCCCGGCAATCGCGTCGACCTGTTGTGGCGGGCGCGGCTCGACGAGCATCTCGGCACCTTCCAGATCGAGGCTATCGAGATGAACGCCGCCCGGCTGATGGACAGCGCCGTTGCCGTCTACGGCCTGCAGACGATGGCCGCGCATTTGCGTCTTCTGCCTGAGCGTGACGCCCATGGCGGCCTTTACGAGACGCTTGCGGTGATGATCGCTCATCTCGACGATGCCGATGCCGCCGGCGAGCTGGTGGCCCGCTTCGAGCTGCTGGTACTCGACGAACTCGGTTTCGGCCTCGATCTCAGCCAGTGTGCGGCGACCGGCACCAGGCAGGACCTTGCCTATGTCTCGCCGAAATCCGGCCGCGCTGTGTCGCTGGCGGCGGGCGCGCCGTGGCGCGACAAGATGCTGGCGCTGCCTGCCTTCCTGCAGCGCGGCTCCGGGCTGCGCGCCGATCCGGCGGCGATCGAGGACGCCTTCCGGCTGACCGGCTTCTTTTTGACCCGCCGTGTCTACGAACCGCGCGGCATCGAGCCTCCCGGCGCCCGCGCCGGGTTTCTCGCCGCTTTGCGCAGGCATCATTCACCCGGCCATGAATCCGGCAAGGCAAGCGCCGGGGAAACCGCCACCGGGGAAACCACCAGATGAGCGAAGTTGAACCTGATCCCGAAAACGTTTCGCCGCTCGGCCTTGGCACCATTTCGCAGGTGGGCGAGGCCATGCGACGGCCGAGTTCAAAGCGAATTTGACGCGGCCGATCACGCCAAGGACGGGCGAGGTGGTGTGCGAGGGCAAAGTGGTGCACAAGGGCCGCACGCTGACGGTTTCGGAAGCGGCGCTGAAGGACGCCAACGGCAAAGCTGCTGGCTTTCGGCACCGAAACATGCTCGATCTTTCCGGCCAATCTGGCGGCACGTTGAATGGACCGGCCGTTTGGCCGCCGCATTTGAATGTCACTGAACATTGAATGTCAGTGACAACTGGCCTGGTTTGGGGGAACCGCCATGTTTGAAGGCCTGATTGGCCTCGTCGCCATCATCGTGCTGTTCGTCATCATTTCACGCCAGCAGAGCCGCATCGGCCTGATCGAGCGCGAGCTTGGCGCCTTGCGCAGCCTTGTGCTTTCGGGCACGCCTGCGCTGTCGCCGCAAGCCAAGGAACCGGCTGCAAACGACAGCAAACCGGCGGATGCCGCAATCCCGCTTGCGGTCACAGCCGACATGGCCGTATCGCCACGGCCCGCAGCGGTCGTGTCAGCTACAGAGGCCGATGCCGATACAACGGCGCCGTCCGCGCCGGAGTCGGCGCAACCGGCGGCAGCGGCGAAGGCAGCTCGCCAGTCCGACGTCGAAACGGCGCTCGGTACCCGCTGGGCGGTCTGGGTCGGCGGCATCGCGCTGGCGCTGGGTGGCTTGTTTCTGATCCGCTACACCATCGAGGCCGGCATTTTCGGGCCACGCGTGCGGCTTGTCATGGCGGCGGCACTCGGGCTGGTGCTGGTCGCCGGCGGCGAGTTCATCCGGCGCACCGGCTTCAGGGTGCCGGTGCAAGGTGCTGCCGGTGCCTATATCCCGGCGATCCTGACGGCGGCCGGCGCTTTCATCCTGTTCGGTACCGTCTACGCCGCATACAGCATTTACGGCTTCATCGGCCCGACGCTCGCTTTCACGCTGCTCGGCGCCATCGGGGTGGCGACGATCGCGGCAAGCCTGGTCCACGGTCAGGCGCTGGCCGGCGTCGGCCTGCTCGGTGCCATGGTGACGCCGCTGCTGGTCGCCTCGCAGGCGCCCAATCCGTGGGCGCTGTTCGGCTATCTGGCGATCGTGCTCGCCGCCACCTGCGTCATTGCTCGCATCCGCGACTGGAGGCTTTTGATGGCCGCAGCCTTCGTCGCCACGGGCGTCTGGACCATCTTCTATATGACCGACGCGCCGGGGGCGAACCTTGCCGTCATCCTCTTTATCGACGGGGTGACACTGGCCGTGCTCGCCTTCGTCTGGCTTGGCCGCCGCGACGAAGCGGGCGCTGGCAGCGGCTTCGACTGGCCGTCAATCGCGCCGGGCTTCTTCGTCGGCCTTTCGGCGCTGGCCCTGTTTGTCGATCCGGCCTTCGTCGCCATCCGCGGTGCATTGCCGGGGGCCGCCCTTGTCGCAGCCCTGGTGGCGGTGGCTCTCTACCGGCCGCGGGCGCTTGCACTGCTGCACGCCGCCGGGCTGGCGACGGTACTGGTCTATCTCGGCATCATTCCGCCGACCACGATCGCTTCAGATTTTTCGGGTGGCGCTCTCGGCGTCGACGGCATGCCGGTCGTGGCGTCCGATGCCTTGATGCTCAGGGTCGGCATCGCTCTCGGACTAGTCTTCATCGGCGCCGGCTTTTGGGCGGCGCGCCGTTTTGCGGCCTCTGGCTGGCTGCGCGCCGCCGCATGGGCGGCCTGGAGCGCTGTCGCGCCACTGGTCATCCTGCTGGCGCTCTGGGCTACCTTCGGCAATCTCGACCGAGACCTTGCTTATGCGGCGGTCGCAGCCGTTTTGGTCGGAGTCTTCGTCGCCGGCGGCGAGTGGATAGCGCGCGGCGAAGCGCCGCCGCTAACCGGCGACGCTGCTGTCTCCTTTGCGCTCGGCGGGGCGGCGATTGCCGGCCTGCTGATGCTGCACATGGCCTTTGGTTCCGGCTGGACAACCATCCTGCTCGGAGCAGCCGCCGCCGTGCCGGCGCTGGCGACGCGCTGGCGTAGCTATCCGGTGCTTGGCTGGATTTCCGTTGGTGCGGTGATTGCAGTGCTTGGTCGCGCTGCCTTCGACCCGACCATCGTCGGTGCCGAGTTCCTGTCGAAGACGCCGGTGTTCAACTGGCTGCTGCTTGGATATGGCGTGCCGGCGCTCGCTTTCGGTTTTGCCGCCTGGCAGCTTGCCCGAACCACCAACGGCCGACCGCGCCTCGCAATGGAGGCCGGCGCCGCGCTGTTTGCCCTGCTCACCGTCGCCATGCTGGTGCGCCATGCCATGCATGGCGGCGTCATCGATACGGCTGCTGCGACGCTTGCCGAACAGGCGATCTACACGCTGATCGCCATCGGTGCCGGTGCCATCCTGGTCGCCATCGACATGCGCTCGCCAAGTTCGGTGCTGCGCTACGGCTCGATTGCAGCGGGCGTGGTCTCGGTCGTGTTCATCGTCCTCCAGCATTTTCTGGCGCTGAACCCGCTGCTGATGGATGAATCGACCGGCAGCATTCCGGTGTTCAACCTTCTGTTCCTCGCCTACCTCTTGCCGGCGGTTGCGGCCGGCGCACTGGCGCTCTATGCCCGCGACAAACGACCGAAATGGTATGCAGCGATGCTGGCGATGGTGGCGGCGGTGCTCGGCTTCGCCTATGCCACGCTGTCGGTCAGGCGCCTGTTCAAGGGCGAGTTCATCGGGCTGTGGAGCGGTCTCGGCCAGCTCGAGACCTATACCTATTCGGCACTGTGGCTGGTCATCGGCGTGGCGCTGCTCACCGCCGGTGTCTGGCTGAAGTCGCAGGTACTTCGCATAGCGTCGGCGGCGCTGATCTCGATCGCCGTGCTCAAAGTCTTCATCTTCGACATGTCGGAACTGGAAGGCGTGTTGCGGGCGCTGTCCTTCATCGGCCTCGGCGCGGTGCTCATCGGCATCGGCCTGTTCTATCAGCGGCTGCTGACAAGGGCCGCGAAAGCAAAGCTCGAGACGAGCAATAGCTGACGATTTCAATTTGGCCGGGAATAAACCTGCCACTGGCAGCGTTATTCAGTTGCTTGGGTGACCGGGGCGGCGGACCGCTTCGCGCTGGCCGCTTGCGCCGCGCTGCAAAGGCGCGTTCAATCACCACGGACAGGGCCCCCCAGAACCAGCGGTCATGGACGAAAAGAAGGCAGCAATCCTTGGTGAAATACCGCGTCTGCGCCGCTATGCACGCTCGCTGTTGCGCGACCGCGATTCCGCTGACGATCTCGTCCAGGATTGTCTCGAGCGGGCACTTGTGCGGCTCGACAATTGGCAGACAGGAGAAAGCCCCAGGAGGTGGCTGTTTACGATCATGCATCATTTGTTCATCGACCAGATGCGCAAGGTGAACCGGCGCGGCGAGGCAGCGATGCTGCCGCTCGAGGCGAGCGAGGCGCAGGCAGCACCCGCCGAGCAGGTCGAGAGCATCGCCTCGCGCGAGATCGTCGACGCGCTGCAGGCGATCAGCCCTGACCGGCGCGCGGCACTTGTGATGGTCGCCATCGAAGGGTTTTCCTACGCCGAAGCCGCCAACATCCTTGGGGTTCCCGCCGGCACCTTGATGTCGCGCATCGCGCGCGGGCGCGAGGAACTGCGCGCGCTGCTTGATGATACCGCGCGCCGCCGGTCGATAAGGATCGTCGAGAAATGAGCCGACGCGATTTCTCCGAACGCGACATCCACATGGCTCTCGATGGCGAGTTGCCGGGCGATGAGCGGACGGCCTATGAGGCATGGCTCGAGGCCAATGCCGAGATGAAGGCCAGGAGCGCACGCTACGCCGCCGACCGGGCAGCGTTGCGCGCAGCCTTTAACGGCGTGCTGGACGAGCCCGTCCCGGTGCGGCTGACCAAGGTGGTGCTTGGCGAGGCGCCGGTGGTCAGAGTGTCGCCATCGCGCTCGCGTTGGTGGCTTGCGGCCGCCGCTGCCGCCATCCTGGTGATTGGCGGCGCTGGCGGCTACCTTGCCGGCATCGGCCGCCTCGGCCTGGAAAACACGGCCGAAGACCAGCTTGCCGAAGAGGCGATCGCCGCCCATGTCATCTATGCCGCCGAAAAGCGGCATGCGGTGGAAGTGCCGGCAAGCGACAAGGATCATTTGCAGAGCTGGTTGTCGAACCAGGTGGGTTTGAAGCTCGTCGCACCGGATCTGGCGGCGCAAGGTTTCCAACTGGTCGGTGGCCGGCTGCTGCCTGCCGGCCAGGGCAAGGCCGCGATGCTGCTTTACGAGGACGACAAGGGCGAGCGCATTTCGCTCTTCGTCATCGCCGAATCGGCAGCCAAGGCCAAGGGCACTTATGGGGAAGAAGATGGTCCTGAGGCCGTCTACTGGCTGGACAAGGGTTATGGCTGCGCCGTCGTCGGATCGCTGCCGCGCGAGCAGCTGGCCGCAGTGGCCAAGAGCGCCTATGGCCAGCTTCTGGCGGGCTTGAAAAGCTGAGCAGGATCTCGTTTTTCCGGAGCCGCGCCGATGCCGAAACACGAAGGTCGTTTCAAAGCCTTTGCGCGACCTGCCTGCCTTGAAAACTGTCACAATTCGGCCCTAATCGAGGTGCGATAGCGCTTGCTGAATGCTGGCACTTCGGCTGGTGTGACCGATGTTTAGACTAGGGCAGTTTCCACAACCCAATCGAGGTTTTCTGAGCCCGCATGCCTGCCGAGATTCGCAAGGCCCGCGCGTCCGACGTCGATGACCTCGCCGCCATCGAAAAAGCTGTTTTCTCGAGCGACCGCATTTCTCGCCGCTCTTTTCGCCAACTGATCGAACGCGACACCGCCGAACTGCTGGTTGGCGAGAACGATGGCCACGTCGCCGGCTATGCGGTCGTGCTGTTTCGCAAGGGCAGCGGCGTCGCGCGGCTTTATTCGATCGCCGTCGGTCCATTTTTCGGCGGCCGCGGCGTTGGCCGCCTGCTGCTGGAACAGGCTGAAGCCGCCGCTTTCGAGCATGGCCGCATGATGCTTCGTTTGGAAGTCCGCGAGGACAACCCGCGCGCCATCCAGATCTACGAGCAGAGCGGCTACCGCAAGATCGGTCGCGAACCGGGCTACTACGAGGATGGCGCCACTGCGCTGCGCTATGAAAAGACCTTGCGCGGCGACATTCCGGTCGCCACCGAAGTGCCGTTTTATCAGCAGACTTGCGAATTCACCTGCGGACCATGCTGCCTGATGATGGCGATGGCTAACTTCGACCCCGGATTCGTGCCGGATCCGGTTATGGAAATCAGGCTGTGGCGTGAGGCGACGACCGTTTTCATGATGTCGGGGCCGGGCGGCTGCGAACCGTTCGGGCTGGCCGTCGCCGGCTATGAGAGCGGGCTTGCTGCTGAGATCTATGTCTCCTTCTACGGCGCGCTGTTCCTGCAGTCGGTGCGCAGCGAGGACAAGCGCCGGGTGATGGAGCTGGCGCAGGTCGACTTTCGCCGCCGCGCGGAACTTTACGGCATCCCGGTGAATTACCGTTCATTCGGGCTTGACGACATTCGCACCGCGATCGCAGAGGGAAAACTGGTACTGGTCCTGATCAGCGGCTTCCTGATGTTCGGCAAGAAGGTTCCGCACTGGGTATTGGCCATCGGTGACGACGGCGATCATATCCTGATCCACGACCCTTGGGTCGAGGACGAGCGGCAGGAGACGATCCTCGATGCTGCCAACATTCCCGTGCCTTACGGCATCTTCATGAACATGGCGCAATTCGGCCGCGACGGATTGCGCGCCGCCATCACTCTCGGAAAGCGCGACAGCCAATGACCTGGGTCATCCTTACCGGCCGGCAGAACGATCTCGACCAAGTGGCGACGCCGCACAAGATCATCACCAATCGCGACTACCTTGCCCATCCGGCACTGTTTCGCGGTCAGCGGCCGAAGGTAATCAACCTGTCGAACAATTACGGCTACCAGAGCCGCGGCTATTACGCGTCGCTGCTTGCCGGTTCGCGCGGCCATAAGGTCATCCCGACGGTCGAAACGATGATCGACCTGTCAGAACGCAAGCTCTATGAGCACGCGTTGCCGGAACTCGAACTCGCACTCAACAAGTGCCGCAAGGACCTGGGCGGCGCTTTTCCGCAGAAGGTCTGCATCTTCTTCGGCATCGGACCATCCAGGATCTGGGACCGCTTCGCAAAACTTCTGTTCGACTGGTTCCGTGCCCCGGCGCTCGAGGTTCACATCAGGGACAGCGCCGAATGGGCCTCGATCCGCAAGATCGGGTTCCATCCCCTGGCCAGGATGACCGAGGACGAGGAAACGCACTTTCTCCAGTCCCTGGAGACCTACACCAACCGCGAGTGGCGCGACACCAAGGGCCGCACGCCGGCGCGCTACACTTTCGCCACGCTGGTCGATCCGCATGAGGAACTGCCGCCGTCGGAGATTTCGTCGCTGCGCCACTGGGCCAAGATCGCTGAAAAGATGGGCGTCGAAATCGAGCCGATCACCAAGCGGGATCTGGCCAAGCTCGCCAACTACGACGCGCTGTTCATCCGCGAGACCACCTCGATCTCCAATCATACCTACCGCTTTGCCCGCCGCGCCCAGCAGGAAGGTATGCCGGTCATCGACGATCCGCTGTCGATGATCCGCTGCACCAACAAGGTCTATCTCAACGAGCTGATGACCTACAACAAGGTACCGGTGCCGCCGACGGTGATGATTGCTGGCACTTCGGACCTGGAAGTTGCGGCACAGACGCTGGGCTTCCCGCTGGTGCTGAAGATCCCGGACTCCTCGTTTTCGCGCGGCGTCAAGAAATGCGGCACCTTTGAAGAGTTGAAGACGCTCGCAACCGAATGGCTGGAGGATTCCGACCTCCTGATCGCGCAAAAATTCATTCCGACGGAATATGACTGGCGCGTCGGTGTCCTCGGCGGCCAGCCCTTGTTCGCCGTCCATTATCTGATGGCCAAGAAACATTGGCAGATCGTCAATCATAAGGCCAACGGCAAGCCCGACCAGGGCGGCATCAAGACGTTCACCCTGAAGGAAGCACCGGCCCATGTCGTCGAGACGGCGGTGAGCGCGGCGCGCTGCATTGGCGACGGCCTCTACGGCGTCGACCTCAAGGAAACCAGGGACGGCGTCTTCGTCATCGAGGTCAACGACAACCCCAACCTCGACCACGGCTGGGAAGACTCCGGCGAAAAAGACGAGGTCTGGGTGCGGCTGACGCAGTGGTTCCTGGAGCGGCTGGACCGGCCGGGGCGATAATATCCGAACTGAGGGGAAAAAGATGCTGTTCTTCGTAACCGAGGATTTTCGCGGCTGCGACCGCAAGGAGATCTACCGCCGTTTCCGCGACCAGGGCCGCCTGAAGCCGGACGCGCTTCTCGTGCACCACAGCTGGATCGCAGCGGATATGAGCCGCTGCTTCTTGGTGGTGGAGGCCGATGACGTCACACTCCTGCAGCGGTGGGTCATCGAATGGGCGGATCTGGTCGAATTCGAGATCGTTCCCGTGGCGACGAACAAGGATATGGTGGAGGCATTGAGCGGACATCTCTGACCCGTTGGGAACCTCCTGGTTCGCCACAGCTGAATGCCGCCTTCTTCTATCAAGGAATTAACACGCGGATCGAGTGTCATCCCAAGGAGATCTAAGCCGGTTGCCCGCGCTTCCGCGAGACTGTCGCACTTAGCCGGACTGCCGGATCGTCGCGCTCGACTTCAGCAGCCGATTAATGTCCGACGCCTTTGACGGCACCCCGATCAAATAGCCCTGGGCCTCGACACAACCCTCCTTTTGCAGGAATTCAAGCTGCGCTTCGGTCTCGACACCTTCGGCGGTGACGGTGATGCCCAGCTGTGCGCCAAGCCCGATGATGGTGCGCACGATCGCCGCGGTATCGTGACTGTCGATGTCACGGGTGAAAGAGCGATCGATCTTGATCTTGTCGACGGGAAAGCGCCTGAGGTAGCCCAGCGACGAATAGCCGGTGCCGAAATCATCCAGCGCGATGCGGACGCCCAGATCGCGTAGCTGCCTGAGTGTCTTGAGCACCAGATCGCTCTCGTCCATCAGCACCGTTTCGGTGATTTCCAGTTCAAGCCGGTTGGCCGGCACGCCCGAGAACGCCAGGGCCGAGATAACGCTGCGGGCAAAGGTACCGCTTTTGATCTGTACGGCGGAGACATTGACGGCGATGCGCCAAGCCGCCCAGCCTGCCGCGGTCGTGCAGGCTTTTCGCAGCGCCCATTCTCCAAGCGGCACGATCAGCCCGGTCTCCTCGGCGGCCGGAATGAAGTCGTCCGGCCGTACCAGGCCGCGCACCGGCGAACGCCAGCGCATCAAGGCTTCGGCACCGACGATTTCGCCGGAGGCGATGTTCATGATCGGCTGGAAATCCAGCTCGAATTCCCGGCGCGACAGCGCTGCCCTGAGATCGATTTCGAGCGCCCGGCGTGCCCGCACCATCGCGTCCATGGCTGGTTCGAAGAAGCGGTACAGGTTGCGCCCTTCGCTCTTTGCCCGATAGAGCGCCATATCGGCATTTTTCAGCAAAGTGTCGGCGTCCTTGCCGTCATTCGGAAACAGCGCGATGCCGAGACTGATGCCGACACGCATGTCGTGTCTTTTGTCGCGAAACGGCTTTCCGATGATCTCGACGATGCGTTTGGCCAGCTTTTCCGCGTCGCCCGGGCTTTTGAGATTGAACTGGATGATGACGAATTCGTCGCCGCCGAAGCGGGAGACAACGTCCGTTTCATTGCGCAGGCACCGTTGCAGCCGTTCGGCCACGCATTTCAGCAGCCAGTCGCCGGAAGGATGGCCCCAAGTGTCGTTGACTGCCTTGAAGTGATCGAGGTCGAGCGAGAATATCGCCAGCGATCCGTCTCTCGTCTCACTCAGGGCTTGGTCGAGCCGTTCGCGAAGCATCGAGCGATTGGGCAGGTTGGTCAGTGTGTCGTGGTGCGCAAGATGGGTCATGCGCTCTTCCACGCGCCTGCGCTCGGTCACGTCGTCGAACGTCGCGACCCAGCCGCCGCCGCTCATCGGCCGGCGCGCAACCAGCAGCGTTCTGCCATCAGCGAGATGGCGATGCGTTACGTGTGTTTTCCCCGCCCGCAGGCAGGCTTCGATTTGCGAGATTTCGCTGTCGGGGTCGAGCTTTGTATAAATGCCCAGTTCCAGCAGCCGCTTGAACGCATCACGGTGGCTCATACCAAGCGGGAAGTCGGCCGGGCTGACATGATAAAGTTCCAGGAAACGTTCGTTGCGCACGATCAGCTTGCCATCCGCATCGTACATCAAAAGGCCTTGCGACATGTTGGCAAGTGCCGCGTCGAAACGGCGGTGCTGCTCCTTCAACTCCTGCTCGGCGCGCCGTTGCTCGGTGATGTCCTCGTAGATCGATACCCAACCGCCTGACGCCAGCGGCCGGTGCGAAATGTTGACGATACGCCCGTCTGCAAGCGTTTCCTCATAGGTGGAAGGTTTTGCCTGGTCGATATAGGGCTTGCGGATAGCATAGAGTTGCTCAGCGCTTTGCGAGGCGATGCCGATATCCACGCTGTGCTGGAGGATGTCGAAAAACCGGACGCCGGGGCGCACCACTTCGGCGTCGAGGCGAAAGATACTGATGTAGTTCCTGTTGCAGATGATCATCCGTTCATCGGCATCGAACATGCACAGGCCATGCGACATGTTCTCGACCGCTGCCGAAAAACGCTCGTTCTGTTCGCGCAGCTCGTCTTCAATAGGTTGCGGCTGACCAACGCCTTTGGCCCTCTGTCGGCGGACGGACGAACCAGCCTTGATACCGGCAACGGGCATGAGGCAAGCCTATGGACCATGGTTAACCATGGCACTGTTGTCCCTGCCGGTTAATTTACCGTTTTCAGCCGGCTGGAACGGCAGTCTGGCGTCGCGACTTTTCGATCGCCGCAAAGCGTTTGAGAAAGGCATTCTGCGCCCAAGTCACCGAGCGCGGCGTGACGTCGAAGCGCTCGGCGTTGAAGCCGCGCGGCCTGCCGAAGAACTCCGTCGCCTCTGCCGTCGAAAAACCCGCAAGCAGCGTTGCTTCGAAATAAGCGGCGATCTGATCCGCTCGCTTGATCTCCTTGCGCAGTCCCGCGTCGAGTTCGGCCGGCAGTGAAAAGCGCAGATGGATGGCGCGCTGCAGCCTGATCTCGCAATCCCTGTAGCTGCCGCCCATCACGGATTTAAACGGCGAGATCATGTCGCCGATGACATATTCCGGCGCGTCGTGCAGCAGCGCCGCCAGCCGCGCGTCGGCGTCGGCATCCGGCATCAGCTCGCCGACAAGCGTTTCGACCAGCAGCGAATGCTGGGCGACCGAAAAGGCGTGATCGCCTCTGGTCTGGCCGTTCCAGCGTGCGACGCGGGCAAGGCCATGGGCAATATCGGAGATCTCGATGTCGAGCGGCGAGGGATCGAGCAGATCGAGCCGTCGGCCGGACAGCATGCGCTGCCAGGCGCGCGGCGGCGCCCCGGCGCGATCGGCAGCCATCAGGCGTCCTCCGCGCCGATGGCTTCCTGCGGAAAGCTGAATTTCGCCCAGGACGGGATAGCGAGCGACACGGCGACATCCTCCGCCAGGATCGGCAGGCCGGCGTCGAGCGCTGCCTTGACCCGGTCGATGCGGGCAATGGCAAGGCCTGTCCTGGCCGCGGTCGAGCCAAGCGTGCCGACCGGTCGCCCCTCCACGGTCAACTCTGCGCGCGAAGTGGGCAGGGTGCGTCCGGCCGAGACAATCAACACCCGACGCCTGGCAGTGCCGCGATGCTGCATGCGCGAGACGACCTCCTGGCCGACGTAGCAGCCTTTCTTGAAGCCGACACCGCCGATCTCGTCGAGCAGCACGTCATGCGGAAAAGCGTCGCCGAGCTGGTAGTCCGCGCCGCTTTCGGCAATGCCATGGACGATGCGAAAGGCTTGCCATGCGGCAAGGTCGCCGCCATCTGCGGTGTCATCATAGAAGCGCTTGACGGCAGTATCGACAAACCGCGCATCAGCAAACGGTGCTGATTCAAATTGCGAAGCGGTTGAATCGCTTCCCCATGCGACGGCCACAACCGGCTGATCCAGCTTGGCAATTTCGACTTTGGCGCGCAATTTGTAGAGCGTCAGCCGTCGCATGAAATCATCGGCGGTCTCGGTACGGCATTCAAGTCGGAAAGCATTTTCGCCGGCGCGCGAGATCAGGAAGTCGAAAAGGATCTTGCCTTGCGGCGTTAGCAGCGCGCCGGGCTTTGCTTCGCTGCTGCCGAGCACGTCGAGGTCGGTGGTCAGGATGTTCTGTAAAAAGTGCTCGGCATCCGGCCCGGACACGGAAACGAGTGCGCGATCTCTGAGCGGGGCAAAGGGCATGGTGGGAAAACGAGCCTGATCTTGCAAAACTATCGGCCATTACGTAAGCCGCTGGCACTTCCCCCGCAAGAGACCGGATCCGTATGGCCCCCATCTACGATCTCATCCTGACAGGCGGCACCGTGGTCAATCACGACGGCCAGGGTTTTCGCGACGTCGGCATCAATGGTGGGCGCATCGCTGCCATCGGCGACCTCCGCCAGGCGTCGGCCGGTGAGACGATCGACTGCCGTGGGCTGCACATCCTGCCGGGCGTCGTCGACAGCCAGGTGCATTTCCGCGAGCCGGGCCTGGAGCACAAGGAAGATCTGGAGACGGGCTCGCGGGCAGCGGTGCTCGGCGGCGTCACCGCCGTCTTCGAGATGCCGAACACCAATCCGCTGACCACCAGTGAGGCAACCCTTGCCGACAAGGTGCGGCGTGCCACCGGCCGCATGCATTGCGACTTTGCCTTCTGGGTTGGCGGGACCCGCGACAATGCAAAAGACGCTGGCGATCTCGAGCGGCTGCCTGGTGCGGCCGGCATAAAAGTTTTCATGGGCTCGTCCACCGGCGACCTGCTGGTCGAGGACGACGAAGGCGTTGCCTCGATCCTGAGGAACACACGCCGCCGCGCCGCCTTTCACTCCGAGGACGAGTTCCGGCTGCGCGAGCGGCTTGGCGAGCGCATCGCGGGCGATCCGTCCTCACATCCGGTATGGCGCGACGAGATCGCTGCGTTGCGCTGCACGGAGCGCCTTGTGCGCATCGCGCGCCAGGTCCGCGCCCGGATCCATGTGCTGCACATCTCGACCGCCGAGGAGGTAGGCTTCCTCGAACAGCACAAGGATGTCGCGACCTGCGAGGCGACGCCGCATCATCTGACGCTGAGCGCCGATGATTATGCGCAGTTGGGCACCCTGATCCAGATGAACCCGCCGGTGCGCGCCACGCGCCATCGCGACGGGGTCTGGTACGGCGTTGCGCAAGGCATCGTTGATGTGCTCGGCTCCGACCATGCGCCGCACACGCTGGCCGAGAAGGCAAAGCCTTATCCGGCGTCGCCGTCCGGCATGACCGGGGTGCAGACGTTGGTGCCGATCATGTTGGATCATGTCAACGCCGGCCGGCTGACGTTGCAGCGCTTTGTCGACCTGACCAGCCACGGCCCGCAGCGTATTTTCGGCATCGCCAGGAAAGGCCGTATTGCCGCCGGCTACGATGCCGATCTGACCATCGTCGATCTGAAGCGCCGCGAGACCATCGCCAACGCCCAGCAAGGCTCCAAGGCCGGCTGGACGCCTTATGACGGCAGGCAGGTGACCGGCTGGCCCGTCGGCACCATCGTGCGCGGCCGGCGCGTGATGTGGGAAGGCGAGATCGTCACGCCAAGCCAGGGCAGGGCGGTGGAATTTTCCGAGGCGCTGGCGCGCTAGTCGCCGGCGACGAAGAACGTCCATTGTCCGGTCGGCGTGATGCCGACGCGGTAGAAAATGTAGGCACCGAACTGCTTCATGTCGTCATAGTCGCTGGCGGTGACGATCTTGAACAGCTCGACCCGTTGTCTGGCGTCGAGCTTGTCCAGTGGCAGGGCGAAGAAATAGGGCCAGACATAGAGATCCTGCGGCGTGCCGGCATCGACATGGACAAAACCGGCACTGAGCACTTCTTCCAGGATGGCGAGGATCTCCTGGCCTTCCGTATCGCCCGAAAGGCCCTTCAGGAAGGCGATCGGGTCGCCCTCGATGTCCCCCAGCGACAATTGGGTCATCGTGTCGCCCTTGCCGATCAGCGGCCGAAGTTTTTCGATGTCGCCGCTTTTGCAGGCCTCGACTATCAGATCGTGCATGCGCCTGACCGGTTCCGGCAACTTGGCCAGGTCGTAGACGACTTCGGGCACGGGCGCGTCCGGATCGACATGCGGATTGGCCATGCCGCCATCGTTGGCCGGCCCTTTCGGTTCGGTTTGTTCCGGCTCGTCGGATGGCGTCGGCTGGCTGGCCTGTGGCGTCGTGCCGAGCGGGCCGGGCATCGGCACGGTACTTCCGGGCGGCGACATGTCAGCGTCGGGCGGCGGTGTGACCGGTGAGGGAAGGTCTTCGCGCTTGATCTCGCTGAGGGCTTGAGAGGGACTGCTCGCAAGAAACAGTGCAGAAGGAATCATCGCGCAGGAAGCGGTGAACCAAATGCTGAGGACCAGGCCGCGCGGCTTGCCTGATATCAAAAAATTCACCGCCTGCTACTCCCTGGTTCCAGCCCATCCATGTGCCCGGACATGATGTCCGGCGGCGCGCCGTCGTCAAAGAACGGGGGTCAGTGACGCAGTCTTTCGGGCTCGAAGGCCCCGGCAATCACCTTTTCACGCATGCGATCGAGCAGGGCAAGCGCCGAGGTCTCGCCATTGGTGCGCAGCATTTCGCCGAATGCCGTTTCGAGGGCCGCCTCGGCGATGATTTCCGGCTCGATCCCGGCCGACAATCCTTCTGCCCAGGCTTCGCTGTGGCTTTCCACGGCGGTCAGGCGCTTTTCTTCCCTGACCAGCGCGTCGATGTCGTTGACGCCATGTTCCATTGCGATGTCCACCCTTTCAAGCGGTGATCCGTTGGACAGGGATCAAGCTTGAGTTGTCCCTTTTACACGCAGGCGCAGTAAGTATTTGTAAATGCGACATTTTTTTGGTCGTCGTCTACAAATTCCGTCGCGTCCAGCAAACCTGCGTCCGATCCGTTTCAAACTTAGCCGATTAGGCAGGCCAAGGGGACGGAAACCTTCAGTTTGAGTTAATTTCACATCTGCGCGCTAACGTTTCGTTAACATAGTTGCAAAAGTGCAACATCAGGTTTGCACCAAGACCTCACTCGAGGCAAGCGGAGAAGCGTCGAACGCGTCCGCCGCAACGGCGCCGACCCTTGATGCGGCTTTTTCGCAAAGCGGCTGCCGCCGTCAGTTTCCGTAGCGCGAGGCGATGTCGCGAGACAGCGTCTCGCCTTCCTTCATGTAGCGGCTGATGGCTTCCGTCGCCGAGGCCGTGCATTGCGTATAAGTACCGCCGAACGACCGGTAGCCGCGGTTGAAGCTGGCGATGAAGCGGGCGCGCCGCTCCGGGTTCGGATTTTCCGATGCGATCAGTTTTTCCATCTCGGCTCGCCACCGATCGCCCTTCTCGCCACACAGATTACGCAGGAAATGCAGCGAGCCGAGCACTTCCGCCAGCCGCATCAGCCCGGGCTCGAACGGTGCTTCGGCGGCAATCGCCGGGCGCGCACCGACAACCACACTGACGGCGAGGCATGCGGCGAGAAACGAAGACGTGCGGCTCATGGGTCCTTGTGCTGAAACAATTTGTCGCCTGCAAGGCGATTCTCTGGCTCAGATCTCGCCGTCTTTGTCGGGACCGAGTAGATCGTCGGCAATTTCAAACACTGCATCGGCGAGCGGCATCGCTGTCATTTCGGCCAGCGTATAGAAAGCCGCGGTCTCGGCATCGTCGCTGGCCACCGCCTCGCCGCCAGCATACTCGGCCCCAAACACCGTCAGCCAGTAGTCGACCGGATGCCCGTCGCCGCTGCCGTCGATGTGGATTTCCCGCAGCGGCCGGTAGCTGCGCGCCTGCAATCCGGTCTCTTCCAGCAATTCGCGCTGTGCTGCCTGTTCCAGCGTCTCGCCGGCTTCGACCTTGCCGCCGGGAAAGGCATGGAGACCTTGCGAGGGCGGCCTGGCCCGCTTGACCAGCAGCACCGTGTTCTCGCGCACCACGCAGACCGAGACTGCCGGAATGATCTTGCGTGCTTCCATGGGCTTCGGATCGCTCGATTGGCATAGCCCGTTGTGGACCGGCCGCCGGCGAACAGCTTTAGGTCGTGTGGACTCTTGGGATTCCCAAGGCTGAGCAAATCAGATTCAAGGCTGTCTTTTGGAGGCAGCCATGGGTGTTCTCGA